>JALGZP010000040.1 GCA_025774845.1 bacterium
ATTCCTCCTTTCGGCCTTACATGTATTATGCATCGTAGCTGGGGTGGTACTCTGCTCTTCATCCTGCGACAAGCTAACCTGCATATTGTGTGCCGGTCAACCAAAAAGCGATAGGGGGTCTACATGATACCGAGAGAGACCCCTATCCTGAAAATCACCATATCGGTCCGGGAGTGCAGAACGTCATAGTGAACGCTGCCATCGTCGATCGTGATTGAGCCCTCTTTCAAGTAGTCGGCTTCGCCACCCCTCATGTACCTGACATCGAGGAAGATCCGGACTGATTCCACTTCGATGTCATCCTCTTCCGCAACGTCTTCGACCAGGTCCCCGATTTCATCCTCGCCCTCCGGATCGGGGTCGTCTGAGGGCTTCCAAACCCGGAACGCAACTCCCGCACCGGCGCCGTATGAGAAGGCGACATCGCTTAGATTCTTGCTGCTTGCGATCTCTTCGCTCTGATCAACCTGGTCCGCGACGGATGTCGTAGTCGACAGGTAGTTCAGGCCGATAAGCCCCTCCACATAGGGCTGGAGAAACCCCTGGGGCGGCTGCAACCTGACAAACAGTTGAGCTGCAACGAGATCGTTGGTCGTCCTTACATCCACAAAGACATCCGGGATCGTGGTACTCCAGGGGGATTCCCGCTCTTCGCTACCGTACTGCATGAAGTCGACCGATCCACCGATTGCCAGTGGTGCGTCGGTAGACCCGATCGCTATGAAGAGACCACCGCCAACACCTGTGTTGTCAACGTTGTCCCTGAATTCTTCCTGAGGGTAGCCCAGGTCAAGGCCCCCTCCGATACGTATCAGGGGTTCTGATCCCGCTGCGGATGCCAGCAGGATAACTGCAAATGCCATGAGACAAAGACGTACGAACCTACTCATCAGTAAGCCCTCCTTCGGTTCAGATGTTAGAGAATGTGGTCAGCATATCAACACACGGTGGTCACGTCAAGGCAAGGAGGGCTCCTCGAATTGACAAGCCGGCGCCGGCGGAGTATTATGGATCACTTGCAGGAGAGGAGATGATTGGGTTTGCAGGTTCGTGAAAAAGTGATGCTTGTGGGGATCTTCAAGGGCCGCGGCGGGCGCGAGGATGCCGAGGAGTCCATGGACGAGCTCGCCTCGCTGGTGGAAACGGCAGGCGGCGAGGTGGCGATCAGGATCCTCCAGGAGAGAAGATCGATACATCCCGCCACCTTCACAGGTAAGGGTAAGGTCGAAGAGATAGGGGCTGTGTGTGAGGAAGAGGACATAGATCTCGTGGTCTTCGATGATGACTTGAGCCCCGCCCAGGCACGAAATATAGAGAAACTTGCAGAGCGCCGCGTGATCGACAGGAGCCAGCTTATCCTGGATATCTTTGCGCTCGGTGCGAGAACCAGTGTGGCCAAGTCGCAGGTCGAGCTTGCGCAGATCGAATACACCCTGCCGAGACTGAGACGTATGTGGGAGCATCTGTCCCGGACAGGCGGTGGGATCGGCACGCGGGGACCGGGTGAGACCCAGCTCGAGGTGGATAGGCGGCGAATCCGAAGAAGGATGTTCACACTCAAGAAGCAGCTCGGAAAATTCGAACAGGACAGGGCTGTCCGGACTGCGAAGAGGGGCCCGTTTGTTAAGGCGAGCCTCGTCGGGTATACGAACACAGGTAAATCCACGCTCTTTAACGGGGTGACCAAGGCGAACGTGACAACGGGGGATCGCCTTTTCGAAACACTTGATGCGACCACAAGGGTTCTCAGGCTGCCCCTGAAAGAGGTTGTGCTCCTGAGCGACACGGTCGGGTTCATCAGGAAGATTCCCCATCACCTTGTGGCTTCATTTCACGCTACGCTTGAGTGTGTGATAGATGCGGATATCATCATCCACGTCGCAGACATAAGCCACCCGGGCTACGAGAGCCAGATAGCCACGGTGAGGTCGGTACTTGAGGATATCGGTGCCACCGGCAAGCATGAGATCCTGGTATTCAACAAGGTGGATATGGTAAAGGACGAGGATATACTCAAGCTTGCGCTTCGAATGCATGAGGAAGCAATACCCCTGAGCGCTCTTTACGGATGGGGCGTCGATGCGGTGAAGGAGCGTTTGCTCCAGGATGCCCTGGGCCGGAAAGAAAAGATCACGGTCAGCCTGCCGCCCAAGGACGGCAAGATGCTATCCTACCTTCATAAGTACGGCACGGTCCTCGGCCAGGAACTGGTGGATGGAAGGATGTCGGTCGTGGTCAAGATCGAACGCAGGTACATGAAGCCACTGGCTGATTACATAGAGTCCCCCGCCCCGCAGGAAGGAACACAGAATTGAACATAGATGCCTCGACGAAGGTAATGATCACAGGTGCGAGCGGCTCGGTGGGCTGGGTACTCTCGAAGGCTCTCGCCGGCAGATGTGAGGTGTTCGGGACCTATGCGTCTCACCCGAATGTCCCCGAAGGCGTGACGGGTCTCAAGGCCGATCTGTGCGACCAATGGGCCATGAAAGAGCATCTTGAACTGTACCAACCTGATATCATCGTTCATCTTGCCGCGATCACGCAGCCCGACAGGTGTGAGCAGAATCCGCAGCTTGCATTCAGGGTCAACTTCGAGGCTACCTCCGAGATAGCCCGCGTTGCAGGGACCATCGGGGCGAGACTTGTGTATGCATCAAGCGATCTTGTCTTCGACGGTGCAAAGGGAAGCTACACCGAAGAGGAGGTGCCCCGGCCGCTCAGCATTTACGGAATGTCGAAACTCAGGGCCGAGGAGGCCGCACTTGGGCTCTTGGACGGTACGCTTGTGGTCAGGAGCTCGCTCATGTACGGGTTCGGAAGCCCCGTAAGCAAGACCTTCCTGTCGCGGGTACTCGAGAATCTCGAACAAGGGGAGAAGATGCAGCTCTTCACCGATCAGTTGCGGAACCCCATTCTCATAGACGACCTCGCCGGGGCAGTGATAATCGCGATCGAAAAGGACTTAAGCGGCATATACCACATCGGCGGGCCTGAGATCGTTAACCGGCACGAGTTTGGCAGGAAGGTCTGCCGCATCTTCGGATATGATGAGGCTCTGCTGGTTCCCATCAATATGCGGGATTTCCCCTACGATGCCAAGCGGCCGCTCGATTCTACCCTGAACACCGGGAAATACACCGGGGCCACGGGATTTGTCCCGCGGGCTATGGATGCCGGCCTGGAAGCAGCCAAGATAGGCTGTTGAAGAATGCCCATCTGCTGCGGTACGCTTGCCCCTCGTCACTGCGACGTACGTAACTGTACGCCTCGTTCCTCGGAGCTTCGCGTGCCTTGCATCCGGCCTTCTTCAGCAGCCATCACTCGATTGAGATCTCTACCAGCTCATTATCTGCTTCAATATCAACTACTTTGCCTATATTCTCCGATACGATCTGGGACAGGACAGTGTCAACATCGACACCTTCATCCGCCAGTTTCCGCTTGGTCTTGGGCGGGATGAACTTGGCCGCGATCTTGGCAAGACCGAGCGGGATCGTGAGGTTGACCTTCTTCTTCTTGGTCTCGCTGTCTGTGACCCTTATCCGCAGTTTCTTGCCGCCTGCCTGTCTGTCCTGATTTTCCGGTGTCTCCTCGAGGGCGTCGAAGAGCCTCGCCGCATCCTCCGCCGAGACGCTGCCCTGCTCAACCATTTTCAGAATCTGCATTCTCTCTTCGTCCATCGGTTCAATCCTCCTTCAGGCCACTTCCCAGTGAATCGACTGCGTCATCGACGCTTATTTCACCCTTTCTCAATTGTTCGAACACCTCCAGCCTCCGGTCGCTGCCGCGGGTGGGGCCGGTTTCCATACCGAGGCTCCGGAGGAGGTCATCAAGCCGCTTCCTCACCGTGGGATAGGATATACCGAGCTCTCGCTCTACTTCCTTAATGTTGCCACGGGCCCTTAAGAAAGCATGCAGGAATACCAGGAGGTCGGGTCTCAGATTGCAGAACTGGCATGTTCTGAGATCCGACACGATCTTGGTCTTGCATGAGGGGCATGAAAGCTCGGTGACTCTGAGGGCTTCATCGCATACGGGACACTTGCCTATGGTTCCTCGTGGTTTCATTCTGATTTGATCCTCCTGATCAATCATATAACAGGCATTGTTGATATTGTCAATAGGAAACTTAATATTTTTAACTTTCTCCTTAATAAACTCAATCTATCAGACTTTAGTGCTTGACATCCAGCAGGTGCCGGGGTAGCATAGTCAACATCGGACTGGAGGTAGATAGATGGGTGATAAGTTTCTTAGCGCCAGAAAGCACTTCCCCGTAACCAGACGGCTGGCATACCTCAACCATGCGGCGGTATCACCGCTCTCTGTCAAGGTGCGTGATGCAATCAGAAAACAGATGGATGAGCAGGTCGAACGGGGAGTCCTGGCGGAGTGGCGATGGGAGAAACGGGCCGAAGAGGCCCGGAAGCACGCAGCCAGGCTTTTGAAGGCCAAACCGTCGGAGATATCGTTTGTGACCAATACAAGCCAGGGGCTCAATCTGTTTGCCCGGGGAGTCGCCTGGAAACGGGGTGACAACGTGGTGCTTCCGAGGGTCGAGTTCCCCGCCAACGTCTACCCGTGGCTATCGCTCAAGGATCAGGGGGTCCGCATCAAGTTTGTGCCGGAGCGCGAGGGCCGGATCATCGTTGAGGACATCGAACGGGCTATCGACAGACGGACCAGGGTCGTTGCCATCAGCTTCGTCGAGTTTTCAAGCGGTTACCGGAACGATCTCGAGGTCATAGGGAAACTGTGCCGGAAGCGGGGTGTATATCTGGTGGTTGACGGTATTCAGGGTATCGGTGCGCTCAATCTCGATGTCAAGAAATGCCGGATCGACGCGCTTTCAGCCGGCGGACACAAGTGGTTGCTCTCCCCGCAGGGGTCCGGGATATTCTACTGTTCGTCCCGGGTTGTGAAGAAACTCGCGCACCCCATGCCGGGCTGGATGTCGGTCGTCGGCTGGCAGGACTACTACAAATTCAACTACAAGCTCTTCCCCGATAGCCGCCGCTACGAGTCGGCACAGCGCAACTTCCTGGGGATCACAGGTCTTCTTGAGTCCTTGAAACTCATTAACTCACTGGGAATAAAAGATATAGAGACGAGGGTGATCGCTATAACCGATCACCTCTGCGATCTTCTTCGAAGCGAGGGATTCAGGATATTCAGTCCCAGGGAGCGTGGTGAGAAAAGCGGCATAGTCTCCTTCTATCCCCGTAAGCAAAAGGCAGAAGCCATACACAGCCGGCTTCTCAAAGGTGGATTCGTAACGTCTGCCCGCGAGGGGCGCATAAGGGTCTCACCCCATCTTTACAATACCTTCGAAGAGATGGAAAAGCTTGTCAAAGCCCTGCCATAGCATGTTGTGGGGTCTGAGCCTACTGGATATAGCCGAGGGAGCGAAGCTCCTTCTCGGTCTCTTCGTCAAGCTCCATGGCCGTCTCACTCTCGAAACCGGCCTTGGACAACCACACGAGAAAGTACGGGGGTTTGGGTCTCATGTCGGGCTCAGCCTTACTGTCACCATCGTCGACCGAATCCCAGTCGGTAAACGGCATGGTAACCGGCATCGAAAGCGCCTTGCCGATGAAAGTCTGCTGTGCAACCCGTTGGCCGTCTATCTTAAAATCGAACTCTACCGGCGCATCCTTGCGTTTTAACTTGAATGCAAGGGTCAGAGGATCCTTTATCTTGAGATCCCGGATTTCAATCGTTGAATTGCCGATCTCCGCGTTTTCAACATCCTCGGTATTCATGAGGGTCCCATCGGCAAGGATGATCTTGTGGAGATCCAGACGGCCTGATCCGCGTGCCACCTCGCAGTTTACAGAGAGGTCGAATGCGTGCTCCTCATATCCACCAACCATCTCAACGAACCAGGTATCCGACATATTGATCACGGTCCTGAAAAGTGTCGTCTCAAGCAGACTGAGCGACTGGCCGGGCACCTCCCAGAGGTCGTTATACTCCCCGGGATCCTCCGCGAGATTGAAGCCTGTTCGCTTCGCTGTCATCATGTCATAGATCAATTTCCAGGGATAGGCCGTCACACTCTTCTGCTCGGTACCGTAGAGAATGGCTTCGGCATAAGCGATCTCAGGCGGAAGCAACGCACTCGTGTTGGTAACCACGCTGCCCTCACCCGTGAGCAAGGGTTTGAGACTCACTCCTTCGAAGTGCGGGCCCGGCTCGAGGTCCAGGAGATCCAGGATCGTAGGTGCGACGTCGACAAGCCGCACCTGGCGGCTGATTCTCACACCTTCCGGCAACCTGCCCGGAAGGGAGAATATCATTGGTACCCTCAGGAGTTCATCGTAGAGACTGTGTCCGTGCTCAAACCCCTCGTGTTCGAAGAACTCCTCACCGTGATCGCTTAAGAACACAATCAGGGTATTCTTGAGCAACCCTTTCTCTTCAAGACCTCCAAGAAGGTTTCCTATAGCTTCATCGGTGAACGCGACCTCGCCATCGTAGAGCGCCCGGATGTGATCCCAGTCATCCTGGGATACCGCCTTCATTTCGTCAAAGTTGCGTAACCGCATCGCGGGCAGCCGCTTGGGGTTGTAGGTATTCCGGAGCCGCCCGCTGTAATCCGGGTCGAAGATGGTGTCGTATGGTGCGGGTGGCCAGTACGGCAGGTGGGGATCGAAGTAATGGACAAAAAGGAAGAACGGTGCATCGCCGCGCATGTCAATCCAGTCGAGAGCGTCCGAGGTCGTACCTTCGGCGTTACGGCCATCGATAGGCGTCATATTGTAGTAATCGAAGCCCCTGTTGAGCTTGTACTTGGCCTTGAGGTACGGTGCGTTTATGACCCCGTAGGTTGCATAGCCGTTGGCTTTGAGCAATTCAGCAAGCGTGGGGCATTCGTCTCTTATCGTATTACGGAAGTGCACCGCCCCATGTTGCGTCGGGTAGAGTGATGTGAAAATCGTTGCAAACGAAGGAAGTGTCCAGGGTGACGGTGCCACCGTGTTTTCGAAAAGCACTCCCTCGGTGGCCAGCCGACCGGCATTGGGCATGGTGTCATGCCTGTAACCATAGGCGGCCATATGGTCGGGTCTGAGAGTATCAACGCCTATGAGAACTACGTTCAGGGGCCCGTCGGACATTCCACAGGCCACGGCCAGGCAGAACGAGAGAGACAGCAGTAAACGCAGAGAGGCCTCTGCAGCAAACTTGTGATGTGATTCTGTCCGTCGTTTAAGGTTCATAGGCACCTGACAGCTAAATATATGGGATTCGACCCGGGACATACACAGTTTTTTCAATTGACACCGGGGTCGAACCGGTATAGACTCCTCGCCGGACCTCAAGCGAAAGGAGGTGATGACCTAAGAGAGAGAGGTTCAAAGCAGTGACATAGGATTTCAACCGGCAAAGCTTGTGAGGGGAGGTTGTGGACATGCGGTGTGCTTTGCTTCTTTGTATGGTATCCTTCCTGGTTTCCTCCGTAGTTTCACCCGGAACTTCAGTTGCTTCTCTGCGACTCAACGAGGTGCTGCCCGGTCCCGGAAGTGATTGGAATGGTGATCTTGACGCAGATTCAAAGCGGGATGAGTGGGTCGAAGTCGTGAATGACGGTGGTACAGCCTACGACCTAACGGATTGCCTGCTTCTAAACGGCGAGGGCAAGGCCGTGGTCTTCGGGTTCTCCGGCAGTCTCGCTCCCGGTGATTGCAGGGTTGTCTACGGGAGCGATGCTGTAGCATGGGAGAGTGACAACGGGCATCCGGCGGTAGGCTTAAGCCTCAACAACAGTGGAGACATCGTCTGGCTTGCGGAGGTTTCGGCCGGTGACACTGTCATGGTGGATTCCCTTGAGTACTCATCCTCGGACGTAGGTTATGATGTCGCGATTGGGAGATTCCCCGACGCAACCGGTAGCTGGGAGTTGTTCGACCACTTCCTGCCGATGGGCGGGACCGATTCGGATCCCACACCGGGAGCATCCAACTCCTCCGATCCGCCGCCACACATCTTCGTGATCGGAAGGGACCCTCTATTTCCGGCCTCAGGTGACAGCACGCATATCATAGTTGAGGCAGGTGATGCCTCGGGTATATCCCAGGTGCTGCTTGCGTATGTCATCAACCTCGAGGATGGTGAGGAACCGGAGATGGGTCTCGTATCCGGGGCCGACGATCTTGGGACCTGGAAGTATACGATTCTTCCATGTATGACCGGAGATACCGTCTACTACTGGGTGTCAGTTCTCGACCCTGTGTCTTCCACGGTCTCACCGCGGATGGGGTACCGGGTCCGGGATGCGGGATTGCAGGTTCGACTGAATGAGATACTCGCCGATCCACCTGCCGACCTGGCCGGTGACACCAACCGGGACGGTGAGCGTGATGCATCCGATGATGAATTCATCGAAATCGTCAACTGCGGCCCGACCGAAATCGACATGTCGGGCTGGCGATTGCGTGATGGGACGTCGGTGAGACATGAGTTCCCGGATACGGGGATGATTGTACTTCCGGGGGAGTTTGTCACCGTCTTCGGTGGCGGCACTCCCACCGGATTCGGCGGAAGGGTATTCACGGCCTCTTCCGGTGGTCTGAGCCTGTCAAACAGCGGAGACGTGGTATCGCTCGAGGCCAGCAATGCCTCACTTGTTGACATCCACTCATACGGCGGTGAAGGTGGACGCGACGAATCGATTATGAGGTTTCCGGATTGTGCGGATGCATGGATGAGCGCCTCTGATGCGGGGCTTGAGGATGCTTTCAGTCCGCATGTGCCCAACAGCGGGGGAGCGGCGATCACAACGTCAACCTGGGGAACAATAAAGGCTCTCTATAAATAGAGGACCTAACGCTGGCACCCGGTCGCCCCCGGGTTCCTCCATGTACCTCCTCTTTGCACTTGAGTTGCGATCGTAAGGGTCTATTATGGGTAGCGGCAGAGTGGGGAAGGAGGTGTTTCCAGGTGGATGCGATCGATGCACTGAAGGGAAGACGAAGCATCAGGTCCTACGAGGACAAGCCCGTACCGAGGGAGATGCTTGAGGAGATCGTCGACGCTGCCAGGCTGGCCCCGACCGCCAACAATTTCCAGCCCTGGGAGTTCATTGTCGTTACCGAGCGTGACATGCTGGCGAAGGTTGCCGACCTGACCGACTACGGCAAGTTCATTGCGCAGTCAGGCGCCTGTGTGGTGGTTTTCGCTAAGAACGTGAAGCGCTATATTGAAGACGGCTCGGCGGCAACCGAGAACATACTCGTTGCCGCACACGCGCTGGCCCTCGGTGCCTGCTGGGTCGCGGGTTACAAGAAGGCCTACGCCGAGCCCTTGCGGGAGCTCCTCGGTGTCCCGGCCGGTCTGAAGCTTGTTGCCCTCGTAGCCGTGGGCTATCCGGCAGAGAAGGCCGAACCTCATGGGAAGCGGCCCCTGTCGGAGGTGCTTCACTGGGAGAAGTTCTGAAGGGAGGTGTTTCCTGTGGCTGTGGTTGGAATCAGCGTGGTGCCTGTTGGGACGGACAGTCCGAGCATAAGTGACTATGTGGCACGGGCCGTTGGCATCGCGAAGGAAAGTGGACTCAAGTTCGAGCTGTCTTCGATGGGAACCTGTCTTGAAGGAGATCTCGCCAGCATCTTTGATGTTGTAAAGCAGATGCACGAGAGCTGCTTCGAACAGGGTGCGATCAGGGTGCTTACATCAGTCACTATCGATGACAGGAAAGATAAGGCCCTGACGATCGACGGCAAGAAGGCCGCGGTCAAGGCGAAGGTCGAGTTCTAAGAGCTTCGCTGGTGACCTAAGGTCTGACTGCCCGGGAGATGTCACCTTTGAAGGTGCCCGGGGAAAACTGCCGCTCCTCTATGAGCTGCCCGTCCTTGAAGGCGAAGCGCCGGCCCTGCCCCAGGTAGGTCCACCTCTCCACCAGCCTACCCATAACCTCTTCTCTGTATCTTGAGGACGGATAGCCGTATTCATCGTAAACATCTCTCATATCGTCCGGCAGATGGGCTGCCCACCACTTTATCCTGAACTGCCGTCTTTCCAGCTCGCTTGCAACGACCTTGCGCTGCGAAAGAAGATCTTTATCCTCCTGGGTTCTCACTTCCGCAGCCTCCTTCGACGGGGCGACTTCAGCCTCTTCAGCAAGAAGGCCACCCGTGGCGGTCAATCCCAGGAGTGTTACGAGCACTAAAGCACATCCGAAGGCTGTCTTCATGACTCCTCCCCTCCCATAGTAATATCGTCCCGGTGACTCCCCAACCCTATATAATAATAGCATGAATAGACCCTAAATTCAACGTTATAGTCAGTCGGCCCGTGCATTCTGCAGTCCATATTCGCGTATTGCAATGCTCCAACCGGCCCCGTTCAAGCCCTTCGAAACCTGTTCTTAACGCCGTTTAAACCAATGAGTTAAGGTGTCAAATAAGGGGTCTTCCAGGCCTCTTCTGGCACACCATGTGCAGGTAACAGAACATGACAGCTAGTGTCATAGTGGAATCAGTATAACTAGGAGAGATCAGATGAAACCACGCGGAAGGTCATACATCGGGACCGGCGAAGCCGGGTTCTCGCTTATCGAGCTGCTTGTGGTCGTCGCTATCATGACAGCACTGCTGGCGGCATCCATACCCTCGCTCAGGCAGCACACCGAGACAGTCAATCTCATGAAAGGGTCGGAGGCGGTTTCAGGCACCCTGAAACTCGCACGGCAGAGAGCCGTTGCCACCTCCAACGATGTGGTGGTCGTGTTCGACAGCGTCAATGGTACCTACTACCTGTACGAGGATGTCGACGGTGACGGCACCTACGATGTGGGTGAGACCAGGTCGGGCACATACGATGTGCCCAGGAGAGTGACAATAGACGATGTTACCTTCGCGAGTGACAAGGTTACTTTCAGCCCGTCGGGGGCGGCGAGTGAAACAGGCTCAGTAGTGCTGGTGAATACACGGGATCTGGCCAGGCGGATTGATCTGACTGCTGCCACAGGCCTGGTTTATGTTACGGATGTCTACGCGTTTGGCGGATAAATCCGACGTGAGGTGAGTTGTAAATGAAACGATTACTGATTGGAACACTCGGCAATGAGAGAGCGATGACCCTTATAGAGCTGTTGGTGGTTTGCGTCATAATGGGCATTGCGTTTCTCGGGGTTGCGGGGCTCTTCCCGCTCGGAACACAAAACCTCAATGAGAGCAGGATGAGAACTGTTGCGACCGATCTTGCTCAGGAAAAGATGGAGGAACTCATCAGTGCCCGATCGAGCCACGCTGATTTGAATGGCGGCTCGCACACTGATTCCGGCAACCCCATCCGGACGACCTTCAACAGGTATTGGACGATTACCGACAATACTCCAATGACAGGGATGAAGAAGATTGAAGTGCAGGTCACCTACCCTCACGGGACAACCACGAGGGACATAATGGTGGTGACCTACAAACAGGGTTGACGATAGCAATGTGAGGGATGCCATGAGAAATGACAAGGGCTTTACAATGGTCGAAATTCTTGTAGTGCTGGTAGTGGGGGTGATCATTGCCGGTGGGGTTATGCTTGTTCTTAGCGGCGGCAGAAGGTCCTCAAGGATCGCCGATCTCGATTCACAGGCCCAGCAGAACGCGAGGGTGGCCGTAGACAACCTTGTCAAGGACCTGAGGAGCAATGGTTACGGGATAGACATCGGGAACGGGCAGACATCGCTGGCCCACGCCGGCCCTTATGATGTGGTCTTCAACGCCAACATCGATCCCGTACCTGATCAGGGCAGTACACCGGGCTATCCGGCTGCGATCAATACTTCGTCATCGCCACTGACGGTCCCACCCTCCGGGACGGTTCTTTATTCACCTTCCGGAAGCTTTGAGACCGGGGCAGAGACGATCAGGTTCACTCTGGACTCCAACAACGATGGCGTCGTCGATGCAAATGACAAGGGCGATGATACGATAGAGGACACGCAGAACCCGAATGACTACGTTGTACTCAGGCAGGTCTACGGCTTTGACGGCTCCTCCAACGGGGGCGCCAACGAACCCCTTGCACTGTTGCGAGGACCCGATCTGTATCCCGATGGCACCAACCCCCACCCACTCTTCACATACTGGTATGACCATGATGACAGCACGTCAACGCCAGACCGTTTGTGGGGTGATAATTCCGGAAATGGGGTGCTTGAAGACGCCGAGATCACATCCCTCACCGCTGTGTCATCGAGCAACCTGGGGAGAGTCAATCGCATTGGGATTACGGCGACGGGAGCGGCCAGATCGCCTGACTCAAGGCATTCCGGAAACGATGGCTTCAGAGAGACCGTGATGACCTCCGAGGTCAACGTGAGAAGGAGCAAAAGCGGAACTACAACCTACATAAAAGGGGCTGTCTTCGATGATCTAAACGGGGATGGTACCTGGCAAGCCGGCGAGCCGGGTCTATCAGGTGTGGCCGTCAGGCTTAACAACGGTGCCCGGAAGTCGACGGGTGCGAATGGGGGATTTGTGTTCCGGGTGGAACCCGGGGTGTACACGGTTACAGAGACCGACCCGGTGGGTTACACCTCGACCACGCCCAATGCAGTTGCGGTTACTGCATCCAAAGGTACGGTGGTTGCAGCGAATTTCGGAGATCGGGCAATCGGAGGGTACGGTGGAATACTGGGCAGGGTGTGGGAGTATGAGGACCTTGGGGCCGGACCGGAGCTGACCGGCTTTGGACTCCCCGATGTGGAGATCTACCTCGACACCGGCGAAAGGGATACGACCGACAACAGAGGGGCCTACCTCTTCCTGGTTCCGGTTTCCTCCTATTCCATAACCATGGAGGTACCTGCCGGGTACCAGGCAATTGGCCCGGTTTCGGTAACGAGATCCCTGACCGCAGAGGGAGACACCGCCATGGTGGATTTCGGCTTGATTGCAGTGGCCGAGACAGGAACGATAGCAGGCAAGGTCTTTAACGATTCAAACTCCGACGGAGTGATCGATGCGGGTGAACCGGGGATCTCGAGTGTGTCCATCATGCTCAGCAGCGGAGACAGCACTGTCACCGATGCAAACGGGGATTACTCCTTCACGGTGGTGCCGGGTACCTATGATGTTACTGAAGAGGACCTGGGGGGCTATATGTCCACTACCATAAACAACATAACCGGTATTGTCATTGTGCCCGACACGACGGTTACAGTCAATTTCGGTGACATGTTCGCAGGGGACCTGAACTTCACCGTCATAACTCTCGGGCAGACCCAGCGTGCTCTTTGCATAGATTCCGAAGACCTCGGAGAGACGGGTGATAACAACAACGATAAGGAGATATTGCTGGGTACCAAGTATGTCTCGGGTATAAGTAACCTGAATATCTGGAAGAACGAGTGGAAGAACCAGAGTACGCCGAATTCTGCCGTCTTCGACCAGAATCCCTGGTACAACAGAACGCCCACCGAGGACATACTCTCCATAGCCATGGGTGATCTGGGTGGTGACTCGAGGAACGATGTCATAACCGGACTCACATCAGCATCCGGCAAGGTACTTGTGTGGATCACCCAGGGCAGCGGCAACGACAAAGGCGTGCTGCCCACAACCCCTAACAGCTTCTTCATTTCAAATGGGATTGCTGATGTCTTGTCGGCAGTGCTCTACCCGATCGATGCAGATGCCGACATGGATGCCATCATAGGCACCGAGTACCTGACCAACCAGGGCAGGTTCGAAGTATGGTTCAATGATGGCTCGGGCACTTTCTCGAACACTGCGAGCGATGTATACCAGATGGCAGGAGCTCACCTGTTAGGGTCGGTGATGTCGATTGGGATCGGCCAGGTGGTTGGGAGTCATTCCCATGATGTTGTACTCGGTACGGCGACCGGGGTGAACACGGGGAAGATCGAGATCTTCAGGGACAACGGTGCCCCCAACGGGAGATTTACGTACTTCGGGACGATCGACGCGACCGGAGAGGTAAACTCGATTGCTCTCTATGACATGCTTGAGGATTCCTATGGTGACCTGGACATAATAGCAGGGACAACAACAGGCCTTGGTACGGGAATAGTGGAGCTGTGGCTTAATAACGGCGATGGAACTTTCGGGGTAGACACCGGTATGGGCGCCTATGCCCCATCCGACACCGCACGGTTCAATGGTGAGATTCTGACCCTTGGCGTTAATCGTATGGACAGGGACATATATCCGGACATCGCGGTGGGCCTGAAGCGGGCGAACGTTTACTCCGGGGCCCTGGCAGTAATGCAGTGTTATGGCTATATGCCGTCCGGCGGCAGTGCCTGGATGAGTGCCGATATAGGTGAGGCGATCACGCTCACTGTCAGCGATTTCAACAAGGACTATGCGTACGATATGGCGGTGGGTACGAGGACATCATTCAGCCAGGGCCATGTCGTAGTTTTCTTCAATGACAATAACTAGGGGGAATACCATGACTTGCCGCAACGAGCGTGGCACCGGTCTGGTGATCGCGATTCTTACGATCGTAGCACTATTCGCGCTGGGCAGCGCACTGGCCTTCCTGACCAGGACCGATGTCAACATTGCCAAGCACCAGACCCTCCACACGGAGGCGATCTATGTGGCTGAGGGCGGTGTTGAAGAAGCTCTCTACAGGCTATCGTTGAGGGATCCTACGAACGTCACAGTGAACGGCTCGACGATAAACGCGGCCATCAGGGACGACTCCATACCGTATGACCCGAACTGGAAAGCCAGAATCTTCCTGACGCGGCCCGGGGCTGAACCCGTGGCTGCCTCGGGGGAAGACCATACCGTTACGGTCCAGGACGCGGGTACCTGGCTTGAGTACAGTGACGCGAGCGATCCCAACATCGCCTTGACGATTGAGCACAAGTGGAAGGACCTTGACGATGACGGCCTCAGAGAAGACGGGGAGATAGTACTCTACGATGTAGGGCAGTATCCGCCCGAGAACCACACATCGGGTAGCCCGGTGGAAGTGATTACAGTCCCCGGCAAGAGCGCAATGGCCGCAAGAGAGATCCTTGTAGAAGCAATAAGGTTCCCATTGAACATCAACGCAAGGGCCGCCCTCTTCTGTAATGAAGGTGTTGACGTGCGTGGAAACGTGACGGTGTGTGGACATGACCACGACATAGACACTCCCATCTTCACGATGCTTCCCGGCTGCAGGGCATGGGAGCTCAATTCAAACAGGACAAGGTGCACGCCAACCGGCTGCCTGGTCGGGGTTATGACGACCGGTGATATCGTCGACACGAGAGGAACAACAGATCTCGCCGGGGAGCCCGCCCCAATCGATACTTCTTCATCAAACCAGTTCTACACCCTGGCCGAGTTTCTTGGCATAACCCAGACGGAGCTGGATGAGATCCTGGCGGGTGCGGACTTCAGAGATGTTGGTGTTACCGATCCTCAGGATGGCATAACGTATGTGGACAATGCAGGGTTGCCCGATGCCAAGTGGAACGGTGGTACCGGTACGGGGCTCCTCTATGTGACTGGTAACCTGGACGTCAGCGGGAACATAGTCTACAAGGGACTGATCTACATTGAAGGTGACTTCACGATAACGGGTACGCCCTGGGTTCTTGGGGCGGTCATTGTCAAGGGTGTGAGTTCCTATGCGTTCTCCGGTGGAAACCCGGCTATACTCTACAGCAGCGAAGCCATAGCATACTTCATCCAGCAGCATCTGGACTATATCAGGATAGGCTGGAAGGAGACTAGCGGGCTCTAGCGAGGTTTGTGCATCACCCGGGTCAGGTCCGCTTTGGAAATCTGCTTGACTGGGCGCCTTCCCGGTGCGAACATCCAGCTATCGCACTAGACAGGAGGGCCTGCCCTGGCCGGAAGAATCCCCAAAGAGTTCAAGGTCAGTGTTCTCACGATCTTCGGTATTCTCTCCACGGTCGGCGTCGGGCTTATGCTGCGGCGTGTCCTGCCATTCGGGAGCCGTGTAATAGCGGGTGAAGGGGCTTTCGTCTTCTTCATAGTTTACGGGCTTGCATTCTCTCTCATATCGTCGGCTTCCACCGTCATCCGAACCAGAGACGCGGTGATACTGATTCTTGCGGCGACCATCATGTGGGGCATATTCCTCGAGGGGCATCTGGCAGTTAACATGATCAGATGCTTGGCAGTTGCCACTTGTATAGTCTTCGCTGTACGGTGGCTGCCGGTCCGGCGAATTTCATCAGGCTTCAGGGCGATTGCCTGGAGAGATGTCATCACTGCAGTTCTGGCGGTGAGTATTGCCTGGGGTGTTATCACGGCCCGGATCAATGCACTCGGGATGGTCAGGTTCATAACCTTTGCCTCACTCGTGACAGTGGGTTTACTCATCGGCCGCGGGCTATCATCGGGTTCGGCCGCGGGTTGGAGAGTGTGCCTGGGGACCGTGCCTCCGGCAATACTTGCCGGCATAGGCGGGCTCATATACCGGGGAATAGTTGGCGGGCTCGGACCCGTGGGAGCACCAATCGGGCAGTCGGTGGTTGTCGGACCCTTCTGGGGACTATCGCTCGGTCTGGCTGTCGGGTTGGGGATCTCGATTGGAAGTGAAGTAGTCGAATGGATGGCGGGGAGAGTGAGATAGTGACGGGCAAGGTAATAGTCGGGACCTCGGGCTACAGCTTCGCCGACTGGGTCGGGAACTTCTATCCTTCGGGCACACGCAAGGGCGATATGCTCAAGGAATACAGCAAGCACTTCACCGCCGTGGAGGTCAATTCGACCTACTACCGCATTCCGCACCCCGTAGTGCTCCGGCGAATGGAAGAGAAGACCCCGGATGGATTTGAGTTTGTGATCAAGCTTAACCAGGCAATGACCCATAAATACTCAAAGGAAGAACCTCTCTACAGGACTTTCATAGATGCGATCCAACCCTTAATTGAGGTGGGAAAGTTCGGCGGTCTGATTGCCCAGTTTCCGTGGGGATTCAAACGTACGCCGGACAATGTGGCTCACCTTGAGTTTATCAAGGAGCAATTGAGCGAATACCCCCTTTTTGTAGAATTCCGGAACAGCCAGTGGATCACCGATGATCTGTTTGAAGGACTTACGACTCGAGGAATCGGATATTGCTCGGTCGACGAGCCGCGGCTCAAGGGCCTCGTACCACCCGTGGCAGAAGTGACTACGGATATCGGGTATGCGAGACTACACGGCCGAAACGCAAAGAACTGGTGGGGTCGCGGAGGCGGTGACAGGTACGACTACCTTTACAGTGAAGATGAGCTTAAGGAATGGGTCGCCAAGATAACCGAGATGTCACGTAAGGCGAAAAAGACGTATGTCTTCTTCAACAACTGCCACGCTGGTCAGGCCGCGCGGAACGCCACGCTGATGAAAGAACTCCTGAGTCTACCGCTCTAATCCGGAATAGCCCGGATAGAAAAAAGGGAAGCCGGCATAAGCCGGCTCCCCATGCCTCGTTCTTTCTACATCACGCCCGCTATGGGCAAACGTGCAGATAGTGTGACGCAAAGACAATGAAATCCGTCAGATTGACTATGCCATCACAGTTGTAATCACCGCACGGGTTAGCTGTCAGATACATGCTCGCGAATGCAATGAAGTCGGTCAGATTGACTATGCAGTCGCCGTTTATGTCGGGGCTCCTCACCTCTATGGTCGGAGAAGGAGTGAAAACAACGGTTTCACTCTGCGCGCCGAACTGAATCGTACCGCAGCCGCCAAAGTTGTGGAAGTAGAAGAAGCACTGACCATTGATGTCTGACGTGTCCGTCTGCAGGCTTTCACCAGGGCACCAGCAGAACGGACCAGCTACCTCTATGGCCCAGCAGTCCACTATCTTGCCGGGAAGAGGGTCACCATAGATGTTTCTCACTGTTACAGTCACCTGTATCATACCCATATCGCTTGCAGGACAAACAACAGCGATATCAGGATCGCAACCCGGAATACCCTGACCTTCTCTTTCCACTGTTGACGTACTTGCATTAGGAATGCCGGCAGTGGCGACTCCAGCAACTGCGAGACTCAGGATGACCATTGCTGAAACAACGAAAACTCTCATTTTCTTAACCTCCGTTTGACTTACCGATCTCTTAAGTCTTCCTGACCTGCTTCGCACCCCCTTCCACTTACTTACTCAGTCTCTTGGTATATTCATAGCTAAGACCATCATGTTATAGGATACCATAATACTTGCCATATTGTCAAGCACTCACGTTACTATAATTGTCGCAAGCATCATGCCGGGAAACCTCCGATTTTTCTCGTCCGGCGGCCATCCCCTCCCCCATTACGGTCAATCAACACAGTGATACCCAGTCATCGCTTATGTAATCAAAACTTGCAGCATTTCACAGCCTAGTCTGCTGTTGTTTTCACATTTAGAGCGGAATGTACGGAAAGTCAAGGCATTAGTGATTGACCAGGGGTGCCGGCTGCCGTTAGCATGGGCCTAATCAGGTTAGGGGGACACCGTGTTTGCGAAGACTATCTCTAAGATTTCGGCTGAGGCGTCGGCAGAACGCGCCTTCGATCACGTGACACGCATATCTCAATTCCATCGTATCCAGGCAAGTCCCGGTTACCGGGAGGCAGCCGAATACTGTCTCGGGAACCTGCTCGAGACGTCGCCCGAGGCCCGTTTGATAGGCTATCCCGCCGAGACGGGAGTGAGTTTCTGGCAGTTTCCATCTTTTGACGAGTGGTCCGGCAAACGGGGTATTCTTAAGATCACGGGACCTGCGAAACTTGCTGGGAAGGTGGCTGACTTCGAGAACTGTCCGATCTCACTCATTCAGCGCAGCGCCGCAACACCATCCAGAGGAGTGACCACCGAGATCGTGTATGCCGGGGATGGTAGAGATGTCAGGGATTTCAGGAAGGCAAAGGGTAAGATCGCTATCTGCGATGCCCACTCTCCGCATCAGGTATATGATGCTGCTTTGAATGCGGGTGTAGCAGGGATAATACTCTACAGGCAGCGTCCGCTTCCGGGACTCAGAATAGGCTCGGGTCTCCGGGGAATACGTCAGTACAACTCCTTCTGGTGGGATCAGAAGAGTCTGTTTGGATTTGTGCTCACACCTGAGGATGGCGAGCGCATTGTCTCATACCTGACGTCGCGGGAGTCGAAGAAGAAACCAGTCAAGGCATGGGCGCTTGTCGAAGGCAAGACGTATCCCGGCTGGTTTGAGGTTGTGACTTCGCTTGTAAAGGGTGAGGAGTCCGCTGAGATCGTTGTGGTCGCCCATCTGTGTCATCCCAAACCATCCGCCGGTGACAATGCTTCGGGTGTGGCTGCCTTACTTGAATCTCAACGGGTGATGACAAATCTTATAGAAAGCGGTGAGCTCCCGAGACCTCGATACGGAATCAGGTTCCTGATCGTTCCCGAAATGACCGGAACATTTGCCTTTCTCTCACGGGAGCACAATATCAGAGAACGATTGCTCCTCGGACTCAACCTCGACATGGTTGGGCAAGATCAGGACGTGACGGGGGCAACGCTTTGTATTGAGGCGCCTCCTCTTTCCGCGCCATCCTTCACCCCGTTCCTGCTTGAGAGCTTTGTGAGAAAGGCTTTCGCAGGGGGATCGAATCCCGGGGGGACCAGCTCACTTGTCTCACTCAGGTTGCAGGCAACGCAGTTCTCAGGGGGGAGCGACCACTACATACTTTCCGATCCGACGGTCGGGGTTCCAACGCCCATGCTGATTCAGTGGCCTGACAAGTTCTACCACACGAGCGGAGATACACCCGATAAGGTTTCTCCTGATGTCCTGAGGCAGATCGTAGTGACCACCGGAGCCTATGCCTATACGTGCGCACTTGCTCGTGAAGAGGAGATGGTGGAGGTGGCAGCGCTTACGGGCAGGGCTCTGAGAAAGCGTACAGTTGATGAGATGGGATCCTTTGCCACCTCGGAGGCGCCGATCTGGATTACGCCGGCATACAAGGCGAACACCTTGCTGAACCATGGCAAGCGCACACTCGCTTCGGTCGGGAGGCTGCTTCCAGATTCGAAGAAACTGAAGGCGAGAATCAAGGTTGAGGAGAGGGCACTCACTCAATGCGTTACCCGGGAACTTGCGGTGTCCTCCTCACAGAAACTCAAACCGAAATCTAAGGGCCGCGCGGCCCGCGGCAAGCTCGCGGCGTATACACACCTTCGAGTCAAGCGACTCCTTCCCGGCCCGGTCGATCCCGGTGCCGCGGTCAGACGGGTCGGCTCAGCCCGCCGGACCCGTTACTGGAAGTGGATGAAGAAGGAGAGCAGGGCATACATGATGCAGACACTTGCGCTCTACTGGGTAGACGGCAGGAGGAGCATTGCCGAGATATCCCGTCTCGTTGCGGCAGAGGTCGGGTACACGAACCCGGAGTTCCTCAAGTTCTATTTCCAACTACTGGAGGATGTAGGCGCCGTAGAAATCCTCTCGCGCTGACCCACCATTAGGACTTCATCGGGGCGAATCTGTTCCTGGGGGCACCACAGATCGGGCAGACCCAGCCATCGGGAAGATCCTCAAAGGCAGTACCTGCTGGGACGTTGTGATCAGGATCTCCGAAGTCCGGCTCGTATATGTAGCCGCATACCTTACATATATACCGCATGTAGTTGAGATTACTATGGCTGGCATGTGATATCAAGCCTGACGAACGGCCCGCGGAATTTCTTTATTCTTGACAGCCTGGGCGGGATTGTGGTTAGTATGTGTGCGTAGATGGAAGGGGGAACATGCGCAGGTACGCAGTCCTGGTTATCATTCTGCTCGTAGGATCTCACCTCCCCGCTTCCCTTTTTGCCCAGGAACCCACGGACTCAGCAGCCGTACTTGAGCTGGTCACCGTACCCCCTCCGGCGTATTTTGAGGTCTACGACACCCCGAGCGATCATGGCGGGAACATAACCCTCGAGTGGGGTCTGTCACCCGATGATGGCGACGGAAGGAACAATGTGACAGGCTATCAAATCCTGCGCGGGGAAGGTCCGACCGGTTATTTCGAGATGGTTGGCGAGGTTCTCAAAGGGACCACGCAGTTCGTCGATAACACCGCAGACGAAGGTACACAGTACCATTACAGAATTGCGGCTGTGGCCAGGACAGGATTGAGCGAGCGAATCATGGCGGGCCCCGTCGTGTCACGCCAACAGTGGTTCGACCGGACCAGGGCGAATCTGCTGGTAATAGCCGTCCTGCTGGTGATCGCAATATCCTATTACATATATAAAGGGGCCATTGGTAGTGACCTCTACATCAGGAAGATAGCGGGACTCGAAGCGGTCGATGAAGCTGTGGGCAGGGCCACCGAGATGGGTCGGTCGATTCTCTTTGTGCCGGGCATCCAGGACATGGATAACGTGCAGACCGTGGCGGGAATCGCCATACTCAGCAACATTGCCAAACGTACAGCTACGTATGAAACGGAACTTGATGTTCCCGTATCGCGATCGCTCACGATGAGTGTCGGGCGGGAGACCGTGAAGCAGGCCTATCTTGAAGCCGGAAGACCGGATCTTTATAACGATGACATCGTCCACTACATAACCGACGAGCAATTCGGATACGTTGCGGCGGTTGACGGCATAATGGTACGGCAGAAGCCGGCTGCGTGCTTCTATCTCGGTGCGTTTTTTGCCGAGTCCCTGATACTTGCGGAGACGGGCAGTTCGATCGGTGCTATTCAGGTAGCAGGTACGGCAATGCCGACGCAGCTGCCGTTCTTTGTTGCAGCCTGTGACTATACCTTGATAGGCGAGGAGTTGTTTGCCGCAAGCGCGTACTTATCGAAGGACAAGAAGATGATGGGAAGCCTTAAGGGACAAGATGCGGGCAAGGCCATCGCGATGATCTTCATAGTTGTCGGGGTAGGAGTTGCAACACTAGCCGCGATAACAGGTAATGACGGGCTGACGGCAGCAAGCGAATGGCTGCGCAGGCTGTTCAGTTTGAATTTCTGAGGGGGCCGATAGGTGAAGCGAACCATACCTCTTATGATCACCTTCATCGTGGGGATCTCTCTGATCCTCGCGATATTCATACCACACGATCCCTTTCACGGCCTCGACAGTAACTTCTCGATCTTCTATGACGTGATAGCCGTCTTTGCGTTCATCCTGGGTGGTGGCAACCTTCTCAAGGTTCATCTGAGGAAAATCCAGGACAAGCGCCTGGACTGGAAGTACAGCATCGTTACTGTCTCTGGGTTCGGTCTGATGCTCGGAGCCGGTCTCCTCAAGATCGGTGTCGACGGAGGTTGGTCCGGCGACTACCAGGGGGCGGGAGGTCTGTTCAATTACCTCTACGATGCAGCGTTCCAGCCTCTCCAGGCAACGATGTTTTCATTGCTTGCTTTCTTTGTCGCATCTGCTTCTTACAGGGCTTTCAGAGCTAAGACCAGAGAGGCGACCATTCTGCTGGTGGCGGCATTCATCATTCTTATAAGACCGACTCCGCTTGGGTACTACCTGACCTTCTGGTTGCCCAAGCCGCTCCAGTTTCTGCATATCCCGAATCTGAGCACCTGGGTTCTTTCGGTCCCTAATATGGCAGGTCAGCGGGCAATAATGATTGGAATTGCACTTGGAATCGTCTCCACATCATTGAGGCTGATACTTGGTATAGAAAGATCGTACTTAGGCAGCGAGGGCAAAGGCTAAAGGAAGATGGCAGAGGAAAGCAAGAACGTAACATTCTTCGAGAAACTTGGCACCCTGGACAGAAGATGGATCTTCCTCATGATCGCCCTTGCTGTGATCATTCCCTTAATAATGAAGTACACCACCTCGATACCAACCAGTCCCTTGGTCCAGCGACTGTTTGATAAGACCGAGGATCTCCCTCCAGGTTCGAAGATCCTTATGAGTTTCGATTACGGACCCAGCACCGCGCCGGAGAACCAGCCTATGGCCGATGCCTTTACCCGGCATGCATTTGAAAAAGGGCACAGGGTCTATCTTATGGCGCTCTGGCCTACAGGTGCGCGTCAGTCACTGCAACTGATCGATGAGCTGATAAACGTAGAGTTCCCCGAGAAGGGGTACGGAACTGACTATATTCATCTGGGGTACAAGGCGGGTAACCAGGGCCTTATTAACACGCTGCTGTCGGACTTCACGGCGATGTACACGACCGATATCGAGGGTACATCCATAGATGAGTTCCCGATGATGGAAGGTATCAGAACTCTGCGGGATTTCGATCTTATCCTAGGGCTAGGCTCGGGTTTCCCCGGGACCAAGGAGTGGGTCCAGTTTGCAGGGGATCCCGGAGATATCCCGGTAGGCGGGGGGACGACCGCGGTGATGGCTCCGCTGCTTTACCCCTACTATCCCAAACAGATGGTCGGGTTCCTCGGAGGACTTCAGGGGGCGGCGGAATACGAATATGCGCTTATCCAGGCATATCCTGAATACATGCAGAAATCCAGACTGGCAAGTACGTCTATGGGGCCGCAGGTCACCGCTCATCTTGTGATCGTGGCATTCATAATAATAGGCAATATAACGTTTCTGGTCGAACGGAGCCGGCGGAAGAGATACTAGGAGGAAGCCAATTGGAGGGACAGGCGATTCTTACAACACCGCTGGCTAATACAATAGGTGTATGGATTGGTGCGTTCCTCACGCTGATGATCTTCAGCTTCCTTTACAGGGATAATCCCTTCTACAAGTTCGCGGAGCATCTCTTCGTCGGGATTTCAGCTGCCTACTGGATGACGGTCGCCTTCTGGACGACCTTGATCCCCAACCTGTTCGCGAGGCTATGGCCTTCCCATATGGGTGGTGTGCTGCCGTCAGCCGTTGGGAATGAACGGGAGTGGCAGTATGTGATACCGCTGGTGCTCGGCCTGATTCTCCTTACCCGATTGGTCTCACGCATCGCATGGTTCTCGCGGTGGGCGATGGCATTCGTGATTGGTTTCGCCGCAGGCACAAATTTCACACGTTATCTTCAGTCTGACTTCGTAAGCCAGATCCAGAGCACAATGGTTCCGCTCTATGAACCGGGGGCCGGGGTCGGAGCGGCGATCGGTGGTATCTTCTCGCAGCTGGTAATTGTAGGCGGTGTTATCTGCGCGATCATATACTTCTACTTTTCTAAGGAACACAAAGGTGGATTCGGCAAGGCGGCGAGGGTCGGTATATGGGTGTTGATGGCAGCCTTCGGCGCTTCTTTCGGCTATACGGTGATGGCGAGAATATCGCTCTTGACGGGCAGAATGAGCTATCTGATCCAGTGGGTCTCCGGCGCCAACTGGTAACCCCACCCCCCGTGGGGTCAGGTCTTGAAATTAAGCGTTTCCCCCACGGTGCCGGAGCCAGAAAACTGCACCACGAGGTAACCTGAAAGTGGCCAGCCGTGCGAAAATAGTGGTCGGTGACAGCAGGTCGATGAAAGAGCTCGGAGACCAGAGCATAGATCT
>JALGZP010000101.1 GCA_025774845.1 bacterium
CCAGGAAAGTCGCAGTCCTGAGACGTGCAATCATCTCTCACTCCGGGGCACTACTCTCGCCTTGCCGGGGGTCTTTGAGGGATTGGCGGTAGGCTCCGATGTAGTTGTACATGCGGATAAACTCGATGATGGGGAAGAGGAGGCTACCAAGCCACTTCATGCGGTAGATGCCCCGGGCGAGTGCGTAAAACGGTGGAGTGAGTACGATCCTCAGGCCAGCCTTCTTAAAGGTAAGCAGGGGGTTCTCCCGTCCAAACGCGACTGGTTCGGCGAGGTGCAGCCAGAGCCCTCTTGTGATCTCCGGGTACTTTTTCGCAAAGATGGGGAGGGTGTACCTTCCCATCTCTCGCATCCTTGCCAAGAAATCGTCAAGGTCGGTAGCCCCGTGGTTGTATGAGACCGCACCCTCCGCGAAGGCAAACGTTGCACCCTTATAATGCATTCTCATCCCCAGGTCCATATCCTCGCCGTAGGTTCTCCAGGTCTCATCAAACATACCGGCCTTCTCAAACATCTCTCGTGATACCGAAGCGTTGCCGGTTGCGAAGCACTTGGGAGGGATAGTCTCGCCGGGTCTGCGTTTCTTTACTCCCTGGCGTTCGAGATAGCGGTGGAGGGGATCTGACGCAAACTCGGGATCCGCATGGAGATTACCGATAACGGCAATCGACGGATCGGTGTGAGAATTCATATGGTGTTCGATAAAGGTCTCTACAACCGTCATATCATCATCAAGGAAGATCAGGATGTCGCCCGTACAGTTCCTGAAACCCGTGTTCCTGGCGATCGACCGGCCATGGTCTTCACTGAGGTTGATGACCTTGAGCGAGATATCGCTGAACTCGGTCTCAAGCGAACTCAGGTTCTCCTCGGGTGCGTCATTGACTGCGATCACCTCGAAAGGATACCTGGTCTGCTGCTTCGACAGCGAGGTGAGAAGATTGCGCAGGAGTTCCTGTCTCCTGAAGGTCGGGATTATGACGCTGGCTCTTTCAGGTCTGTACATGGGTACCATCCGTGCTTGGGTGCAATATAGCAGTGGTAGGCGCAGGTGTCAACGAGATCGCCACGCATCGCTCGCGATGACATTGAAGCGGGGTCGCAATGACAATCAGGCGTTTTTCTTTGATGGGTGTTGGGCCTTCTGCTATAGTCTAACGCCGAGGTTTCATTATGCA
The DNA here is from genome assembly GCA_025774845.1 of bacterium. Classification (GTDB taxonomy): domain Bacteria; phylum Arandabacterota; class Arandabacteria; order Arandabacterales; family Arandabacteraceae; genus Arandabacterum. The sequence continues at coordinate 1,179 of JALGZP010000101.1, forward strand.
AAGCGGGTCGAAGGAGAGAATCGCTAGGTCGGCCGGCCGGATAAGCGGTGCGACCTTTGTCAGCCGGATACTGGGCCTGGTGCGGGACAGCGTGTTTGCCGCGTTCTTCGGTACCACCTATTTCGGCGACGCGTTCAATGTTGCCTTCCTGATTCCCAACTTCCTGAGACGGGTGTTAGGAGAGGGCACGCTCCACGCGTCATACGTTCCGGTATACACCCAGGCTCTCCACAAGGATGGCGAGAAGAGCGCGATCGATCTCGCGATCAAGATGTTCTCGGTGATGATCGTGATTCTCGGCCTGGTGGTGCTGCTCGGTGTAGTCTTCGCAAGCCCGATCGTAAAGACGTACGCATTCGGATGGAAGAACTCGCCGGAAACGTTTTCGCTCACGGTCAAACTGACCCGCATACTCTTTCCCTATCTCTTTTTCGTCTCACTGTCGGCACTGGCAGGAGGGACGCTTAACTGCCGGGGCTACTTCGGACTTCCGGCCCTTGCGCCAGCTTTTCTTAACATCTCGCTCATCGCCACGGCGTTTACGTTTATGCGTATGGGCCCGGCGTCAGGCGAATCGATGATCACGCGTTTCTCGATCGGGGCACTTGTTGGAGGTGTGCTTCAGATAGCAATACAGTTGCCACGTCTTTTCCAGACCGGGCATCGAGTCAGGTTCGATCCTGACTTCAGGGACCCTGGTGTGAGATGGGTCGGCAGGTTGATGCTTCCGGGGATACTTGCATTCGCGGTGACCCAGATAAACGTCCTGGTCGATACGCTTCTTGCGACCACACTTGCTGAAGGAAGCGTTACCGCGCTCAGGCTGGGTAACAGGATCGCCATCCAGCCCCTGGGCATATTCGGGGTTGCCATTACTACGGCCGCGCTTCCGACGCTCGCCGCCCACGCGGCCAAAAAAGACCGGGATAAGCTGGTTGAGGATTTCGCGTTCTCCGAAAGGCTCATCCTCGCCTTCCTGATTCCATCAGGTATCGCGCTCATGGTGCTTGCAACGCCCATCATAAGACTGCTCTTCGAGCGCGGAGAGTTCACTGCGGCACGTTCGACCCCGATGACGGCACAGGCGCTCTTCTACTATACGATCGGGCTTTTCTCATACGGCGGGATGAAGGCTGTTGTGCAGGCGTTTTACTCCATGAAGGATACCGTGACTCCGATGAAGGTTGCGATCCTGAACGTGTGTCTCAATATCGCCCTCAACCTTATTCTGGTGCGTTATCTCGGTCTCATAGGTCTCGCACTTGCAACGTCGGTATCCTCGATCGTGGGATTCGCGATGCTGAGTGTGCTCCTCAAGCGACGCCTGGGTGACATCCGGGGTAAGGAGATATGGGTCGCGGTGGGGAAGATACTCATCGCCTCGGTTGTGATGGGGGGAGTGCTCTATGTCGTTTCCGCAGGGTTGGATGCCGGGGCGGTAAACATTTGGGGGAAGCTCCTCCAGGTCGCGGCCTCTGTGGCAGCCGGTCTCGCGACTTTCATCGCCCTCTCCTTTGCGCTCAAAGTCAAAGAGGTTATGTTTATCCTGGGGCTGGTGTTTGGCCGGCGGGGTAAGTGATGAGGAAGAAGCTTCTGACCAAGATAGAAGGACTGCCCAGATCTCCGGGTGTATACAGTTTCAAGGATAGGAAGGGTAAGGTGATTTATGTCGGCAAGGCTAAGTCCTTGCGGTCGAGGGTGAGATCGTACTTCCGCGAGGGCGAAGCGCTTGCTCCACGGACGGCGCTGCTCGTAAGAAACATCCACGATCTTGATTTCATCGCAGCCCCTTCGGAGATCGAGGCCCTGATACTCGAATGCAATCTGATCAAGCATTTTAAACCGCGGTACAACGTCAATCTCAAGGATGATAAGAAATTCCCGTATTTGAAGGTGACATCCAGAGAGCCGTTCCCACGCGTGTTTGTGACGAGAAACCTGAAGCAGGACGGGTCGCGTTACTTCGGCCCCTATACCGATGCCAAGGCGATGAGAAGGACGCTTAAGTTCTTAAACGAGGTCTTCTCCATCAGGACATGTAAGCGGCGTCTGCCGCTTAAGCGCCCCGATCGCGGTTGTCTCAACTACCAGATTGGAAGGTGCGTCGGTCCGTGTCGCGGTGACATTACGAGTGAGTCCTATAAGCGACTGACCAAACAGGTCTGCCAGTACCTGTCGGGCAGGATGACCGCCCTCATAAGAGACTTAAGCAGCAGGATGGACACGGAAGCGGAGAAACTCAGGTTCGAGGAAGCCGCGAGACTCAGAGATACCGTGACATCACTTGAGAAGGTAAGCCAGAAACAGATCATCGTCTCACCGAACATAAGGGACAGGGATGTCGCAGCCGTTCGTGCGGGCCATCATCAGGCGATCGGTTTTGTGCTGAAGATCCGGGAGGGTAAGCTCGTGGGGAAGGAGGTCTTCAGGCTGGCCTTCGAGGGCGAGCCCGACGCGGGTGAGATCCTGACCGCGTTTCTCGAGCAGTATCTTGCAGTGACGACCGTGCTGCCGGATGAGATCCTGATCGAGGAACTCACGGAAGGTATCTCGCTCATCAAACGCTGGCTCAGGCGGAAGACGGGACGACAGATAAAGGTGTCGAGCCCTAAGGGAGGCAAGGGAAGAGAGCTTCTCACGATGGCCGGCCGGAACGCCGATCTGCTGCTTTCGCAATTGAGTGAGGCAGCGAGCAGTGAGCCCAGGATCGTCTCATCGGTGAAGGAACTGGCCAAGCATCTGCATCTTCCGGACGTGCCGGTTAAGATTGCGGCCTTTGATATCTCAACCACGCAGGGAGCACACCCTGTAGGCTCGCGGGTGTTCTTCAGAAACGGCCGGCCGGTTAAAGGTCTCTACCGTCATTACTCGATCAAGACGGTGGAGGGGCAGGATGACTTCGCGATGATGCGTGAGGTGCTCAAGCGGGCATGGTCGCATGTGATCGGGGATGAGGAGGAACGCCCTGATCTTGTGCTGATTGATGGCGGCAGGGGACAGGTCTCAAGCGCTATCGAAGGCATGCTGGCTGCGGGGTGTGTCCGTGACGAGCTTCCGGCCGTCATAGGTATCGCAAAGAGATTGGATGAGATCTACGTGCCGCACCGGGTAGAGCCTTTGCAGATTCCTCACGGCTCACCGGCCCTGAGATTGCTTCAGAGGATAAGGGACGAGGCCCACAGGTTCGCCGTGACCTTTCACCGGAAGGTGCGTGACCGTGGGGCCAAGCGATCGAAACTCGAAGATATCGAAGGCATCGGCCCTGTCTTAAGCAAGCGATTACTTGCGAAATTCGGCTCACTTGGTAAAATAAAGCAACTGAAAGTCGAGGAACTCGTCGGGGTCCCGGGTATGAACAGGAAGAGGGCGGAGGCTATAGTCAGTGCCCTCGAGGAGAAGAAGTGACACTGGACATCAGTCACCTGAGTCTTAAGACACGCATCGGTGACATCTGGCTTGCCGGTAATCAAAAAGGAATCTTCTGCGTGAACTTCGGCGAGGTGGATATCGATAGCGTCGAGGGCTTTTTCCGTGGGAGACCCGGGGTCACATTCAGGCAGGGCGGGAAAACCGTCGAGCAGGCCGGACGCGAGATCTTGCTTTTTCTTGAAGGGCGGCAGAAGAAGCCTTCGGTCAAGTTGGACCTCACGGGTACAACTGCCTTTGCGCGAAAGGTATGGCGGGCGACCCGCAAGATCCCCTTCGGCGAAGTGCGGACATACGCATGGGTCGCGGAGAAGCTCGGGTATCCCAACTCAGCCCGGGCCGTTGGCGGCGCGCTGGGGAGTAACCCGGTTCCTATATTCATACCATGTCACAGGGTAATTGCACACGATGGACACCTGGGCGGCTTCAGCGGCGGTATCACCATAAAGAAATTGCTGCTCGCCCTTGAGTCGGGACAGTCGAGTCTTGGTCTCGGCATGTATGAAACGGAGGAGTGATGGGTGAGGAACTTGAAATAAGGTGTGTGGAAGTGGGGATGTTTCAGGGCAACTGCTATCTCGTCAAATGCAACAAGGCCGGCCACGGCGTAATCATAGATCCCGGTGATGAGCCCGATCGCATCCGTCAGGAGGTACGGAACATGAAACTCGAGCCCGAAGCGATCCTGCTCACCCACGGCCACATAGACCACGCCAATGCCGCCGGTGCCCTGAGAAAGGCATTCAGGTGCAGGGTGGTGTGCCACCCCTCGGACAGCGAGATGCTCTCCGGGGAGGAACCCACACTCTGGGGACTCCAGCGAAACCCGTGCACGGTCGACCAGGAGATCGCCGACGGGGAGACGATCGCCGTGGGAGACCAGCGCTTCAAGGTGATTCACACGCCGGGCCACACCAAAGGCAGCGTCTGCTATATGGTCGATTCGATACTCTTCAGTGGGGACACACTCTTCAGTGGATCGATCGGACGAACGGATCTGCCCGGAGGTTCGGACCGGGAGATGTCGCGCACCCTTAAGACCAGGATAGCGACCCTTGACGTGAACACGGTTGTCCATCCCGGACACGGACCGAGCACTACCATTGAGCACGAGAAACAATCCAATCCTTTCCTCTAGGTCGAAATGGTTGACTTGCTGAAGGATTTCTCGTACTGGCTCACCAGCGAGCGAGGTGTGTCACCGCATACGACCGCGGCCTATAACAGCGATCTTAAAAAGTATGTTGAATTCCTGGACTCAAGCGGCAAGTCCGACCCGGCCTCAGTTGAGATGGCCGATGTCTATTCCTACTTGAGCTTCTTGAGCGAGTGCGGTATGTCGCCGGCGAGCATCCGGCGCGAGCTCTCCTCTATAAGGTCGTTTCACCGTTTTCTGATCTCGGAATCCCTCTCCGGACAGGATCCGACCGTGAACGTCACCGCGCCGAGGATGTGGAGACGGGTACCGAGGGTGCTGACGGTACCCGAGATCGAATTACTGCTTGCGCAGCCCGATACGACGACCAGGCTCGGGTTAAGGGATAAGGCGATGCTCGAGTTCACCTATGCTACGGGTTTCCGGATTGGTGAGGTGATTACGTTTAAGACCGGCGATCTCAACCGGAAGATGGAGACAGCCAGGTGCCTGGGCAAGGGGTCAAAGGAGAGGATCGTCCCGGTAGGAGCAATAGCCCTCAAGTGGGTAGGGGAGTATACAGCGGACGCACGGCCCCAGCTTCTAAAAGGGCGGGAAGAGAAGGTACTTTTCTTAAACTGGCGGGGTAAACCCTTAACGCGGATGGGGTACTGGAAGATACTGGCCAAGTACGTTAAGATGGCCGGGATAAGGTCGCACGTGACACCGCATGTCCTCAGGCACTCGTTCGCCACGCATCTGCTTGAGGGTGGCGCAAGCCTGAGGGACGTGCAGCAGATGCTCGGGCACAAGGATATATCAACGACCCAGATCTACGCGAGTGTCGATATGGAGTACCTCAGGGATACGATTCTGATGTATCATCCCAGGGGACAGATCAGGAAGAAGAGGGGATAGCGGAAACATGCTAAAGCAGTTCAAACGATCACTGCCTCCCGTCGTGCATGAGGTACTTGCCGCAGTCGGGGTGCTTTCGCGAGACCTGGGATACAAGGCGTACCTTGTTGGAGGCATCGTACGGGACATAGTGATTGGCTACTCCAACATCGATCTTGATATTGTCGTTGACGGGGACGGCGTCGAGGTGGCCCGGGCATTTGCCGTGAGGACCGGGGCGGTCTTTAAGGGACCGACCCGGTTCGGTACATCCAAGGTGGAGAGCAAGGCTTTCGGGACTGTTGACTTCGCAACCGCGCGAACGGAGTCCTACAGGCGTCCCGGTGCGCTACCCGATACGGAACGATCGACTGTCGGTAAGGACCTGGTGAGGCGGGACTTTACTATGAACGCGATGGCTCTCTCACTTGATCCTTCCGACTACGGTGAGCTGATCGACCCTTATGAGGGACTCAAGGACATCAGGCGGCGGAGCCTCCGGGTACTGCATAACAGGAGCTTCCTCGATGATCCGACACGAATCCTGAGGGGGGTAAGATTCGCGGCGAGATACAGTTTCAGATTTGAGCCGAGCACACTCAGAATCCTGACGGAATGTCTGGCGGCGGGTTGTCTGAAGTCGATATCCGGCAAGCGGGCCTACACCGAACTCAGGCATATCTGTGCGGGTGACCAGCCGGCCAGGGGCCTCCGTATGCTCGAGAGGCATGGAATGCTCAGGGGTATGCATCCGGCGCTCGCAGTGGATAGTGGGAGGTTGGGTACACTGGGCCGCTCGATCGAGGTGCTGGAGAAG
>JALGZP010000004.1 GCA_025774845.1 bacterium
CTTCCGATCCAGGAGTATGCTTTACTCGTACCGTCTGAAATCTCAAGATCCGCAGTCGTCACCCACGACTCGGGAAACCTCAAGACCTCCGGACGGCTCCCGGTTGAGGTATTCCTCCGGGAAGATATCCTTGCAGGCGATGTGACCATCGGTGCTTCGGATGAAGAGATATCCGGCACCGGGTTGGGAGACATATTTGCACCCGGTCATGACCAGGTGATCCAGTCGGTCTTGCTCGATCGTGACGATTCGGCGGGTGGGGTCTTACTCATCAAGTCTCCCGCAAGTCAGCCTGCGGAAGAGATCGGTACCGTGCTTGATCGCAACCCGGACGTTCCGGATGCGATTCTCGCTCAGGCACACCATGCGCTCCTCACGTACGAGCGGGTGTTGCTCAAGAGTACTTACCGGTGCACCACCCCCTGCCTGGTTGTTAACGACAACCAGAGAGCTGTGTTTGCCAACGCGATGTTCTCCGAACTTGTGGGAATCGGTTATGACGATCTGCTTGGCAGCCAGTTGACGGACTTCATCCACCTTGACAAGGAATTCGGATCCGACGTTCCCTGCGTGCCGGAGTACGAAGAGGTGACGACGCCGCTGTTTGTGAAGACACAGTCACTGTTCTTCGTCTCGGACGTGAGGTTGTCCAGACTGGACACACCGTGCGGCGACCGCTTCGTATATTCCTTCAACGACCTGTCAACAGAGCGGAGAAGGGGCAACAGCAACATACAGCTGATCCAGAAGCTTTCGGCCATGATGATCAGTGAGGAGCCGCCACAAACCGTTATACGCAGACTGGTCAACGCACTTGCGCTGACACTGGACTGTGACCTTGTGTGTATCATGCAAAGAAAGAACAACAACGAGATGATAGCCACCCCGTATACGAACAGACGGCTCGAGACGTTGCGGATCAACTTCATCCAACCCGAGAAGGAACCAGTGCTGCAACCATACCTTTCGCATGGAACTCCGGTCCTTTGCGACGATGTCGAGAAGTCGTGTGGTGAGCAGAGTTTCTTCCGGCGGGTACTTCCCATCTCCAGGTTTGCATTCGTGCCTGCCGGGGATGGACCACACGCGGACCATGCCCTGCTTATGGCCTGGTCGCGAAGCAGCGTAGCCGTTGGAACAGAAGCCCTCCCTCTACTTAAGGTCGCGGCCAATCTCCTTGCCACTGTATTGGCCAGTGCAAGACAGGGGCGCGATACCGAACAGGAAAGGGATATGTTACGGCGATACACTACCCTGACAACCGGCCGGGAAGCGAAGATGGCCGGGCTCAAGAAGGAGAATGCTCACCTGAAGGAACTGCTGACCAAACTCAGCCAGGCAGGCAAGGAGTGATTGAGAGGATGAAAGACCAGGCGCGGGTGCTGACCGATATCCCGACCGACGTCCCCGACTTCGATGCGGCGTCGGTTGAGTCGATGTCGCTCTGGCTTTCAGGATTCCTCGAGCGTGTTCGGGGTAAACTCGACCTTTGCGGTTCGATGTTCTTCATCTCCTCGGAAGAGGCAACCAGAGTTCTAGCAAGTCACGGACTTGAGGGGACGGACATGGACCGGCTGATCGAAGAGGTTGAGTACTCCGGCGGCCAGGCACCGGTCTCCGTGCAGCACGTACCCAGGTCCAGGCGTTCCGGGACGCCCGGTACCGATACCATTACCATCAAGAGGGACGACCGGTTCTGGACGGTTGTGAGAGCCGACCTGCCGGACGATTCCCGTGTGTGGTGTGTCTTCGTCACGAGCGATGATGTCGACACAGGGCTCGGGCAGGTCCTTGCCGCCGTAGCAGACCACGTATCCAGGGTAGCTACCGTAGTAGTCCTGGCCACACAGACCGGACAGCTTACACAGGAACTCGGGAAGGCGAGACAAGAAATCACGGAAATGCAGATGTCTTCCCTGAACATACTCGAGGATCTTCAGAAGAGAAACCGTGACTTCGAGACACTTAACGCTCTCGCCGGCGACATAGCCAGTTGCACGACACTGGAAGAGCTGGCAAGTGGTGCAGCCGAGGCCGCATCCAACATGCTCGATGGCGCCACAGTAGCTGTTTATGTATACAACGAAACCTGTTCCTTCCTGAAACCGGTATACATGACAGGCGATCATGAGCTGAGCGATATCGATGATATCAGGATCGATGAAACAGACCTGATTTTCGAGAAGATTTCCGAAGGTAAAGAGATCCGTTTCGACCATGTAGACGAGTCGACCGACCTGAAGCTCACAGAGTCAATCGGAGCCAAGACGTGCATCCTCGTGCCGATGTGCTCCAAGAGCAAGGTGTTGGGTCTTCTTGTCGCCTGCGAGACCCGGTGGCTCCGGATATTCACTGATGATGACGTAAACAATCTGAGAGTCTTCTCGACCACGCTTGCACTGGCAATCGAAAATGCGAAACTCACAACCCGGGTCGCGAACGCAATCGACAAGAGCAGCGCACTTAAGGAGTATACCGAGACCGTTGTCGACAGTGTCGACATGGGTGTGATCGTCGTCGATGCCGACCTGACTATAACCATGATGAACAAGGGGCTCGAAAGGATGTACGGCCACCGCCAGGAGGAGTTCCGTGGCAAACACATGTTCGAGGCCTTCCCCCATCTCATAGAACAGGGCTGTGCCGAGATCGCCCAGCAGGTCTTCAACGGTCTGCCTTTTGAACGATGCGGATGGCGGAGACGTCTCGCCGACGGTCGGGAAGCTGTTCAGAACATTAGAGTGGTGCCGCAACGGGATAGATCCGGAAAGGTAAGCGGCGCCATAATCGTTATAGAGGATGTCACCGAAAAAGCCAGTCTTGAGGAAAGGCTGGCCAGGTCCGAAGCCAAGTTCAGCAGGGTGGTGGAGGACCTTGACGACGGGTACCTGATTATCACCGATGGGAAGATAGGTTATGCCAATAAGGCGGCCTCCACACTGACCGGCAGGGCTGCCTTCAAGCTGCTCGGACTGGGAATCAGCGAGATAATCTCCGAGGACAGACTGGTATCGGAATGTACCAGTCCGACCGGGGCCAAGCTCAAAGTCGAGTCGAGAATCAACCACACCTCCGGTACGTGGATACCCGTGGATGTAACCATAAGCTCGTCTGAATACGGCGGCAGACACGTCGTGTCGGTGATAATGTCTGACATAACGGACAGGAAGAAAATCGAGAAACAGCTCGAACAGAAGAACCGGGAGATGCGTCAGCGTAGTGAGCAGATAACCAGGCTGAATCTCGAACTCGAGGCTACCGTTAACAAGCTGAAGGCATCCCAGGAGAATCTCATCAAGTCAGAGCGTGTGGCAGCGATAACCGAAACAGCTGTCGCAGCCAATCACGAAATCAACAACCCGCTGTTCTCAGTACTCGGTGAGGCGCAGCTCCTGCTCAGGAAGTACAAAGGCGAGGATGAGGAAACCCTCCGGAGGCTCCGCATGATCGAAGAGTCGGCCCTCAGGATCTCATGCGTCACAAAGAAACTCGCCAATCTCGCCGATCCTGTGGTCAAGGAATACCCGGGCATAACATCCCACATGATCGACATTGACAAATCGACGACCAAGTGAGCAGTTCTGTCTGATCCCCCCCTATCCGAACAACCGGTGATGCAGATTGTAGAGGACCAACCCGAATACCAGTGATACGACCGACATCAATTTTATAAGTATGTTCATGGACGGGCCTGAGGTGTCCTTGAAAGGGTCGCCGACCGTGTCGCCGACAACAGCTGCCTTGTGAGCATCTGACCCCTTGCCACCCAGGTTGCCTTCCTCTATCCACTTCTTGGCATTGTCCCAGGCCCCACCACCATTGGCCATCATTATCGCCAGCAATACACCCGTAACAGTTGCACCCGCAAGGAGACCTCCGAGTGCTTCCGGACCAAGCAGTATCCCGACAACGGCCGGAGAACAGACAGCAAGGATACCGGGACCGATCATCTCTCTCAGGGCGCCTCTTGTGCTTATGTCCACGCACCGGGCCGAGTCCGGCTTCGCCTTGCCCTCCATCAAGCCTGTGATCTCACGGAACTGCCGTCTCACCTCTTCCACCATCCTGAATGCGGCTCTCCCCACCGCACGCATTGTGAGGGCGGCAAACAGAAACGGAAGCGCCCCTCCTATGAGAAGCCCGATAACCACCCTGGGGTCTTTGATGTCGATGACCTCAAGCCCGACCTTGCGGGAATACGCGGTGAAGAGCGCAAGTGCGGTCAGGGCGGCCGAACCAATCGCGAAACCCTTGCCCATGGCAGCGGTCGTGTTACCCAGGGAATCCAGTTTATCGGTGATCTTGCGAATTTCCGGTCCAAGTCCGCTCATCTCAGCAATCCCGCCGGCATTGTCCGCAATCGGCCCATAGGCGTCGACAGACATCGTCATCCCGATGGTCGCAAGCATTCCCACCGCGGCCATGCCGATGCCGTAGACACCCGCGAAATAGTGAGCTGCATAGATCGCGCCGGCGATAGCGAGAATCGGAAGCGTGGTGCTCATCATCCCCACCGAAAGCCCGGAAATTATGTTGGTCGCCACCCCTGTTTTACTGGATTCGGCTATCATCTTTACCGGTGGACCCGATGTGTAGTACTCAGAAAGCAGTCCGATCGCGACACCTGCCAGTATGCCAGAGAGCACGGCCGAAGCGTAGTTGGTGCCGAGTCCTATCTTCCCGACGACAACGTACGTGGCCGCAACCAGAAGAGCGACACTCACGTATGTCGAATACCGCAGCGCAGCCTGGGGATTTCCCGACTGAAATATCCGTACTGAAAGAGTCCCGATGAACGACGAAACCGTACCCATCGCCACAATGAGTATCGGAAGCGCGACCAGCCACTCCTTGTTGGGCACATCCAGTGTGACTGCAATCGCAATGCTCGCAACCACCGAGCCGACGTAGGATTCGAACAGGTCCGCGCCCATGCCGGCCGTATCACCGACATTGTCACCCACGTTATCCGCTATCACGGCAGGGTTCCTGGGATCGTCCTCGGGTATCCCCGCCTCAACCTTACCCACGAGATCGGCGCCGACATCGGCCGACTTGGTATAGATACCGCCGCCAACACGAGCGAAGAGGGCTATCGAACTGGCACCCATCGCAAAACCACTGACAACCTTGCTGGCAAGCGCGGGATCACTTTTGAATATGAAATAGAAGACCGAGAGCCCCAGCACGCCAAGGCTGGCCACAGCCATACCCATAACCGCACCACCGGAGAAGGCGATGCTGAGGGCTTTGCTCTGGCCCACGGTTGCTCCCTGTGTCGCCCTGACATTGGCCCGTGTTGCCGCCTTGAGCCCAAGGAAACCCGCAAGCATCGATGAGAAGGCACCAGCCAGAAAGGCTATGCCGCTTGTGATGCCTATGGCAAAAGTCAGAACCACAAACAGGACAACCACGAAAACAAGCAGCGTTAGATACTCACGTCTGAGGAAGGCCATCGCACCCGTGTGAATGAGATCGGAGATCTCCTTCATCTTCTCCGTCCCGTATGGATTACGCCTAACAAGCACAAACAGGATGCCCGCATAGATCAGTCCAACTACGCCCACCAACATTCCGATCAAAGGTACTGTGTTCATGGGTTCCCTCCGAATGCTAACACCGTTGTTTCAACTCCAGCCCGGATAATTCAGAAGCCCTCTGCTATGGCGCCGTATCTACCAGCACCGGCGGCGAGGTTTCTGAATGATTCAGGCTGGCGGGTCAGAATGCTACATCAAAGGTGTGATCGACGTCAAGAGCATTTAACGATCCGCTCCCGATGGATAGGGAGATCCTCTACTCTCACCCCTGTCGCATTGGAAACGGCATTGGCGATGGCAGCGGCCACGGGGATGATAGCGGGCTCCCCAAGACCCTTGGCCCCGAAGGGACCGTCCGTAGAGTGGCAGTCAATGAACTCAACACTCAGGTCATCAGATATATCGAGCGAGGTAGGGACAAGATAGGTGGAGAAATCGCGTGAGCACACGCGGCCTTCCGCAACTGCGAATCTCTCATAGAGCGCCAGACCTATGCCCTGCGCGATACCCCCTTCCACCTGGGATGTCGCAGTCATGGGATTGATGATCTTGCCGCTATCGTGAATGGCCAGGAAACTCTTCACATCCACGCGTCCTGTCTTAAGATCGACTTCGACCTCGGCAACATCCGTCGCGAACGAGTAAACATGATAGGCCTTGCCCTGTCCCGTCACCTCGTCCAGCCGGCAGTCGGGAACGACGTACCAGCCTGTTGCCGTGAGGTCTACTCTCCTCGCGAAGCACTCCGACACGATCTCCGGAAAGCCCAGTCCGCTGTCGGATCTGGCGCCGGCTATACCTCCCCGCGAAACATCGTATGCCGCCTTGGGGCCTAGGATAGAAGCGCCGACCTCCACCATACGCGTTTTTATCTTGTCACATGCGTCGATTATCGCGTTGCCGCTCACGATCGTCGTCCTTGAGGCGACCGTCGGGCCCGAGTCAGGAACGACACCCGTGTCAACGGGATTGACACGTACGGCGTCCGTCGCTATTCCAAGCGAATCCGCCGCGATCTGCGAAAGCACGGTCAGGGCACCCTGGCCCATGTCGGTACAACCTACGAAGACACTGACCGAACCATCCTTCAGAATCTCGACCCTTGCCCCTCCCCTGTCCAGTACCCGTCCGGCCGCACCCAGGCTCACACCATAGAGCATCGACGCTATCCCGGTCGACCGCACTGTGTCCGCACCCGCCGGCCGCGGCTCGAATTGCTGCTTGTCGTCCCCGAGGAACTCCTTTGCGCGCGTCAGTGTTTCCACAAGACCTACGCTTTCATCAAGCACCTGTCCGGTCGCGGTGGTGCTGCCCCGCTTCAGGGCGTTCCTAAGCCGGAATTCGATCGGACCCAGCCCTGCCATCTCCGCCAGCTCATCAATGACCGATTCACAGGCGAACACGACCTGCGGTGTGCCGAAACCTCTCATCGCTCCCTTAGGAGCCGAATTCGTGTAGAAACCCTGGGTTGTCACGCTTACGTTGGGAATCTCATAGGGACCCGGTGCATGTATCGTAGACCGGAAAAGCACGATCGGTGAGAGTGTGGCATAGGCGCCGACGTCCGCATAAAGAGCGATCTCTGCGAAGGTCAGATTCCCGTCTTGCGTACAACCCATGCGGTAGTCCAGACGCATCGGGTGACGCTTGGAGGTATAGACCAGGTCTTCTTCTCTCGACAGTACCGTCTTGACGGGTCTGCCGGTCTTCACAGCCAGTACGGCCAGCCTTGCACAGATCTCCGAGGGTACATCTTCCTTGCCGCCAAAGGCCCCGCCTATTGGGAGCTGGATGACGCGTACCTTTGAAAGGGGCAGACCGAGACACCTGGCCACAGCTTCCCTGATATAGAAGGGGCACTGGGCGGGAGCCATTATCTCAATTGAACCATCTGCTCCGGGAACGGCCAATGCACCGATTGGCTCGAGATATCCGTGCTCCTGCACGGGTGTCGTGAACGTCCGCTCAACGACAAAGTCACTTCGTGTCTCACCGTCCGAGACGTCACCCTTGATGATCTTTCGCTCGACGGCCAGGTTACCGTCCTTGTGAATACGCGGGCAATCCGGCTTGCGGGCTTCTTCCACAGTCAAGACAGGTGGGAGCTCCTCAAGCGCGATCTCGACACATGATGCGCCGAGGCTTGCTGCAGCAGTGCTTTCCGCACCGACAAGCGCAACACAATCTGCTTCATACCTGGCGACACTGCTCACAAATAGCGGCTGATCGTCTATTACGAGGCCTACGCGGTTCTCACCGGGCACGTCGTCGCAGGTAGCGGCCGCCACCACGCCTTTTATCGACAGGGCCTTTGGTAGCGTTACGCTCTTGATCCTCGAATGCGGCGTCCGGGCATATACCATGCTTGCGTGGAGCATCCCCGGGAGATTCACATCCTGAATGAACCGTGTGGTACCCTTCGCCTTCGGCAGACTGTCAACCGACGGGATAACAGCGCCCACGGCCGGTCTGACTTCACTTTTCACGCCTGGATACCTCGTCAAGATTCTTCCTGGCATTTTCCATCGCTTTGAAAGCATCGCGCCCCGGTCCCACGCGTCTGCCCGACTCAATGTACGCGCGGAATTCATCGAGGAACTTGCCGCTTTCTATCTCATCCAGGGTCTCTCTGATCCTGGCCTTGACATCCTTGCCGATCAATCGACTCCCTCTGGTGACTCCACCGTAGTGCGCAGTTGATGAGATCTGTTCCTCCAGACCGGCCAGACCCACTCTTGATATCAGCGAGGCCATGTACTCAACCTCAGAAATGCACTCGATATAGGCCACTTCCGGCGAGTAACCACGCTCAACCAGGATGTCGAAGCTCGCCTTCATGAGTTCGATCATACCACCGGCTAAAACGCACTGCTCACCGAGCAGGTCGGCCACGGCCTCCTCCCTGAAACTCGATCGTATGACACCCGCCTTTCCACATCCTATAGCTTTGGCATAGGCCATCGCAACGGCCATGCCTGACGGGTCATCGCCGGCCGATGCGACAAGCGCGGGTATGCCGCCTCCCGCAAGGTATCGGCTCCGCAGTATCCCACCCGGCCCCTTGGGCGCCACAAGGAAGACCGTCTGACCGTCGGGGATCGCGACCAGCCCGAAATGAACCGTGAAACCTGCGGCGAATCCTGTGAAGGTGTCTCTTCGGAGGTGCGGGAACACCTCGTCGCGGCAGATCTCAGCCTGAGTCTCATCGGGGGTGAGCACCATAACGACGTCGGATCTGGCTGCGACATCGGCTACCGGCTGTGGATCGAAACCGTCGGCGGCCGCTTTATCAAACGACCTGCCCTTCCGGACGCCTATAACGGGTGGGTACAGACTGTCTCTAAGATTGAGCGCCTGTGCCCGGCCCTGCGAACCGTATCCTACGATTCCGATCTGCTTTCCGAGCAGTATGGAGGTGTCGAGATCGTCTTCTGAGAAGATCCTCTTGCGTGTCACTTGATCGCCGCTTTGATCTCCTTCTCAATCTCTTCCTTGGGGCGGACGCCGACAATTCTCGCGGCTTCACTGCCACCCGTAAAGACTATCAGCGTGGGTATCGCTCGTATCCCGTAGTTCTGAGCGGAGACGGGGTTTTCATCGACATTCATCTTGCAGACCTTTAACGCATCACCCATGGATTCTGCAATCTCTTCGACGACAGGGCCCACAACGCGGCACGGAGCACACCAGGGCGCCCAGAAATCCACCAGGACGGCTCCTTCTGCTTTCAGAACCTGGTCTTCGAAATTCGAGTCATTGATGTCCGCCGGCTTACCGCTCATATTACGCCCTCCCAAGAATCTGTCGCAGCATGGATAGTACGAAACCCTACTCTTCTATAGTGAACTCACACTTGAATTCTTCAGACACGTTCCACGCCCTGTCCCTGACCTTGCACCTGAATACATAATCTCCCGGACAGGCCTGTCCGTCGATAAATACGTCATACCGCCAGTTGCCTTCGGCCCACTCGGGATCAGCTTCAACTGTCTCACACGGTGTCCGGAACCTGTAGTTGAACATGAGCGAATCATCCGGAGTGGCCGCGCGTGGACTCCTCGCGACGTCGTGTGCATATATCCTGTACTCCCACGGGAAGATCTTGGGCGGCTTCCCGGGAGGACAGATCACCGAATCGATTACGGGCGGCCTGTTGTCGAAGCGCACCACGAAATGCCTGTTGATAATGGTCTCGGCTCCCCTGCCATCGACAACGCGAACGCTGAAATCGTAGCTCGTGTCAGGAAGATCGAGTATCTGGTAACCGTTCTCGTAGACCCTCAGCCAGCCCCGGGGATGTTCGAAGTGGACATTCTCACCGGTATCGACATTGAACCAATCCAGTTCGTTCGGCTCAAGCTTCACATAGGTCACCCCCATACCGAGATCGTCATCGTGATCCGTGGCAATCCAGATGAAGTCAGCCGAATTCTGGAAAATCACCGCATTCGTATCAGGCGCCCATATGAACCAGACGTTGGGCTCAAGATTGGCTCCCGTGTCCAGATCCTCAACACAACCCCAGACAAGAGCCCCTGCCAATCCTATGAAAATAATGAGCTTCACGTGTCTCACGGTAGATACCTCCGTTGAATTATCCCCATAGACTATAATCACGCCATAGTCGGGTTGTCAACACGTATAAGTCAAGCCAAATCTGTGTCCTTCACCCAGGCCTTAAGGAGTCTGACACATTCTTGCCTTGTCATAGGTCTGGTCACGCCTGCGGCCGCGTCCAGCAGGAAGTCCTTGGCCCTCCCAACCGCGGGCCCTTCCTCTACTCCAAGAATCTCCATGATGTCACGTCCGTCCAGGGGGAGATCGAGATGTATGAGATCATCCTGCCCGAGCACCCTGATTCGCTTTCTGAGGTCTCTTACACCGTCGATCATACCCGGTTCGGGGCGCTGGGCCCTGCAATCAGCCTCCACAAGTGCGAGAACCTGCTCAAGGTGGGGTCCCACCCTCCTCACCAAACGCCGGACGGCTTTGTCACTCCAGTCACTCGAGTAGTTAATCATGTGGTTCTTTACGAGAAACGTCACCTCATCCGTCAGGCGATTCGGGAACTTGAGTCTTCTAAGAACCGTCCTGGCCGTATCTGCCGAGACCGCTTCATGACCGTAGTAAACGGCCCGGCCACGCTTGTAACTGCGTGTGTCAAACTTGCCGAGATCATGCAACAGACCGGCCAGTCTGAGTGTAAGGTCGCGTGGAGTGTGGGCGGCCGTCCTGGCCGCGTGAGTGAAGAGGTCGAAAGCATGATGAGGTGTATCCTGTGAAAACCCGTGAGTGCGGCCGAGCTCGGGAAGAATGATATCACTTGCCCCTATCCTCTGCATCAGCCTCAAGGCGCTCCTGACACGTCCCGACAGCAGTGTTTTCTCCAGTTCGGTTCTTATCCGCTCGGGAGAGATCCGCCCCAGCAGATACACCATCCTCGGCATGGCTTTGAGGAGTTCCTTATCGATCGAAAAACCGAAAACCGCGTAGAATCGGATTGCTCTCAGGATCCTGAGCGGATCAAGCCACAGCATGAGACAGGGATCCGAGGGTGCCCGCAGTACACCTGCCTTGAGATCGCGCACTCCCCTGCGTGTAGGATCGAGAATTGCAGACCGTGCGAATACCCCGCGCTTCAATATGTCCGCGTACATGCAGTTGATCGTAAAATCGCGCCGGCCGGCATCACTTTCAAGATCACCTTCTAACCGGCAAATCTCTATGTTGATTCCCCTGCCAACGGTAAGGGCTGTGCCGAATCTCTTGAACAGGACAGGCTGCGAGAATCCGAGATCCTTGTGCAGGCGGTGTGCAACACTCTCAGGACTGATACCGTCGACAACAATGTCAAGGTCATCGGATATGCTCCCCCGCAGGAGATCCCTCAGGAAGCCGCCGACCACGTAAGCGCTCGCACCCCGTGGTTTTGCAAACGATCTGATATGCTTGACGACATTGTGATGAGTCTCGAGACCGGACACCACGGTCCTTCCTGGTCTCGCGCGGGCTGAAGATGCGGGTCTCATATCATGAGCTTTCTTACATCGTCGGCTGCCAGCGCCCGCGCATCCAGCATTCGCTCACCGGCGGGCGTCTTTATCCTGACCGTAGCGTTACCCTCCACTTTCCCATCGCTGTATCTCGTTACGATCGATGCGGCAAGATCTTCTTCCTCCGGGACACTTCCGCCCCTCAGGATGGCGGTTGGTCCCGGGCAGCTCTCGGTAACAATCACCGTGTCGGAATCGCGTGAGAGTGCAGCCAGACGGTCGTTGTCGGATTCGTTCCTTCCAACCACCAGCTTCGTCCCCCGCGGAAGTCTGAAATGCCGTCCGACCTTAAGCAGATCTATTGCATCAAAGGTCAGCGTTTCATGGGCAAGGAGATCTTTCATCCTCACAGCGAAGTTGGGATCCGTAAGAAGACAACCACCACCCGGTGAGGAAAAGCCGGTCACATTCCACTCTTCGGCAAGCCGCAGGAGTTCCTTCCGCGAGCGGCCACTGATCCCGAGGAGTTTGTCTCTCTCGACCCATCCCTCCTCTTCAGGAACCGTCGGGGGCAGAAGCTGTGCACACAGAGGCCTCAGGAGGAGTCCATCAAGCCCACTCGCCTTTTCGACTTGCCTCATCGTAACTGCCCGCTGGGACATGGGCCGCTGTCCGACGACTTCACCCGTCACCACAAACGATGCCTTCCCCTCCTCCATGAGCTCCCGGGCTTTTTTCAGCATATAGATCCGGCAATCGATACAGGGATTGACATTGCTCCCGTAGCCGTGACGCGGGTTTCGAATGATCTCAAGATAGTCTTCCCCGAAGGGGACCACCTTGAGATCGACTCCAAGCGCGCGCGCCACCGACTGCGCGGGCGAATTCTCCCGATCTCCGGCACAGGCGCCGAACGGACCGACGAAATTCACGACCGTGACATCGATGTCCTGCTCCAGCATCATCCGGACGGCAAGACTGCTATCGAGCCCGCCTGAGAGCAGACATACCGCTTTGACGTGCTTCTTCACTTGAACACCTCTGCAAGCGCGTCCCTCGACTCCTTGATCAGATCCCGAACCGGCAGATCGAACGGACAGCGCTCCTCACACTGCCCGCATTCGTCACACTGATTGACCTTGTCGAGGAGACCCTTGTACATGTCTCTCTTCATAAAGGCCTCACCAACACGCTTGCTTATGTCCTCTATGTGGAGCATTAACGAAATCGGGATATCTCTCGGGCACGGCTGGCAGTAGTCACACCTTCTGCAGAAGGTTCTCCCCAGCTCGGTCTTTGTCCTCTCAGCCTGCGCAATCTCGGCCCCGGTAAGCGGGCGGAGACCTGACGCTGCCTCTACGTTCCCATCGACCTCGCCAACCGCCGCCATACCCGGGATCGCGATCACCCCCGGGGTAGAAAGAACGTACCTGATGGCAACATCGTACTGCTTGATACAGCCGCCACCCAGTGGCTTCATTGCGATCACGCCGAGGTCATTCTTGAGGGCCATCGGTATCACTTCCTTACCGGCCTCGTCCTCGACAAAACTATAAAGCACCTGGATGGTATCGAAGCGATCCGACGCGATAGCCTGCTTGAGTATTCCCAGGTTGTGGCTCGTAATACCGATAGAGCTCACCCGCCCTTCCGATCGGAGCTCCTCAAGCGCCTCTAAAGCGCCATCCTTCGACATCACCGTCTTAAGCTCGTCGGTCTTGTTCACACAGTGAACTTGATAGAGATCGATCACATCGATACCCAGGTCGGAAAGACTCTGGTCAAAGTCTTCGAGCATCCCATCCCGGGTTCGCTCCGGCGATTTCGAAGCCAGAACGACCTTAGCATCTTGGGCCCCCATGGCCGTTCCTATCTTCCTCTCACTGTCCCCGTAGCCACGGGCCGTATCAAAAAAGTCGATTCCGTGCTCCAGGGCACGCTCGATGACCGCCGTCGCCTCGTCCTGCGTCACCCTCATGATCGGAATACCGCCGAACCCGAGCATTGAAACGGAAATTCCGGTTCGTCCCAACCGTCTCTTTTCAAGCATGGCTCCACCTCAATCTTTCAATCTCAATATAGAGTATCACCTGATCCATTCAAAACGAAAAATCCGAATAGACCAAGTGCGCTGCGCCGGAGTGTCGCCGTACCTCTCAGCCCTTTAAACGCGGAGCGAGACCCGAAGATGTTGACGGCATAACCGTGACGTGGGATAGTAAAGTAGCAAGTTGGCATGGCAGAGGAGGCCACGATGAAAGAAACCGGCAGGACAGTCCCGATGGCCCTTGCCGCAGTTCTTGTCGTAGCAGGGATCGCCGGAGCTGTCGTCTTCTATTACCTCTCGCCGGGGGTAACCGAAAAACGAGAAGCCCGGCGCGCGGCCGCATACTACCACAAACGTTTCGTCGCCGAATTCGATTCACTCTTCAAGGCCCGGCTTCACCCGACCCTCTATCGTTCGGGCACGTTTACGGCATCCGGGTTTGACGCCGACCGTAAGACATGGACGGTCACGATAACCAAAGCAGACTGGGAAAGACGCCCTGAGGGTTCCAGGAAGGACCTCGCAGCAAAACTTCTGACCGCCTTCAGCGGCGCCAGATCTCAAGCAGGAGGCGATCCCGACGGGGCGGAGGTTATTATCAAGTATGAAGATGGTGAGCGAGTTGCCAGGTGCACACTTGCCGGAGGTACGGAGATCCTCAAGTAGCCGGACACGGCAGGCATGTTGGTTTGAAGGGAGGATACACGGATGGACAAGCACATAACTGTTGCAGCAGTGCTCAATCTCGCGTTCGGAATTCTGGGTGTTCTGGCCGCCTTCATGTTGTTTGTTCTCATCGCGGGTGCGGGAATTCTGTCATGCGATCCGCAGGCAATCAGAGTGACATGGATCGTAGGCACAGCGATCGCCTTTTTCCTTACCCTGACATCCGTGCCGGCCATCATCGGTGGAATAGGGCTCCTCAAGCGGAAATCCTGGGCGAGGATTCTGCTGCTCATTGTCTCAGCCCTGCAGCTTCTTGATATCCCCCTCGGAACCGCCCTGGGGATCTATACCATATGGGTGCTTATCCAGGATGAGACCAAGGTTCTCCTGGAAGCCCCTCCCCCGGCTGCCACACAATAGGACTGCAGGCATCATGATCGGAACTGCAAAGAAGCTCTTTATCCTGATATTGACTTCCACTGTCCTGGCATGCGGCTCCGATGATCGTCCGCTCAATGTAGTGCTGATTGGGGTCGACACGCTTCGGCCCGATCATCTGGGGGCGTATGGATACGAGCGTAATACGAGTCCGAATGTTGATGCCCTTGCCTCGGAGGGTGTGCTTTTCACGAACGCGTCCAGTTCATCGCCCTGGACACTCCCGTCGTTCGCGACGGTCCTGACTTCGCTTTACCCCGCCCAGCATGGCGCAACTACCCTCGAGAGTGGTCTGAGAGAATCCGTGCCCACACTGGCAGGCACACTGAAAGCCAAAGGTTACTCAACAGGAGCAATCATAAATGCTCCGGTCCTGCGGGAGGAATTTGGGTTAGACAGAGGATTCGACCATTATGACGCGGCGGGACGTGATGAGAGGTTTGCGGACGACACCACATGGGATGCCCTTGAATGGATAGACTCCCGGAGCGGTGGACCCTTCCTTCTATTCGTACACTACTTCGACCCTCACCTCGCGTATTCACCACCATCTCCTTTTGACACACTCTTTTGCCCCGACTATCGGGGCCAGATCGGGAAATCGTTCGATCGAGTGGAAGCTAGAAAGGCAAGAGCATCGGATTTCAGAGACTTGGACATCCTGTCTCAGGCAGACTGGAACCGTATCATATCACTCTACGATGGTGAGATCGCGTTCACCGACAAGGCAATAGGGGACTTGATCCGTGGGCTGGGCGAGCGCGGCCTGAGGGAACGCACGCTGGTTGTTTTCTTAAGCGACCACGGTGAGGAGTTCTTTGAACATGCGGGCTTCGCCCATGGCCACTCCCTCTTCATGGAACTTCTGAGAGTCCCTCTCATGTTCTCACTTCCCGGTGTCCTTCCCGCGGGTGGCCGATGTGCTGACCCGGTCCGCCTTATTGACGTAGCCCCGACTGTCCTCGATCTTCTGGGCTTTCGTGCGGATCCCAGTATCGAAGGTGTGTCCTTGAAATCTCTTCTTCTGGGCGGCGACAGAGCCCGCGCGTCGGAGACCAGCCTGCTGCCCCCATCGGCTGTCTACTCCGAATCACTGCTCTATGGCAGTGAGAAGAAATGTCTCGCGCTGTATCCCTGGAAGCTCATATATGACGTGGCAACCGGTGAGAAGATCCTCTTCAATCTGGAACAGGATCCCGGTGAACGCGTCGACCTAGTGCACAGCAGACCGGCGGAGCTGCGCTCTGCTGAGGAGATGCTGTTCACCACCTTCCTGTCGACCTCGGACACCTGGTACGTCGAGATGGACGGTGGGGGTGACCAACATACCTTTGACATAAGGATCAGTGCGGGCCAGAAGCTGCTCGGCTGTAACATCTATCTTCAGAAGTTCCAGGATGCAGACGGGCAATTCACCTCGAGATATCAAACCACACTGACATCCCCCCCTAATCCAGTCCTCAAGGCAGTTGATCTCCAGATCACTGACAGGCTCACCCTTGCATTCAAGGTGGAGCCTAAGGGTGCCCCTATCGAGTTTGACTTCGCAATCGACGGTGAGCCGGCGCTCGAAAGGACATTCATGGGGCGTGTACTCGAAAGGCCGGCCCACATGCCGTTTATCCGCAGAGGTGGCCTGGCGGCGGCAAAACTGGCCGGAAACCCATCAAGCCGGCCCACTCCACCCTATGTGCTCGTACGCTACCACAAGTACCGCTACAGTGAGGAATCCGCGGTGAAGCTGACCGAGCAGACCAAACGGGAGTTGCGTGCCATCGGCTACATCCAGTAGTCGATGATCTGTCCGGTGTGATGGTTGATTACCCTGCCCATTTGTGATATGATAGCATTTGGGATATTGAGTAAGCAGACACTGGAGGCCTACAATGAAGCAATCCACACTCGTTCTCCTGCTTGTGGTTACTATCAGTGTTACCGCAAGCCTACCAGCCCTCGGCGGTTCGGGTCTTAAGCCCCTTGCTGTCGAGCGCTTTCCCGATCCCGCCCAGTATGAGGTGGGCTCCCGGGAGTGGTTCAGGGCCGTCGAGGCGCTGAAATACAGGCCACTCGCCGACGCGAGCTTTATCGACAATTGCCCGCATGATTTCGATGTGCTCCACTACGACATCACGCTTGATATCGATCTCGACAACGAGCTCATCTACGGCAATACCACGGTTCTATCCGTAAGCCAGGTGCCAGGACTCACATCGATCGATCTCGATTTCACGGTTCTCACCGTGGATTCCGTCTTTACCGGGGGTGATACCGCAAGCTATGTCTATGCCGATCCGGTTCTCACCATAGACCTGGGCGATACCTATGCCGTCGATGACTCCTTCGACGTACGTGTGGTCTACCACGGCCATCCGGGTAACGAGGGGCCGGACGGCTTCGGGGGCTTCTACTTCGGTGGTACCCCTACGATGGCATACCAGATGGGTGTCGGTCTGACGAGCGATCCACCGTCCATGGGCAAGTACTGGTTTCCGTGCTGGGACCAGCCGTGTGATAAGGCTACGGCGCAGTACCGCGTGACAGTTCCCGGTCTGGGTAAGCGGGCTGTGTGTAACGGCGTGCTTATAGATTCTTACAAGGATTCCACAGCAGTTACCTCCACCTATGTATGGTCGGAGACATACCAGATTGCACCACATCTCATGACGGTTCATGGCCGCAAGTATGCCGAGATCGTTGACTCGACCTATGACTGGATCTACTACTGGGTATACCCCACCGATGCGGCGGACGCTCTCATTCACTTCCAGAACGTGGACATAATGATGGATGGCTATATAGAGCGCTACGGGCCGTATCCCTTTGACAAATTCGGGTACGCAGCTGCACCCAATGGCGACATGGAACACCAGACATGCGTCACACATGTTGCATCCGTAATTCACCCCAACCATCTCTACGACTGGCTGCTCGCCCACGAGATGGCCCACCAGTGGTGGGGCGATTGTGTTTCGGTCAATGACTGGCGTGACGTCTGGCTTAGCGAGGGTTTTGCCACCTACTCTGAGGCGGTCTTTAACGAGCACGCATACGGGATGGCGTCTTATCATAATTACATGCAGAACCACATCATGAACCCGGTGCTTAACTCCGGCGAGAACTTCCCCATCTACGATCCCATCAACCTGTGGGGAACAACCGTGTATGAAAAGGGAGGTTGTATCCTCCACATGCTGCGTCATGTTGTCGGGGACTCCATATTCCTGGAAAGTCTTGCCGCCTACCGGGAGGCTTACGAGTACGAGAGCGCCACAACGGTCCAGTTCCAGGCTGAGGTCGAGACCGTGAGCGGTCAGGACCTTGACTGGTTCTTTGACGAGTGGGTCTACGACAGGCACTGGCCTGAGTATGAATATTCCTGGCATGCCGAAGGTGTTAAGGCCGGCTACGATCTCAGTCTTATAATCGATCAGGTTCAGGTTACCGGCCCGGTTTATACCATGCCTGTTGAGGTGGGCATAACCACGGTCGCGGGTGACACGCTTGTCATCCTGTGGGTGGACGAGGCCCCCGATACCTTCAGCGTTTCGCTCACGTCCGAGCCCACAGCCGTGGAGCTCGATCCGGACAACTGGATCCTCAATGAGGCAGCGGAAGTCCCGTACGCGGGTCTCGGCGGAAAGGTTACGGTAGCGCCCGGACTCAGGCTGGAACAGAACGCACCCAACCCCTTTGGCTCTACCACAACCGTCAGGTACTCGGTACCGAGGTCACAGCATGTGCGGCTTGAGATCTTTAACCCGTCTGGCCAGAAGGTTGTCACGCTTATCAATGAGACGGTGCCGGCAGGCTGGAGAAATGTGTCCTGGGATGCACGCGATGCACGCGGAAAACCCGTGTCCCCCGGAACCTATTTCTGCCGGCTGAGTGCCGAGGATGGAACCAGGGTGCGACGTTTCATCCGGCTTCGATAGCAAATCACTGTGAACCCGGCATCCGACTATCGCTTTGGATCATGGAAAGGCCCGGCCTGTGTCCTGGTCTGGTTCACGGTCATCCTGCTTGCAGCGACAAGCATCTGGGGCTACGAGACCGAGCATGTTGTTCTCGTGATCATTGACGGGCTGCGTTACACGGAAGGGCTTGGCGACACCAACCATACCTACGTCCCGAGGATGTATGAGCTGAGCAAGCAGGGGGCGGTCGTTGAACCCTTTACAAATGACCGCCACACAAATACCCGGCGTGGCATACCTGCGATCTGGTGCGGCGGTTGGACCGAGGTGCCGACATTTGCAGACCGGCACTGCGGCGGGGTTGACAATCAATGCTGCGAGCTCCCGACCATATTCGAGTACTATCGCAAGCAGCTCTCCCGTCCTCAAGAAGACTGTATTTACGTTCTCGGCGATGTGGGTTGTATCTGGAAAGCAAGTTTTGACGCCGACTATGGACCAGACTATTGGCCACTTTATCATTGTGAAGGAAGTACGGACCTTGAGGTCTGGGACCAGGCCCAGGAAATACTCAAAGCATACCATCCCTCCTTCTTACTCTTCTATCTGGCCCGTGTAGATCACTTCGGCCACAGCGGGAGCTGGGGTTACTACACGCGATCCATTGAGATAGCCGATGACATAGTAGGTATGCTCTGGGATTTCATCCAGGCCGATTCAGTTTATGCCAACACGACCACGATGTTCGTCACCAACGATCACGGCCGCCATACGGATGATTTCTCCGGCCATGACTGTGACTGTGAAGGTTGCCGGACCATACAATTGCTTGCCGTGGGACCTGACATAAAGCAGGACCTGGTTTCAACTGTGCCGCGAACACTTTGCGACATCACACCGACAATCGGTGAACTGCTCGGCTTTGAAACGGAGAGAGCGTCAGGATCTGTGATGCACGAGCTTTTCGAGGGGCCCGACACGACCCGCACCCCCTCCCGATGACAGGGGCTTGACGCCTGCCGTGGATTTTGGTACGGTGATATTCTCAAGCTGGCAGCGAGACTTCTTTCCCCGGCTTGGTATGAAAGACCCCTGGATAAGAGGAGGAGCCTCATCATGCGTATGTGTTGCGCCGTTGCGATAGTCCTGATTGCTGTTCTGACCATGGGTACCGTAACAGATGCCGGGCCGAAGATCTCGGTGGGTGTGGACGGTGTGCGGGGGTTCGGGTACACGGACTACAGCATCTTAGTGTGCGAATACATCCCTGAGTATATGTACACTTTCTGTGCGGAAAGCGAGCTTGAGTTCCCGATTAACCCATTCATGGCTCGTCTCTTCATGGATGTGGATGGAGCGTTTCCCGGGGGCACCCCCTGGGGCCTTCACGTAGACGTCGCAAAGAACATCAACGATCCGGGCGGCCCGATGAAGGATTCGGATTGGTTCAGCAGTCCCGGTAGTGAGATTCGCACCCAGTTCAGTTACACCGAGTCGGATGCCCAGCTAGGTGCATGGTTTCTCGATTTCAACGGGCGTGTGGTTTTCTACAGACACCCCAGATTCTCACTCGAGGGCATCCTCGGGTACAAATACCAGAAACTCACCTATGAGATGTTCGGTGTAGACGGGTGGGTACTATACGGTAATGAGCGTATGTATTACACCGAGTACGAGGGTATCAATGTGCTCGACTACGAAATCACGTACAGCATACCCTACGTCGGAATGGGTACTCACATTCACCCTGCACAGACCTGGGTCATATACACCGAGCTATCATACTCTCCCAAGACTTCCGCCAAGGATCTTGACGATCACCTTCTGCGGTTTAAGACCAGTGAGTCAGATTGCAGCGGGAAGTCACTCATCGGGGTACTGGATTTCACCTGGGCGCCGAGTCACGACGGTGAGGGACTCAGCTGGTTCATAGGGATTGGCGGCGACTTCATATATACAACCACCGAAGGCCTCCAAACACAGTCCTGGTACGGGGATGATCCCATTACGCCGGATCCGGAAGACGACGAGACAGGCACGAGTCTTCCCAACATCGATACCGATATCAAGAGATGGAGCCAGGAAGTCTACGTGCGCGTCGGCGCCAATTTATAGTCTCCAAGGGTGCTTCTTCATATCACTTCATGAACTCGGCCTTGATCCGGCCCCAGGTTGCGGGCTCAGTCGAAGCGCCACATGCACAGCCGGACACACCCGAACCGATGTCGATACTGCAGGTGTTGTTGCTTCCTAGGCAGGGCGAGCAGTCCTCCACGTTCGGACTAAGACCGGCAAGATCGCAGAACTTGGGATCGAGATGCATATTGTCGTTGATCGCGTCCATGCCCGAAATGCAGTCGACCCAGTCGCCCCCGTCATTGCCGTACATTATACAGCAGGTGACACTCGGGTCCCCGGGAGGCACCTCGCAGTATAACGCCATCCCGACCTGACCGAAAGCAATAACCGTTGCCTCCAGGGTCGGTGAGTCGTCCGATCCGCAGTGGATACCCGCACCTCCGAAGCCGCTGGAATCCGCAGCAAGGGTGCAGTTGATAAGAATCGGGTGGGCACCGCCCGTCCGTATCGCACCACCGCCAAAACTGGCCACGTTTGAGAAGAATGAGCAGTCCAGGAATACCGGCGAGCAACCCTCTTGGAGATCGAACCCGCCGCCCCAGAGTGACCGGTTCGCGATGAACGTGCAGCCCGTGAATTCAGGAACACCACCGTAGCCCCACATGGCACCACCGGCAAAGGCCGCCTCGTTTGAAATGAACGAGCAGTAATAGAAGTCCGGTGATGAGTTGGTGCATAGAACGGCCCCGCCATAGCTGGTTGAGTAGTTGGTGGTAAAGACACAGTCGGTAAACGTGGGATCGGAGTCTAACAGATCCACCGCCCCACCCGGACCGTCGGAACTATCCGCAGAGAAAACACAGTTTGCGATCGTGGGGGAACTTCCGTTGCAGTTAACGGCAGAGCCACTCCCACCGTAGCACCCCTGAATGGTGAACCCCTCCAATATCGTCTGAAAGGTCTCGCTATTACCAAGAAAGAAGCCCGTATGCCAGGATGAAGAGGTCCCACCGCAGTCTATTACACAGCTAGAGGGATTCCCACTCTCGGAGCGCACCGTAATAGCCTTGCCCCAGAGATTCATATCGCGGTTTCCCTCCCCTGAGAATTGGCCATCTGCCAGTAATACCGTGTCCGGTGCCGATGCGGAATCGATACCGGCCTGAATAGTGGGTACATCACCCGACCCGTCATCTTTGATGTACCATGTACGGGCTGAAGTAACTGTGCCGCCGGGGCAAGCCCACAGAGCTGCAGCATCGGGCCTAACGAGATCAAAGGCCATGGAGAATTAGGTTGCCGCGCTCGCTGCGCGACCTCGCAATGACATGGGATGACGGTGCGGCGAATAAAAACTGGCAGGCGTGGCAGGACTTGAACCCGCAACCCCCGGTTTTGGAGACCGGTGCTCTAGCCAGTTGAGCTACACGCCTACTTTTGATCGCGCCCGGCAGACCCGGGTCTGATACTTTATCGTCCGGTGCCAGGCAATCCTGAAACGCTTAATTGCAGGATCTGACCCCAAGGATGATCTGAGGGAGATTAACAAACGCGGAACAGCTAGTCAAGGCTTTTGGCGTGCTTGAGGACTTGCTTTAAGAGCTTGCCGGTATGGGAGCGCCGGACCTCCGAGATCTGCCTGGGGGTCCCCTCACAAACGATCCTCCCTCCCTTGTCCCCTCCCTCGGGACCGAGGTCGATCACATGGTCCGCGCACTTGATCACCTCCAGATTATGCTCGATCACAAGCACGGTGTTCCCGTTGTGGACAAGTTTCCGGAGGATCGTGACCAGGTTCGCAGTGTCATGAAGATGGAGCCCGGTCGTTGGTTCATCGAGTATATAGAGCATCCGCGTGTTATCTCCGCGGCTTATCTCGCGCGCTATCTTGAGCCGCTGGGCCTCACCACCCGAAAGCGTGGTTGCCGGCTGGCCGAGCCGAATGTACTCGAGACCGACTTCCTCAAGGAGATAAAGCGGCGGCAGGACCTGCGGTTCATGCCTGAAGTGATCTATAGCCTCTGCTACCGTGAGTTCGAGCACGTCACTTATGGTCTTGCCATTGTATTCGACCTCGAGGACACCCCGCTTGTAGCGCCTTCCGAAGCACTCCTCACACGGGACGTAAATGTCGGCCATGAAATGCATCTCGATCTTTGTGACACCCTCACCCCCGCACGCCTCGCACCTGCCCTCGGGCAGGTTAAAGGAGAACGTGGAACGGGTGTAGCCACGGGTCCGCGCATCCTTTGTGGCAGCGAAGACCGATCTTATCGCATCGAAGCCTTTGACATAGGTGATGGGATTTGACCTCGGTGTTCTTCCGATCGGGGACTGATCAACCAGCACGACATCCCTCACATTCTCTATTCCATCGATGCTGTCATGGTTTCCGACCCGCTCGACAGCCGCCGTCCGGGATCTGATCGCGTTATAAAGGATGTCCTCAACAAGTGTGCTTTTTCCCGAACCCGACACCCCTGTTACGCACACAAGACTGTAGAGCGGAATCTGAACGTCGATGCCCTTGAGGTTGTGCTCCAAAGCGTTACGGACCGTGATCTGGGCAGCCTGGCGCTGGCTCTGCCGTGTGCCGCAGTCGATCCGCATATTCCCTGTTAGATACTTCCCCGTTATGGAGCGACGTGCCTTCTTAAGACCGGCGGGTTTGCCTTTGAACAACACACGGCCACCGGCCGTACCCGCACCCGGACCGAGATCGATCACATGGTCACCCCCAAGTATCACGCGTGGGTCGTGTTCCACAACCACCACGGTGTTACCGTGGGATCTGAGCTTCTTTAGAACCGCAAGGAGTCTATCAGTGTCACGGGCATGAAGCCCGATAGTCGGTTCATCGAGGACATAGAGTGTGCCCGTAAGACCGGCACCCAGTGCACTCGACAGGTTTATCCGCTGGGCCTCTCCACCGGAGAGTGTCTTCGACTGGCGATCGAGCGTGAGATAGTCAAGTCCCACGTCAAGCAGATACGTAAGCCGCGAGTCGATCTCTTTTAGAATGTCCGCAGCAACCGTGCTCTCGGTCTCTCCCAGTTTCAGCCGTTTGAAGAATCTCTTTACCTTGCCGATATCCTTCGCAGCGAGCTCCGCAATCGTGAGTTTGCCCACTCTTACATTCATGGCCTCGGGCTTAAGCCGGGTACCCCTGCAGCCAGGGCAATCGCTAAGCGACATGTAACGCTTCGCAAAGAACCTGGCGTAAGCCTTATAGCCCTTCGCCCGCAACCTTTCAAGGAAGCCGATCGCACCCGGGAACCGGCCGTGACCGTGCAGCACGAGATCCCTGTCTTCCTGGGAAAGTCTCTTGTACGCCACGTTTGTGGGTACATCCTGGCTCTTGCAGGTTCTTAAGAGCCACTGTTTGAAGTACTGGAACTGTGGTCGTGACCATGGCTCCACGGCATCGCCTTCAAGCGTCCTGTCCTTGTTGGGGACGATCAGGTTGACATCAAACTCGAGTTTGTTTCCGAAGCCCTTGCACTCGGGGCAGGCCCCGTAGGGGCTGTTGAAGGAAAAGAGTAGCGGAGATGGACTCTCGAAAGCCTCGCCGCACTTCGGACACCTGAGCCCGCTGAACACCTTATATATCTCGCCCTTCTCACCTATTATGTGTGCCTCCTCTGTCGGACTCATGGCCAGACAGAGCTCGATCGCCTCGGCCACACGCGATCGATTAGCCGCCTCTACGCTGAGCCTGTCAACAATGACGTCGAGCACTTCACCGCGTGTGAATGCATTCTTATCCAGAGACGCGACCTCCCTAACGTTGCCATCATGAAGTACCCGGGCAAAACCCAGGGAAATCAGCTTCGGTTTGATCTCGGCGGGAACCGAAACCTCAAGCGGAAACCCCATCATCACCATCTTCCCCTCTCCGAGCGAGAAGGCGTAGTCAGTCCCCTGCTGGGTACCACCCCTCGTCACAGGCACGCGGCACTTCCCGCACCGGATCACACCCACCCGGGCGTAGAGAAGACGCAGCAGGTCGTATATCTCGGTCGCGGTACCTACAGTCGATCTCGAGGTCTTCGTCGGATTCGCCTGCTGCACGGCAACCGCGGGTTGTAAACCTCTTATCTCATCCACATCGGGACGTGACACGCGCTCGAGGAACTGTCTCGCGTAGGTTGAGAGTGACTCCACATAGCGTCGCTGACCTTCCGCGTATATGGTGTCGAAGGCAAGACTCGACTTTCCGGAGCCACTGACACCGGTAATCACAGTGATACACCTGTGTGGCACCTTGAGGTTGATGTTCTTAAGGTTGTGTTGTCTGGCACCCTTTATGACTATCTCATTCAAGTTTTCGCCTCAGAATGACCCGTAGTGTTACTTGAGGTGTATTGATTAACACAATGATTTATCATAGATTACCCAGTCATATATCTCGAGTCAGATTTCTGATCTTCAACCCTTGACTTAGTATAGACAAATAGGGTACAATTGTAGTGGTCAGGCATCTCGCCCTTGTGGTGCACTCCTGACGCCCTGAACCGATCGCACTCGTGAGCAAGAAAGAGCTCGCCCCTGGGTTCACACGAGTGAGGAGACACCGTTGGGCACGGGAGCCTGACTTCTTTTTTTTGTCTGGTTTTCCCCGAGGCCGCGGGCACCCGCTGCAATTCATCGAGCCAGCCTGCACCGGGAACGAGCTTGCGTTTGAACAACCTTCCAAGATTGTTTGGATCGCGGGCTTGATGGTACTTCAGAAATATCTCGTCCCCCGCTATCCCCAGTATCTCGACTTTGCCGCTCCTGTGTGACATCACAAAGCGGAATCGTTTGCTCGGGCCGTCAAGCATGGCCTTGGCCCGCTCGACAATCTGAAGACCCTGCTCGAACGGAAGCTGGAAGCGCCGCTTAACCCTCTTCACGGGCCGGCACTGGAATACATAGAACGGACTGATCCCGATTCTCACCAGACCCTTGTGGAGTTCCGCGAGCGTCGCGGGATCGTCGTTGACACCCTTGAGCAGCACCGTCTGGTTCATCAGTCTCACGCCCGCACCGGTCAGTCTCGCAATCGCATCGGTGGACCGGTCGGTGATCTCCCTCGGATGGTTGAATTGAACATCCACATAAAGCCGTCGTTGGCGTGGGGAGTATTTCCTCAGCAAGGCCACGAGGTCCCTGTCAGCAAGTATCCGCTCGGGGAATGTCACGGGGGTCTTGGTCCCGATCCGGATGAAGTTCAAGTGCGGGATGTTTGAGAGCCTTCTTAAGAATCTCTGGAGCACACGTGTGGACAAGATGAAGGGGTCACCCCCGCTTATTAACACATTCGTGATCTCACGGTGTTGCTCGATGTACTTCGCAGCATCGGCGAACCTCTGCAGCACCTCCTCGGTCTCCAGACCGACCAGCCGTTTTCTGAAGCAGTACCTGCAATAGGTCGGGCAGCGATTCGTGACAAGTATCAGCGCTGTCTGGGCATACTTGTGCTGGAGACCCGACAGTTTTGTGCTTTCGAGCTCCCCGCTCGTATCGTATGATCCCGAGAGATCCAGCTCCTCGACATCCGGAACCACCATACGCTTAAGCGGGTCGAACGGGTCATTCCAATCGATCAGCGACATGTAATAGGGAGAGATACGCATGGGATGCTTATCGACGACACTTCTCAGCTGTCGCTCATCCTTTGACGACAGGTCCGTGTGGTAGGGTAGCTGCTCGACCTCGCAGATACCCTTCTGGAGTTCGTCGCGCCAGTTCAATGCCTTATCCCTCCCTGGCAAACCGTCCCGGCATAGCCCGACCACTTCGCAGCTATCACCGCGTTACCGCGGTAGGATAGTCTATCATAGTAAGCTAACAGATTTTCACTATCCTTGCAAGTACGCAGAGGCTGCCTATGAGGGGCCCTTACTCAGAGGGGGATAGCATCGGCAAGCCGGTCGGCAAGAGATGAGTAGCGCTGATCCGTCCGAACGTTCCGTACGGCGAGGGCAACAGCCTTCTTGGACCCCACAAGCACCACAAGGTCCCTCGCCCTGGTGATGGCGGTGTAGAGCAGATTCCGGTAGAGCATTATGTAATGCTGTGTCAGAACCGGCATGACGATGCACGGGAACTCACTTCCCTGGCTCTTGTGGACCGTTATGGCATAGGCAAGGGTTATCTCATCCAGGTCCGACTTGTCGTATTCGACTTCGAAGTCGTAGCTCACCGTAAGCAGACCTTCAGCGAGATCGCAGTCCACCACCCTGCCGATATCGCCGTTAAAGACCATCTTGTCGTAGTTGTTGTGGAGCTGCATCACCTTATCCCCGATCCTGAACCTGAGGTCACCGAGGCGTTTGCCGGAAGAGTTGATGGCGTCCTGGAGTTGCTGGTTGAGGTTTGTCGCTCCCGCCTCACCCTTATACATGGGTGAGAGTACCTGTATATCCATAACCTTGTCGAAGCCGAATTTCTCCGGTAGTCTCCTTGCACAAAGATCGACTATGGCGGCTGCGACCCTCGGCGGACTGTCCTCCTCGATAAGAAAGAACTCCCCCTCGGTCCGGTTGAAGTCGGGGTATTCACCGTGGTTTATCCGGTGCGCGTTCTCAACTATCGCACCACCCTCGTCCTGCCTGAATATGCGGGCAAGTCGCTCAACCGGGAGTCGACCGGCCTCGATGAGATTTCTTAAGAAGCTGCCCGGACCCACCGGGGGCAACTGATCGACGTCACCGACAAATACCACATTGGTGTCGGTCTTTATCGCTTTGAGCAGTGAGGCCGCAAGCAAAATGTCCAGCATGGATGCTTCATCAACGATGACGACATCGGAATCGATGGGGTTATCGGAATTCTTCCTGAAGGCTCCCTCACGAGGGCTGAACTCGAGCAGCCTGTGAATCGTCTTTGCCTGTCTCCCTGCTATCTCACTCATACGCTTGGCGGCGCGGCCGGTCGGGGCCGCGAGACTGACTCTCCAGCCACGGGCTTCAAAAAGCCGGACGAACGCCTTGACGATCGTGGTTTTACCCGTCCCAGGCCCTCCGGTTATGACCGTTACCCCGGATTTCAAACCCCGGTCGATCGCCCTGAGCTGCGACTCCTCAAACCGGATGCCCTGCTCCGCCTGGACGGACTCAAGCACTTCATCGAGAGACTCCGGCTCATCCTGCACGCCACCGTCGAGAATCCGCTCGAGGCTTCTGACTATGGATTTCTCGGCCTCAAGAAGAAGCGGGAGGTAGACCCTGTCATCCTCACAGACCGCCTCACCGCTGGCGGTAAGTTCCGTGAGCATCTCATCAAACGAGTCCTCCCCGACTCCCAGTATCGAAACGCATCTGGCCCTGAGAAACTCCATCGGCAGATAAACATGCCCCTCTTCTGAGGCCTGGGCCAGCACATACTTGATTCCCGCGCTGACCCTGACGGGCGCATCGGGGAGTACACCGAGTTTCGTGGCTATACTATCCGCAGTCGCAAAGCCGATGCCCCAGATCTCCGAGGCAAGCCTGTAGGGGTTCTCGCTTAAGACCTCTATCGACTTCGAACCATAGTGGCGATAGATCTTGATTGCGCTGCCCGCACGAACACCGTGCGACTCGAGGAAAACGATCAGCTCGCTGATATCCCTGTGTTCCTTCCAGGCTTTCTTGATCGCCGCCACGCGTTTCTGTCCGAGCCCCTTTATCTCTCTAAGGCGGTTTGGTTCCGTATCTATGATCTCGATCGTGCGTTCACCGAACCGTTTGACGATACGTTCGGCCATCGACTCACCGACACCGGGGATAAGTCCTGAAGCAAGATATCTGGCAATACCCTCCGTCGTGGCGGGCGGGACTACCTCATAGGTCTCCACACCGAACTGTTCGCCGTATTTTGGATGCGAAACCCACCTGCCTTTTAACTTCAGATGATCACCCTGGCCGACGCGAGCGAAACTACCGACACACGTGATCTCACGGCGGTCACTCTCCAGACGAAACACGGTGTAACCGTCATCGGACCGGTAAGTGATGCGCGCGACATCACCTTCGATTTCGACCTCTCCCCCGTTGAGGGGAAGGTCTCCTACTTGTCGGACCATAGAGTTCTACCTGCAGTGAAAACATCCACCGGTTGACCGTGCTTGACTTCGCGGCTCCCTCCCGGCAGCGACACCAGACAGTCAGCCGCTGCCAGACCAACGACATCCGCAGAGCCGCGTGATCCCACAGGCTCAACCTCTGAATCCCCTACCCACCGTCCGGGTGTAAACACCCTGATATCGGGTTTCGAGCGATCGGGGCCGACCCACTTCGCAGTGAACGGCATCGGGATCAGTTGCTTCGCACCCATCATCGCCATGAGCGTGGGACGGACGATAGTATGAAACAGGACAAGGCACGCCACCGGGTTACCCGGCAGACCTATACATACGCTCCTCTCACGTAGAGCGAACAACATGTGCCGGCCGGGTTGCATAAGGAGTCCCCTGAAGATCATCTGGGCACCCGCCCTCTCAAGCGCTGCCGGAACCAGATCGTGGCGTCCTGCCGCCGTACCTCCGGTCAAGATGACCACATCGCAATCCCCACAGGTTTCGATGTGCCGGACTATCTCCGACTCGTCGTCCCGGCTTATACCTGCATCGAAGACCGGCAGTCCGAGCTCATCTGCCATTGCGAGCAACATGACGGCATTTGAGCTCCGGGTATGTCCCGGCGCGGGATGCGTGCCACTCGGTACGAGCTCATCACCGGTTGCGAGAATGCCGACACGGGGCTTCTCGGATGCCTCGATGCGACCGGCGCCAACAGCTGCAAGTAACCCCACAGCGGCAGGCGTTATCACACTACCCTCTCTGAGTACAACGTCCATCTTCTGTGCTACCTCGCCGGCCCTCCTTACTGAACTCCACCTGGCGACCGGCCCCGAGATGACAATGGTGTCATTCGTCACTTTCATGGCTTCGGATCTGACGACTGCATCGGCCCCGGAAGGCAGGATGGCACCGGTCATCACGTTCGCGCACTCACGGGGCGCGAGCTCGAAAGATGCAGTCTCGCCGGCCTTGACCGTGCCGCACACCGCCAGCATCACCGGCGCGCCGGCGGAGGCCCGAGCGGTGTCTGATGCCCGGAAGCAGTAGCCGTCTACAGCCGAGATGTCGGCAGTTGGATAGTCTATATCACTGATGATGTCCTGCCGTAAGACGTTCCCCCGGGAGGATGTGATCTCAATGGATTTCGTACCGAGAACGGGCACGTACTGCCGGATTGCAGTCAAGCCATCTTCGAGAGTTACATTATGCTCATTATCGTCCACAACAATGGAAGAAGCTAACATCAGAGATATGGGACTGTCAAGCGGGGCAGGCCAGGAACGCTCAGACGTAAAAAAGAGATTGTGCCCTCGTCGCGGGGACAAACGAAGGCACAATCCGGAGAGAAGGCTACTGACCTTGCATTAGGACCTTACGCATCCTCCTCTTCTTCATCATCTTTCTCATTTTCTCTATGGCTCTCTTCTCGATCTGTCGAATCCTCTCGCGGGTTATACCTACCATCTTGCCGGTTTCGGCAAGCGATCGAAGATTGCCATCCTCAAGCCCGAACCGGTAGGAGAGAATTCTCCTTTCCCGTTTGGAAAGCCTGCCCAGGAGCTCTCCCAGCTTGGTATTATCGATTCGCCGGAAGGCGATGGCATCCGGAGGACTTTCGGATGTATCCGCAAGAATCTCATGGAGCGAGACCTCCCCATCGGGAGAACATGGCGAGTCAAGCGAGACCGTCGATGACGCATTGGTAACCTGGGCATACCGTGAGGATGAGACCCCGACCCTGTTACAGACTTCCTGCTCAGCCGGTTCCTCCCTCCGGTTCTGTAGTAAGGTTTCCTCGGTCGCTCTGACCTTGCGAATGATCTCTATCACATTGGCAGGAAGCCTGACCGTCCTGCTGTCGGTAGCAAGTGTCTTGGTCACGGCCTGCCTGATCCACTTGGATGCATACGTGCTGAATCTATATCCTTTTTCGTGCTTGAAACGATCGACGGCCTTTATCAGGCCCAGATTTCCCTCTCCGATAAGATCGGCCAGTGGAAGACCCATCCCCTGATACCTCCGGGCTATCGAGATAACCAGCCGCAAGTTGGCCAGCACCATTCTTTCCTTGGCCACCACATCCCCTCTCCGGACCCTCTGGGCCAGGTCCTGCTCTTCTTCTCTCGTCAAGAGCGGGATCCTGCTTATCGCCTTTAGATACGCGGAGAGGCTCTCACCGGACTTATCCGGCATCCGCACGGGTCGCCGCCGGCGGGGAGAGCTGTGACCCGTCAGGTACTGGCCAAAGGGCGAATTAGATTCACCCTCATCAATGAGGTCTTGGCGCAACATCGCTTCACCCAATCCGTGGGTACATCCAGAAGCTCTCACGCTAACCAACAGATACGTTGCCTGCTGAGAGACGAGAGGCTTTCCGTACCCGCATCTATGATAGGGCAAGTTTCGTGCCGCAGTGCAGCCAGGCCTCTATATCATATCGCCATTTATCTGCTTTGAACTCAATCAGATACACGGCCGGCCCAAGACCCTGAGAGTGGACGTCACAGGCGAGGCGGTCGCAGTCTGTGAAGCAACTTCACATGTATTTAGAAGTGCGCCAGAAGCCGCGTAAACAAAGGGTTTTCGGTGAGAAGTTTGGTTACGGCCGGGTCGTGAAGTTGGTTTACGATGCGATTTGGTAACGCTGGATTTTGTTAAGAAGACCACGTCGACTCAAACCAAGACTCCTGGCAGCTTTGGTCTTGTTACCACTGAATCGACGCATCGCCTCTTTTATCATCTGTCTCTCGATCTGCTGGACGGCCTCAGCCATCGGCCGGGTGCGATCGGTCGTGACTATGCTGCCCCATTCGGACAACTCATCGGAGAAGAGATCGGGTGTGATCAGGTCTCCGTCTCCGGCAAAGGTGACTGCCCTTTCGATTTCGTGCTCGAGTTGCCTTACATTCCCAGCCCACGAGAAACTCACAAGGAGATCCATCGCAGGTGCCGAGAACCCGACCACGGACTTGCCCATCCTGCCGTTATAGACACCGAGGAAATGCTCGGCAAGCAGCGGTATATCATCCCGCCTCTCGCGCAGGGGCGGCAATCTCAAGGAAATCACCTTGAGCCTGTAGTAGAGATCCTCCATGAATCGACCCGACGCGACCTCGTTACTCATATCGCGGTTGGTCGCACAGATCAACCGGAAGTCGGCTTTCCTGGAATGCGTGGAGCCGACCGGCTTGAACTCCCTCTTGTCGACAACCTGAAGCAGCCGCTCCTGGAACTTTCTCGACGTCTTGTCTACCTCATCCAGGAAGACGGTTCCTCCGTCGGCCGATTCGAAAAGGCCGGTCTTGTTTGTCTTTGCATCTGTGAATGCACCCTTTATATGACCGAAAAGCTCACTCTCCAGGATCTCATTGGAGAGTGCGGAGCAGTCTATCGTCACAAAAGGCTTATCCTTCCTGTCACCGCTGGAATGAATCGCCCGCGCCAGCATTTCCTTGCCTGTGCCCGTCTCACCCTCAACAAGGACAGTGGTGGATGTGCGGCAAAGGAATTCGACGGCTTCCATCACCTCCAGCATCTTTCTGTTCTGAGTTATCATACCCTGGAAACGGCGAGCCTTGTCAAGCTTGCTCCTCAGGTATCGTGTCTCCTCAACATACCTGCCCAGCTTCGCCTCAGATAACACGGTCTTTAAGATACCGGTCAGGGCAACGACAAATTCGACGTCGCTTCTTGTGAAGAACTCTCCATCCTCTTTTGTATCC
Organism: bacterium; assembly: GCA_025774845.1. Taxonomy (GTDB): domain Bacteria; phylum Arandabacterota; class Arandabacteria; order Arandabacterales; family Arandabacteraceae; genus Arandabacterum. The sequence goes on from JALGZP010000004.1 coordinate 32,447, forward strand.
AGATATACGCAGCCCGGGCCCTCATCATCAAGCATCAGCGGTACACACAGCACCGCACCTTCCAGTGACTTGGCGGCACCGACATCGTGGAATCTCCCGTCCTTCCGGATGTTGGTGCTGACCACCGGTCTATCGCAGGCCTCGGACATCATCAACAGCTCATCTACAGCCGACACAACACCGTTACCGTCGTCACCATCCACATTCTTGCTTGCCAGGAGCTTGAGCCCGCCGTTGTGACCCGCAAGGATCAATCCCCTGGTGGCAACCGTCTCACTGACGCAGGAATCCAGAAGTATGTCCAGCTTCTCCGCCTGACCACGGGCACTGAGGACCCTGCCCACGATTGAGTTGAAGCTGGCCAGCCCGTTGCTTTCACTCACGGACAGGCATGACACCCGTTCATCGGCCTCCCGCTTGATCCTGCCGATCTCATCATGTATCTCACCCGGCATATTACCATCGAAAATGGTTCCTACCCTGTCCAACAGCCCGTGACAGCTCTCAACATCCCCGCACGTCGCGGCAACACGTCCAAGCCACAAGGCCGACAGCCCGGCTTCATGTGACATCTCCAGATCCTCAAAGATCGACAGAGCCTGCGTCAGATAGGATCTTGCGGTGTCGCATGAAGACGGCTGCGTAGCCAGGAGATCGCCGGCCTTAAGATATGTGACCGCCAGCTCCTTTTTGTCACCGATCGCAGACAGGAGGTCGATGGACTTGCTGAAGCTGACCCTCGCCACCTCCCACTCCCCCAGATGGAACTCGGCGCAACCCTTGGATCGAAGCGCGCACCCCTGCTCGAACACGTCTCTAATTCCCTGTGCCACTTGAAGCGCCTCATGAGCAAGCTGCAGACCCACCTCGTAACTGCCGCGGCTGACCTCGATATCGGCAAGTCTCCGCTTGACCTCGGCGACGATGTCACCTTGAGGCGCTATCTCCTCGGCGATCTCAAGACTCTCAAGATAGCAACGATGAGCGGATTCGACGCGTCCGCAGCCGAAATGGAGATCGCCCATGCCTTCGAAACTCAATGCCGATGTACGCGCATCACCGTTTTCAGCACTTTCCTTCATCGCACGGGCAAAGAATTCTTCCGCCTCGGCAAACTGGCGGAATGTCAGATGGTAATGACCAAGTGCCAAACGGACCGATATCACCTCCCACCCGTTACCGATGTGGGCGAGGATGCTCAAGGCTTCGGTCCAACATCTATATGCTTTCTTCAAGTAGCCGCGTTTGGAATAAATGATTCCGAGATTGCTCAGCCGCAGCCCCTTCTCCAGGTGCTGCCCTACCTCATCGGCAAGACTCAGCGCTTCCTCGTGGTAGGTCTGGGACTCCGACCAGCGGCCCAGGTACTTGCAGATGATACCCAGGTTGTTGAGACAATTCCCGGTCAACTCCCGGTCTTTTATCAGTCTGGCAGCCGAGAGGGCGGCCCGGAAGAGGTCCGACGCGCTCTCGACCTCTCCTTTCCTTGCCAGTACGCTGCCCAGACGATTGTATGTACCGGCGATAGCCCTTCCCCTGTCATCACCCAGCAGGATATCGAGACAGGATTCAAGATCGGCCTGCGAGAGATCGTATTCTCCCCGCTTGAAATGCACCCACCCCCGCTCTCCGATGATGCGGGCGAGCTCTATCGGGTCTTCGTCATCCGACACAAGCATAAAGGCTTTATCAAGCAGCTCCAGCGCATGGTCACACTTGCCAATCTTGTTGTAGCAGGTGGCAAGTCTACGAAGGAGGGAAGCACGTCTCGGTTTGGATTCTTCTGAGCTTTTGCAGCCGGCCAGCAACTTGTTGAAGTACTCGATGGCAGTTGTGAATTCCCCGCTCGCAAGACAGAAGTTCCCCAGATCTTCTAAAGATGTGGTTATACCCTGCCGCTTGCGCTCCTGGCCATCTCTGTCTCCAGGCCCACTGCCGTGTACCTTATCCATGTCACCCTTTCCCCGCCAGCTCGAAGGGTGAAAATAGCCTGTTGCCCGTATTACCGACTTATGCGGGTCTTACTCGAAGCAACAGGAATCCTTCTAATTGGTACTGGTTCCAGCTTTCGCTCGTGCTCGCCCCTTATCTGGATGAATCGATGAATGATAGGAACATCGAATAAGATAAGGATTGGACCGGCATCCCCGGATATGTGCTCACCCGGAGTCCGTCCCTTCGGTCTTGTACCTTCAAAGATGTCGGGATCTCCCCAGTATGGGGATTTCGGTCCGGCAAGCGCACTTCCGCAGAACGCCAGAGCAAGAACAACAACAAAAGCTATGAGCCATCTCGGCGTCATATCACTGCGCCTCCGCTAATAGCCCTCATGCCTTACTATAGCGTAAACCGAGAGATTTGTCAATCTCCATATTCAATTCATCGGCCTGTAGAGACTCCCCCTGAAGCCTCCTCCTTCGACTTGCACTTGATGCAAAGCCGTGCAGAGGGCATCACCTTGAGTCTTTTGATCCCTATGGCCTTGGTGCACATCTCGCAGATACCATAGGTGCCGGTCTTAAGCTTCTCGAGCGCGGCGCTGATCTCCCGCAGGGCATGGATCCCGGCCTCCCCATGTTCAAAAGCTCTTTCCTTCTCAACCGAAGCGGATACAAGGTCCCCCACCTCAGGGAAACTGGTATGATCATTCTTCATACTGGCTTCCCGTGCCCTCTTGATCTCCTCCAGGACCTCGGCTCGCTTGGTTTCGAGCATGGTCCTGAGTTCTTTTACCCTGGCTTTCGACTGCATCACACGGGATTTAACCGGCTTCTTGGGTGGAGCAATCGGTCTCTGCTCGACAGCCTTTGCCGTGGTCTTGCGTGCGACTTTCTTTACGGGTTTCCGGGTAACCTTCCTGGCCGTTTTCCTCGCTGTCTTCTTTGCCGGTTTCCGGGTCGCCCTCTTCGCCGTTTTCCTCGTTGTCTTCTTTGCCGGTTTCCGGGTAACCTTCCTGGCTGTTTTCCTCGCTGTCTTCTTTGCTGGCTTCCGGGTAACCTTCCTGGCCGTTTTCCTCGCTGTCTTCTTTGCTGGTTTCCGGGTCACCCTCTTCGCCGTTTTCCCGACCTTTTTCTTAGCCACCTTCCGGGTCGCTTTTCTGGTCGTCTTCCTTGTCGATCTTGCCTTTCCCTTCGCTGCTTTTTTTGTACGTCCTGGCAATCCAACTCCCCCTCTCAACCTATCATTACTCTTTCGGCAGGATAGGAATAGGACGAATCACGCATCCTCTGTCTTATCGCCAACCCAAGAGTCAAGGGCCCGATCCTGCCAAAGAACATTGTTAGAATTATCACTATCTTGCTTGTAGTAGTCAAGTCCCGTGTTAGTCCCCGGGAGAGGCCCACTGTGCCGAAGGCGGACACGCTTTCGAACAGGACTTCGGTAAGAGGTTGCTCCTCGGCAACTGAGATAATGATCGCCGAGACGAGAATCAGCCCAAGGGACAGGATAACGACGCATATCGCTTTGTTGACTACATCCTGAGGAAGCGCACGTTTGAAGAACTCAACGCTGGGCCTGCCCCTGAGTATCGACCGTATCGTCGCAACCAGGACCGCTATCGTACTGGTCTTTGTCCCCCCTCCCGTTCCTCCGGGTGAAGCACCTATGAACATCAGGAGTATGACGATCAGCGCACTCGGGGTGGCTATCCTTCCCATCGTGGTCGTGCTGAACCCTGCGGTTCTGGCGGTAACCGAGGTAAAGAATGCCGACAGCATCCGCTGCGCAGCCGGTAAAGAGGCTATCGACTTGTTTGCTTCGAAGAGGTAGAAGGCAAGAGTGCCGAAGACCAGAAGGATACCGGTGGCAACCAGGACCGTTCTTGAATGAAGGCTGAGTCTCGTCCCCGCTCTCTGTCTCTTGACGATACTGACAAAGCAGGAAGCCAGGTTCGATACGACCGTGAAGCCCAGACCGCCGATGACTATAAGGACGACAAAGACCATGATAACATCCACCCGGCCCGCGAATCCTTCAAGGCTGTTCATGAAAAGTGAGAAGCCCGCGTTGCAGAAGGCGGATATCGAGTGAAAGAGAGAATAGTAGAACGTGGTAAACGGAGACGCGAAGTCCCGGGCCCACAATCGCGACAGTATGAGCACGCCTGCCAGCTCGCACAGCCCGGTTATCAACACGATGTTCCTTAAGAGTCCGGTTACCTCCCCTATGAAGTCCGAGCTCAGGATGTCCTTCATCACCGCCCTCTGACGCATACCTATACCCCTACCCATCACAACCGCGGAAAAGGCCACCAGACTCATTATGCCGATGCCGCCGAGCTGGATCAGGAACAGGATTATCCCCTGTCCAAACTTCGAGAAGTAGGTTCCCGTATCGACCACGATCAGACCCGTCACGCATGTAGCGGAGGCAGCGGTAAAGAGGGCATCGACAAACGGCATCGATATACCCGTTGCCGTGGCCCTTGGAAGCAGGAGCAGAAGTGTCCCGATACTGATGGCAATCGCAAAACTCAGAAGCACCAGCTGTGAAGCGCTAAGGTTCAGTTTTGCGATCACTCTGTTGGCGTCGACCGTCTTGGTGAATAGTGCCGCCCCGATATAGATCTGGACAGCGATTATATAGGCCTTGGTCAGGGAAACGATATTAAGCCGTGCAAGAAAAGTGGCCACCATCTCGGATTCGGAGAAGAAACGCAGCGATATGATCTGGGCGGAAAACAGCCCTATGAAGGCAAAATCTAGCCAGTGCGACCTGAGATATGCGAGCTTTTCCCTGCTTATTAGCAGTCTAAGGAAGTTTTCGGCGATAAAGAAAGAGATTATGCCGACATCGAGGGCGTTGAGATACTCAAGATAGATCTGGGGAAGAAAGAAGCCGTAACGGGCTACCAGGGAGGCTCCGGCAAGGACCGCCGCCACTATCAGCATGCGGCCTAGCAGTCTGTCAATTGCTTCCCTCATATGGTGCAGCCTGGGGCTCTAATACGACTCCAACGGAATGAAAACCGCAGCGGCCACAAAGGGCACTCTGCGCGACGTAGAATCATTGAATAGACTCCCCGCTTTGTCAAGGGATTAATACCGAAGGCAGAAGTGACCCGCCGGGCATGTTCAGTCAACAAGGAAGCTCGTAAACTGCCAGACCTCGTCCTCTCTGGGTACCCTTTTGCCCCACTTGTCAAAGAGCTTGGACCTGTCCCTGAGCGGAGTCCAGTCGGTTCTCACCGATGGGCAAGGTCCCAGGTAAGGATAGGCGATGTCCAGAATCTCTTCATGCGGCAGGTCATCGGGGACATTGATACCCATTTGCGGGTTCTTTATCATCCACACCACACCCGCCAGTACAGCGGCCGCCACCTGAAGGGTAGTCGCGTTCTGGCCCGGAACCAGCCGTCGGGCTTCTTCGATATCAAGCTGTGACCCGGTCCACCACCCACCGAGGCCGTGCCCGAGCAGGAGAACGCCGAGCTCGTCGATACCCCCGGTGATCTCATCGGCCATGATCCGACGGCGTTCTTGTAAGATATATCCATGCATCGTCAACTCGTGAAGGCTAAGGAGAGCCTGGTCGCACGGCATATAGGCATAGTGGACTGTGGGCCGGAAAAGCGGCTGACGTATCGCTGGGTCCGTGTCTTCCCAGACAGTGAGGTGGTCACTGATGGTAAAGGATTCCGCGTGCCTGACCACCATCCCGATGATCGGCCCGCCCATGGGGACCCATGAATAGACAAGTGTTCTGATACCCGGCTGTGCGATGAAGATCTGATTGCCCGGTCCGCCCTCCGGATGATAGGCATATCTGGGCAGCCGGTGTTCGTGGGTTCCCCAGCCGAGCTCAGCAGGAGCTGTACCCTCTTCATAGAACCCCTCGATCGACCATGTGTTGACAAACTCCCCCACTTCCTTGGGCTTGTCCGATATCTGGGTGTCCCGCTCCGAAATATGTATGACCTTTGTACCTGTATGCTGACACAGGCGTGCGAATGAACCGGGTTCGGCCCGCTTCGCTGCCGCAAGAATGTCTTCGAGGCGATCCGTTCCGGACCCGGAAGCCGATGGCAGGCGCTTATTCACCATCTCTTCCCCGATCTCAAGAAGAGCCCGTTTGACGAAGTGATTGACGAGTCCCGGGTTTGCACCATGGTCTATGACGGCGGTTGCTCCCCCACCACCCTTTTCCTGTATTGCCAGCTTGAGCTTCCGCAGCTGCATCTGACGGAAGTAGAGGCTCCGGCGGTGAGGTGATTGGTCCTCGATACCGCCATAAGGGTCCCATTCCTCGAGTGAAGTATTGATGAACATCACGGCGTTCTGGTTACACCACTCCAGTATCTCAAGAGTCTCGGTGTCCCATGCCAGGTCCACAATCAGGTCGCCCGGCCCGACATACTTGCCGAGCATATCCCGGAAGTTGTCCTGTGTGATACGCTCCTGGACATACTGAACCCCGCTCCCCAGACAATCGGATATCCGCGGTCTGCGATCTTCGAAGTCCATCACCGTCACCCGGTCCGGTGGCATATCGATGTGCCTGAGCAGAAGCGGCAGTGTGCACTGTCCTACCGACCCACACCCCAACATCAGGATCCGTCCCTGGAACCCCGTTAGCTTGTCATTCACCATCCTGGGAAACCACCCTTTCTAAAGATCAGCTGGTCAAGCCCCTCTAGCCAACTGCGAAACGGCGTGTAACGTCGGACTCCGGTTTCCCGACATCCAGACGGTCATCGCCGAGAACGACAAGGCGAGGCGGCTCGAATCCATTGAACGAAGTTGCGCTGGCGTTCGTATAGGCCCCCATGCCGGGAACCAGAAGGATATCTCCTATATCAAGTTCAGGTAGAATCTGGTCTCTGGATACGACGTCTATGGAGTCACATGTGGGGCCGGCAACAACACACTTTCTCCTGGGCCCGCTGTGATCTGAGATTATGCGATAGTCGCACATATCGAAGAGCCGGCCTGAGAATGCGCCATAGACACCGTCATCTACGTAGTACCATGGTATACCGTCTCTCAGCGCACGTCCTGTTACACGGGTTATCAGGGTGGCAGAGTCACCGGAGATGCAACGACCGGGCTCACAGAGTACGGTCACGCCCGCCTTCTGGAGCTCGCGGCACCCACCCGAGACGACCTTGCAGAACTCGGTCACACTTGGTAACGACTCCCGGTAGGAAACCGGGAATCCACCGCCTACATCCAGGGTATCAAGCGCAAGACCAAGCTCCCGGCCCTTTTCGAATATCTCACCAATCAGTTTGAGAGCCCGGGCATACACTATGGGATCCCGGCACTGCGATCCCACGTGGAAAGCAATGCCTCTGACATTCAGACCCGAGTGGCGTGCAGCAAGAAGGAGCGAGACTACATCTTCCCGCGAAGCTCCGAACTTCGACGAGAGGTCCACCACGCAGTTGCTGTTCCTGATCGCAACCCGTAACAACAGGTTGCAGCCGGGCGCATGCCGCGCCAGTTTTCGTATCTCATCGGTGTTGTCAAACACGAACCAGCTGATCCCGAGCCTCACGCTCTCCCTGATATCGGATTCCCGCTTGACCGGGTGGCTGTGAATCAGACGGTCCACCGCGAAGCCGGCTTGCTCAGCGGCAGAGACCTCACCGGAGGAGGCGACATCGATGCCATCCACATGTCCATTGAGCAGACTTAAGATCTCAGTGCTCGGATTGGCTTTCATCGCGTAGTAGATCTTTATACCGGGAAGCCCACGCCGGAGAACTTCTACGTTCTCTCTCAGTCGTACCGGGGATAAAACCAGCAGTGGTGTAGCCAACGACCCGGCCATCTCTCTGGCCTGGTCGAAGCCAACAACGGGTTCTGCGAGGGAACCCCGTGGAGTCGAAGACACCAACACAGTCTCTCTTCTGATCATCGCTCTCCCACCTGTCGGTTACGTGCCGCCCATCTGCGGTAGCTGCGGAGGCCAGTTCACGACTAGAATCCTGGCTGCCGAACGACCGCGGTTCAAGATTGAATGCTCTTTGTCTGCTCTGAAACTGAAACAGTCACCGACCCTTGCGGTTGCCGACCGCTTTCCCAGTGTAACCTGTACCTGCCCCTGAATCACATATCCGAACTCTTCCCCGAAATGGGGGCTGTCCGGCCCGATTCGCTCGTCGGGCGAAAGTGTCACCAGGGAAGGCTCCATTTCCTTCATTGCCGAACTCGGTATCAGAAGCTCGTGCTTCTCCCTCCCCGTGACATCAAGAGTGACCCTGTCCTTCTTCTTGAAGACGAACGGCATCTGCGCGTCCTCGGAAAAGAAAGTCGTCAGGCTTTCACCGAGCACCGTCAGAACCTGAACGAGTGTCTCCAGGGAGACAGAGCTCTTGTCGCTTTCAAGAAGAGAAATGAAGCCCTTGGTTAGCCCCGCCCTTCTCGCGAGCTCAGACTGCGTCAGCTCGTTCGCCAACCGTAACTCTCTGATGTGCTTGCCAACATTCATTTGATTCATCCATGTACATAAACAAAAAGTTAAGTATTGCTAAGATAGACAGACTGGTGTATCTAAGTCAAGCGGTTTTTTCGGCAGTGTTTCGGACCGACCTCCGGCCCGCCAGGACGCTCCCGTAACAACCCCTGGGTGTGGTATGCCGGCCGGCTGTTTGCCATTATGGCAGTCCCTGCCTCCAGTTCGGCAGACCAAGGTCATAATGGCACGTCCTCACGCGGAACGGCCGATCACTCGGAAATCCCGTAATTGACATACATACAGGCTCTTACGCAATATCTAACCCGATTCGAACTCCTGGCACACCCATTGCAATTACCCTCTGCTGGAACCAGAAAAGGAGGCTTAGGAGATGAGACTGATAAGATGGACGCCTTTAAGAAACGTGATGAGTTTCGGCGATGAGATGGACAATCTCCTCGGGGACCTGTACGGAAAGATGACGGTACCGGAAGACGGTCACGAGGGCGATTGGCTCCCCCCGCTGGACATGTCAGAGGGCGAGAGCGATGTGACCGTATCGCTGGAGCTTCCTGGAATGAACAAGGAAGACATAAAGGTCAGCGTGAAGGACAATGTTCTTACGGTCAGCGGCGAAAAGAAGCAGGAAAAGACCGATGATGACGGCGAAAACTCATGCAGGATCGAGAGGAGCTACGGCTTCTTTAAGCGAAGCGTGAGCCTGCCTGCGGAGGTCGACGCAGCCAAGGTGAAGGCAACGTTTAAGGACGGGATCCTCAAGGTCGAGATGCCGAGAATCGAAGTGAAGAAACCGAAGGAGATACCGATCCAGGTGTCGTAGTACCGGGGAAAAGGGGGAGTCACGGATGACTCCCCCTTTTTTCTATTTGTCCGGAGCGGCTCGTCTACATGCTGCTGGCGAAACGTTCTATGTCTTTCTCAGCACCGACGACCACGAGGATATCACCGACCGTGATCTCGTCGTCCGGCTCCGGCAGCACGTTGAACCTCGGAGATTCTCCCTTTATATCAGATTGATCGGCCTTCCGCTTTATAACAACGATATTGCACCCGTACTTCTGTCTGAACTTGATCTCGCCGATCTTCTTGCCTACGAGCTCCTTCGATACGACAACCTGTGCTACGCTCAGACCTTCGAACAGCGAGGTTATGTCCACTATCCTCGAACTCATGAGGCTCTGTGCAACCCGGACACCGATCGCATCCTCGGGGAAGATCACCTGGTCGGCACCGATCAGCTCAAGGATCCGCTTCTGAACATCATTGCCGGCCCTGGCGATGACCTTGCTGACACCGATATCCTTGAGCATTGCCGTGGTGAGCAGATTCGCCTCGAAGTTCTGGCCTATCGCCACCACCGCCGCATCGACCTTGTCGATACCGTGCCCGATCAGGTTTTCCCTGTCGGCGGAGTTCATACAGATTGCCACTGGTACCAGGTTGCTGACCTCATTGATGATGTTCTGGTCCGTATCGACCGCAATAACATCGGATCCGCTTTTGGCCAGATGAGTCGCAACGGTGTACCCGAATCTCCCCAGGCCCATCACCGCAAAACGTTTTGCCGGCACCGTCATCACCCCTTCTCAATCATAGCTTTCCCAGAACCGCGTAGGCTATTCCAGAAGCGTATGAGTTTATTCTCTTGAGGTCGCTTATCACATCTAGATAGACCGTACTGGTCTCGACGACCTCTTCCACGCTGCCGTGCAGCAGCGAGAGATGTTCCTTATGCAACTGCCGTTCAAGCAGATTCATCTCGGTCTTGCGCTCCACGACATCCTCAGCAAGTTTCTTGTCCTGTGACGCGAATGAATCGATGGCCATCTGGAAGGTCTTCTCGATCTCGTCATGGTACTGCTCGATCCTCTCGAGTGCTTCGGTCGAGAATCTCGGAGACACGGTTATTTTCTTCAATGCAAGGTCCATGAGACTCTTTGAGACCATATCGCCTATCAATTCGAGGTTCTTGACTATAAAAAGCAGCGAGACCGCCCTTTCGGCCTCTTCATCGGACATCTCTTTCTGTGAAAGCACCGTAAGGTACGGTGTTATGGACTCATCGAGGGTATCGATCTTATCATCCTCCTCGATCAGTCTCTCTCTCAGGGCTTCGTCGTCCCGCTTAAAAACATCTATGGCCTTTGAGAAAATGTTGTAGGTGATATCGGCCATCCTCAGGGTCTCCCGGGTCGCCTGACCGAGCGCAAGGGAAGGCGTATCCAGCACCTTCTGGTCCAGATACACTGGTTTGAAGGCTTTGAAGGACACTTCTTCTTCCTTTACCAGGAACCTGAAGAGCCACGCCCAGGGCTTAACGAAGGGGATAAAGAGCAGGGCCGCACCTATGTTGAAAAAACTGTGTGCGTTTGCTATCTGCCGCGTGAGACTGGGAGCGGTGCCAGCGACAAGTCTGGCAAATGGACCGAGGAACGGAATAAGGAGAAGCACCGCCACCAGTTTAAAGAAGATGTGGGCCCAGGCGATTCGCTTGCCCTCTGCGCTGCTTCCTAAACTGGCAAGCAGGGCCGTGGCACATGTCCCTACGTTCGCACCGAGAACAAGCGGGATAGCCGTTTCCAGGTTGATCACACCCTGGAAGGCAAATGTCAGCACAAGTCCGATCGTGGCCGCGCTGCCCTGTATTATAGCTGTAAATATCGCGGAGAACACTATGGCCAGCACCGGGTTTCTCTGGACACCCAGCATGAAACTGACAAACGTGGGATGGTCTTTAGCCGGCGCAACGGCCCCGGACATTATGCTCATACCGAAGAAGAGAAGTCCGAACCCCATGACTATCTGCCCCAGCCGGGAGTAACGCTGTGTCCCTGCTATGAAAAGTACGAAGCCGATGGCTACGATAAGAAGCGCATAATCAAAGATTCTGAAGGCTATCAACTGAACCGTCAGGGTGGTGCCTATGTCGGCACCAAGGATTACACCGAGCGACTGCTTGAGGACTATGATCCCCGCGTTGGCAAAACTCACCATCATGGCGGTGGTTGCGCTGCTGCTCTGAATTATAACGGTGACCACGATCCCGGTGAGCAGACCAAGAAACCTGTTTGCGGTCAGTTTACATACGGCATCCCTGAGCCTCCTCCCGGCGGCCTTTTGAAGCCCCCTTCCCCCGAACTTGATACCGAACAGGAAGATGGCGAGCCCACCGACGATCCCGAGGAGCATAAAGGCCAGCCAGTGGCTCCTGTATGCCTTGACCGTATAGATGATGAAATCCCCTTCGACAGACTGGGGCGAACACAGCACGTGAAATGTGCCCTGGCGTGAACCGAACCGGAGGGTCGTGCTTGCAATGCCCGATGGACCGCTCTCGACGAGGGGGTCCATTATCTGCGGCAAGCCGGCAGCCCCCTCGAACTTGCTCTCTTCCTCGACCAGCTTGAATTCGATGGCGATCCCGCTCAGAGGTTCGCCGTTTTCATCCTTGACCTGCACCCTGAGGGGTCTAGCAAGGTAGGCCTCGGCGATGCCGATCTGGCTGTTCCCGGATATGTCCTCACCGTCTATGCCCTCAGGATAGGTGAGATGTACGGTCGTAGCCGAAAAGCATGCCGACGAGTACAGGCCCGAGAGCAGCGCAAAGACGGCGGCAACGACCCAGACACTTTTGGTAGAATACATACGCAAATGCCTTTACTCTATTTTAGCCTTTAAAGTTAAGGACGTGGGTTACGGTATGTCAACCCAAAACGTCCGGAACCGCAAAGATTCCCCATTATCCGCAAACATAGTGACCCGGTTGCTCAAGCGGACCCCGAAGTCTGCCGATGATCTGATTAGATAGCCTGTACTGTCAGAACAGGCCGGAGAACTTGTATAGGAGTATCAAGAGGGTGACAGTTGCTGACTAGACTGCTACTGGTTCTTGCCGCCGTCACCGTCCTGTGGACGGCGACGTGCCTGGCCGAGGATGGAATGCCGGAGGAACCATCCGGTCCTTCCCTCGTCGCATCCGAGCTCTATGTGTGGAAGGGCGATCAGCACCTCCGTGAGGGCCGGGTGGACCTTGCGACCGAGTCTTATCTTAAGGCGTCCAGATACATGCGGACCTCTCCCTCACCCCACTTCGCACTGGCCAGGGTGTATCTTAAGAGATCGCCCATGGATGCCTTCCTCGAGTTCGCTACCGGTCTGCAGCTGCTGATAAGCGACTTCTACTACCAGTCCCTGGTTGTCTCCAACCTGATGGTGATTGCCCTGCTTGCCGCAGGGGTCGGTATCTACATAGCAGTGATGGTAATCGTGATCAGACATTCAAGAACCGTGTGGCTTTCAACGGTACTGAGCATGCCGCCTGTTCTGAAAGGCCGGTACCCGGCCATGATCATGATCGCGTGCCTGTTTGCATTCCTCCTGATCCTCTCGGGCCGGAGCTTGTTAGGGATCGTTACCTGGACCGCGGTCATAGGGTGCGGGCTGCTCTGGAGATTCGCCAGCGCTTCTGAAAAGCGAACGGTTGTAAGCTTTTTCGTATTCCTCGTCCTCCTCGGAGTTATCCTCGACGCCACCACGCTTGTCGTGTCGACCCAGCACCCTGATTCGCCACTGAGGCTTGCCTCACTGGCGGATAGAATCGGGCGAAAGAATCTGGAACGCGTCCTCAGGGAGGAGTCCACAGCGACCGAACCTGATGCTGTGAATGACTTCATGGAGGGCTTTCGGTATGTGAGAGCGGGAGAGTACCCGCTTGCTATCGAGCATCTGGAAGTCGCTTTGAAGTCCGATCCTGACAACGCAGCGATTCTGAACAATCTCGGTGTGGCCTTTCACGGACTTGGCCGGTTCGACACCGCCCGGCAGAAGTTCGAGCGGGCAGTTGTGTTGAGCCCGCGCGATGCCGTGATCCACTACAACTACTCACAAACCCTGAACGAGCTGCTCCTCTACGATAAAGCACAGGAGGAGCTCGCCAAGGCATCGCTGCTGGATTTTGATCTCACGAGGATACTTATGGCCGAGGAAAGCGGGGCACCCCTTGTCCCGATGAACCTGCAGGCCAGGGTGCTCTGGCAGCTGGCTCTTAATGCCGACAGACGTGTTGTCGGAATCGACTACCATCCCGTGGAATCCGGCATGGCGGGCACTCTGATAATGATCGTTCTGGCGGGAGCCGCATTCGTGGCGATGAGACGTGCCGACTGCCCGGCCAGGTGTGAAGTGTGCGGATGCCCGGTTCAGACCCGTGTGACCAAGCGGAGAAGAAAAGACATACTGTGCCCTAATTGTCACCGGATAAGGACTCGCAGGGCGAATGACAATGACCGACTTGAACAGGAACTCAAGGGTCGGCTGGGTAAGATTAAATTCATGAAGACCGTTTTCAACGTGGTGATCGGGCTCCTGGTGCCCGGAGCCACTTACCACCTGTCGGGCAAGAGATTCAGGGGATTCATGGTATCCTTCGGGATCCTCTCCCTCCTGATCCTCGCCCTGACCGGAGGTGCGCTGATTAAGCCGGTGCCGCAGCTCAGGCTCGATCCTCTGACCGGTTGGGCACTGCCTGCATTTGTGCTGGCATATGCCATCTACGCCTGGAGATCCACGGTGACTGCGATACGCAGTGCAAGAGAAACTTAGGATGCGAATATGAAAGGTGAAATAGGGACTTTCAGCGTTGCCGAAATCCTGCAGATGATTGGAATGCAGGAAAAATCGGGGCTCCTCAGCTTAAGGAGCAAGGGGAAGTCCGCGGTCCTCTTCTTCGACACCGGAAAGGTGCTGTCTGCGAGGGACCGGAGACAGGGGGCCCGGGACCAGTTCCTGTTCTATCTCCAGGAGAAGGGTGCGATCGGCGTGGAGGACTTGAACAGGATCGCCGAGATCAGGCAGGACTCCAGCGGTGACCTGGTCGACGTACTGCTCAACAACAAAATCATCGATGAGAAAAAACTGGGCAACCTCCTCAGCACTTATGCGGCAGATACCCTGGAAACCGTGGTCAAGTGGGAAACCGGAACATACGAGTTCGCCCCCTCTGTCGATTCACTCCCCGAAAAAGCAATAGTCACTCCGCAGAGACTTGAAGCCATCCTGATGGAGGCTCTGAGGCGGAAGGACGAGGTCGAAGAGATCCGGCGGTTCCTCCCCGGTTATGATACGAGAATCAAGGTCTCGGTCTCCGATATCACGGAACTGCCGCTCGAGGAGGCCGATGCAAGCGTTCTGGCGCTCGTCAATGGTAAGCGGACAATAGACGAGATCATCGACGATTGCGAAACCGACGAAATCGAGACACTTGATATCCTGGAGAGACTATTCGCGTTGGGAATCGTGTCCATTTCTGAAACGGATCAGGAGGGCCCCGGACACCTGCTGAAACGCTCGGCGCTCCAGTCTCTGATAACCACAGCTGCGATCATCACGGTGGCCGCACTACTTCGGTTCATCTGGCTTGCCCCCGGTGGACCGGATGAGCTTCCGCTCAGGCAGCTCAGAAATACCATCCAGGAGGTAACAGACCGGAGGGAAGTCCAGAATCTTCACTTCGCCCTCGATGCCCACCACTATCTTCACGGGAAGTACCCGGAGCAACTGACTGAACTCGTCGCCATGGGTCTGCTCACCGGAGACCAGATAACGAACAGACACGGTAATACTTACGCCTACAGGTACTTTGTAACCGGGGAGCGTTACATCCTGTCACGGTGACGGGGAAGGCGTCCTTCCCTCTTCCGCCCCTTTAAGATTCGGATAGTCGAGCCCAAACCGTTTCGCGTAATAGACCTTGGCTGCGACATAGGAAGCTACACCGAGCAGCCCGAGCAGCGGAGCCTTCACACTTACCAGGACAAAGAGTAGTCTGGTGCTGAACTGGCTTGCGACCACCGAGTTCTCATGAACCGGCTCGGCCGCGACGGCGACAAAAGCCGCCATGCTACCGAGTACGGCCAGCCCGCAGAGCGTCTCACCTACGACGAATGCGCAGACGGCAGACAACACAAGCAGGACAAGCGCCGCACGGCTGGCGACCACCCTGCCGAAGACAACGCACGAGGTCCGGTCACCGGCAACCCTGTCCCCTTCCTCATCCGGGATACACGTGTTGAGGAAGATGGCGGCCATAGCAAGTGAATAGGGTAATGACCGGAACAGCAGGTCAATACCGATATCGGCAAACACAAGCCAGCCCATGGCGAATCCGATAACCCCGAACGCGACAACATTGGCAAGGAGGTCTCCGACCGGCCGGCCCTTGAGTCTCACGGGCCGCAACGAGTATGCAAGACCGAGCGCAAGGCCTGCCCACACGAGGTAGCGCAGCGTCACATCACGGTGGAGGCTGAATATGACGGCAAGCACACCGGTCAGTACAAGGACCACCAGACTTTCGGGTATCGTCACCTTCCCCGACGGTAAGATGTAGGTCTTCCTGTTGACACGGTCGCTCTTAACATCGGTGATCTGGTTGACTACAAAAGCCCACGAGGTGACAAGCACAAAGAGGATGAGGTTGGGTACCGTTCTGAGCATAAATCCGAAGGGGTACGCACCCGAGCCCGGGCGAGCTGCTGACACGGCACCGGCAAAGAAGAAGACGCATGATGCACAGAGTAAGGCAGGCCGTATCAGAAAGAAGAGGTCGAAAAGCTTCATCGTCTACCTCTTTACCAGGGTGGTACCTAGGGCCAACCGTGCGATGACCCGGTTCTTGAGGCACTCAAAACGGTAACCGGGCGCCAGCCCCAGCTTTCTCCTGAGCGAACTCGCCCCGTCGATTGAGTAAACCGTCATCCTGCCTATCGCCATCGGGTCAGCCGCGCTACGTGGAAAACTCGTGAAACCGCGGGTGTAGCCCGCCTCAAGGGCTTCCTCAATCACCCTCCGAGAGAACCTGCCAAACGGGTATGAAACGGCTGTGACACCCGTCCCGAGATGATCCTCAAGAATTGCCCTCGATTCGCTGAGCTCGCGCCTCAGCATCTTCGGATCGAGCCGTGTGAGATCTCTGTGGGAAAGCGTATGCGAGCCAACCTCGAATCCCGCGGCGGACAGCTCGCTCAACTGCCGCCACGTGAGATGCTTGAACGGCCGCCGTGAGAGCTGAACATCCCACTTATTATAGTCACCGACCGAACCGACGACCGGAAATACGGTCCCGCTTACGCCCCGTGGCTTCATCTCAGCGTAGGCGTCGGAAAAGACCGATTCGTAACCGTCGTCAAAGGTGATCGCGATCTGCTTCACCGGATGAGGAGAGGTGTCAGTCTCACTCGCCGTTAGGAACTCCAACCCCAGCCCGGTAAGAAGATCGAGATGCGCGCCGAATGCCTGCCTCCGGACCGTCGTTATTCCGAGCTCAAACTGGTGGCCGATCTTGTGGTAGGTGAATATCATTGGCACCACACTATCAGATCCCTGTATGGCCGAACCCACCGGGGCCCCTGGAACTGTCCTCCAGGCTGTCAACTTCTTCGAACACGGGCTCACAGACCGTGGAGATTACCAGCTGGGCTATCCTGTCACCGCGTCTGATCGTGAATGTGTCACGCCCATGATTGATCAGGATCACACCGATCTCTCCCCGGTAATCGGAATCGATCGTTCCGGGTGTGTTGAGTATCGTGATCCCGTGACGCAGTGCAAGGCCCGAACGCGGTCTCACCTGGGCTTCGTACCCCCTGGGGATCTGGGCACACAGACCCGTCGGGATCAGCAGGGACTCCCCCGGCGGTATCCCGACTTCGTCATCGACACAGGCCAGGAGGTCCACACCGGATGCGCCTTCACTCGCCGGGGCAGGCAGAGGAAGACCTTTACTCGCGGGGAGCCGCTTTATCCTGACCGTTACGCTGTTGATGTCCATAGGAGCCGCACGGAATCGAAAGGTTATCTTGTCCCCGGAAGGCGGAGTTTGTACTCACAACCATACTGGTTTCTGTACAGGTATCTGACCGGGCCCAAGGCCCGCATGTCGGCGAAGTCAGGACAGCCTACAACGGGTATGAAGAGCGATTCCGAGGGAGTGCAATTCACGCTGCACATGGTGCAGATCTTGTGGCACGCGCAACACTTGCAGTATTCGCAGGCATGCCGGGATCCACTGATATGCACCGGACAGGAACGTGGAGAAACCTCCGCAGAGTCCTTGTTCTGGCCGCCGGATCCGAACACTACCATCTTGGGCCTTGTCGCTTCCATAAACTCCAGATTAGCGTACCGGCTCACCCCCTGTCAAATAAAATGGGGTCAGGCTTGCATTCTTGCATGGGGTCAGAGCTCGAAAATTGCGCGGCGGGTTCCACCGATGCAATTTTCGAGCTCTGACCCCGTCTTCTGCAGGTCTTGAAATTAAGCGTTTCCCCCAGGTGCCGGAGCCGGAGAATTGCACGAGTTGACACAGCGTCACGGTTTGTTAGAATACTGGGGTAAACTATCACTAACCCTACAGGAGGATACAACGTGAGAAATGGTAACCAGAGGACGGCGCGTCTCGCACCCTATCCCTTTGCGGCGGTCAACAAGGCAAGGGATGAGGCCAAGAAAGCAGGTATGGATGTAATCGATATGGGGGTCGGGAATCCGGATCTCCGGCCGGATCAGTCCATTACAGACTTCTTGAAAAGCGCGCTTGATGAGGCCGAGAGGCAGAACCACAGGTATCCCCCCTACGACGGGATCATGGAGTTCCGGGAAGCGATCGCCGACTACTATAAGACCAGATTCGGGGTGACGGTGGATCCCGGCCCGGAGGTCCTGCCGCTTATCGGTTCGAAGGAAGGTATCGCCAAGTTCTTCCTCTCACACATGGACCCGGGTGACGTCGCCATGGTGACCTCTCCCTGCTACCCCGCATACATAGGTGCAGTAGCCATATCCGACGGCACGCTCTACGATCTTCCACTCTACGAGCAGAATGAGTTCCGGCCGGATCTCAAGAGCATACCCTCGGATGTGCTGGATAAGGCCACTGCGATTCTCATTAACTATCCCAACAACCCGACGGGGGCCGTCGAGACCAGGGAGCTCTATCAGGAAGTCCTTGAACTTGCCCAGCGTCACGATCTCATAGTCGTTTCCGACATCGCATACGCAGAGCTCAATCTCGAGCCTTCCTACAGGGCGATGAGTTTTCTCGAACTCCCGGGTGCGAAGGAACGCTCAATCGAGTTCCACTCGTTTTCGAAGACCTACTCTATGGCCGGCTGGCGCCTGGGATTTGTGGTAGGCAATGAGGCCATCGTCCAGAACATCCTCAAGATAAAGACCAACATGGACTTCGGAATCTTCATGGCGATGCAGAGAACGGGCGCATATGTCCTCAAGGCCGGAGACTCTCTCATACAGCCCACGCGGGAGATCTATGCGAAGAGGCGGGATGCTGTGGTTGAGGGATTCGAGCGCATAGGCATACGGGCGACAAATCCTCTCGCAACGATCTACGTCTGGGCCGCCATCCCGGAGAAGTACAAGTCCTCTATGGAGTTCGCGACGGGTGTCCTCAAGAAGACCGGTGTTGTTTTCGCGCCGGGTGCCGGTTTCGGAACCTATGGTGAGGGCTACATAAGAGTATCACTCATCGAAGATGTCGAGCGCATAAAGGAAGCCATCGCAAGGATAGAGCAAAGCGGCCTGCTTTAGAAATTCATGTCGCGTGCGGTGGGGAAATCGGTTGAGTCGGGGCCGACCACGACGAGCGAGAACTTGGAGGAATCGAGCAGGTTTTCGGCCTGCTTTCTCACCATGCTACTCTTCACCGCCATCGCCATGCCGATGGATTTCTCCATCGGTTGGTACTCGCCAAGGTAAAACTCCTGCCGGGCCAGACGTCCCATCCTGGCAGAGGTGCTCTCCAGGCCCAGGATCAGATTGCCCTTGAGCTGCTCCTTTGCGCTCGCGAGTTCGCCGCGTCTGAGCCCATCTTCCTTGAGACGCTTGAGCTCCTTTGAGACCATCCGTACTGCTTTGCGGGCCTTCTTTGGATCGACGGCAAGGAATACGAGGAATACACCGGTCTTCCGGTAGAACTCACAGGAGCAGTAAACCGAATACGCAAGCCCCTGCTTTTCCCTCACCTCCTGGAAGAGTCTCGATGTCATCCCGCCACCGATTATCATGGACAGGAAGATCGTCGGATACCGCTTCTTATCAAGATATGGCGGTGCCTCTACCCCCATGCAGATATAACACTGGGCGACTTTTCTTCTCTCGTGATGCACCCTCGGTATACCGCCGGCGTAGGCTTCGGCAAAGATCTCAGGCTTGTTGCTCGGAATCTTGAGAGTTCGTTCAACCTGGCCCACCAGTTCCCTGTGGTTGACCTTGCCGCATGCCGCAACGATAGTGCTTGGTGATACATAGTGTCGTTGAAAATAGGGGAATACACTTTTCCGCGTGAACCCGCTGACCGAATCCACGGTCCCGAGTATCGGATTTCCCATCGCGCTTGAGTTCCACACCGATCTTGCCAGAAGCTCGTGTACGATCTCCTCGGGTGTATCCTCGTAATTCCTGATCTCTTCGATTATCACCCGTTTCTCGAGCTCTATCGCATCATCTTCCATGGCCGGATGACAGAGCATGTCGCCCAGAACGTCAACTGCCGTCGGCAGGTGTTCAGGAAGAGACCGGCTCACAAAGGCCGTGGTTTCTCTTCCCGCGAAGGCGTCGATGCTGCCCCCAACGGACTCAAGAGCGTGAGCTATCTGGTAGGCGGACCGCCGGTGCGTCCCCTTGAAGAGAATGTGCTCGATGAAGTGGGACACTCCCCCAAGACTTCGAGGCTCGCAGCTTGACCCGACACCCACCCAGAAACCCATGGCGAGAGAATTCGAGGATCTGCTGGATTCGGAAACAACAGTCACACCGCTGTCGAGGACGTCTTTTCGGTAGGTGAAACTCATCAACTACGTTCTTTGTCTTTGTCTCTGTCTTTGAGTAACGCCTTTCGGCTGAGCCGGATCTTTCCGTCCCTCTCCGCCCCTATTACCTTGACCTGGAGTTCATCTCCCTCGTTCAAGACATCCCTGACACTGTTGATCCTCCGGTTTTCTATCTCGGAGATGTGCAGCAGACCGTCTTTTCCTGGAAGGATTTCGACAAAGGCACCGAAATCAACGATCTTCTTGACGATCCCGTTATAGGTCTTGCCTACCTCGGGGTCCTCTACGATCGCATTGATCATTTCAAGGGCCTTGTCGAGAGCACTTCTGTCGGGCGAGGCTATCTTCACCTCACCGTCATCGTTTATGTCTATGACCGCTCCGGTCTCATCGATGATCTTTCTGATTATCTTCCCACCGGGGCCGATGATCTCCCTGATCTTGTCCTTTTCAACCCTGATCGACACAATCCTGGGAGCATACGACGAGATCTCTTCCCTGGGAGTCTGAAGCGTACTGTCCATGATGTCATGGATCTTCTGTCTCGCTTCGGTCGCCTGGGCAACGATATCCTTCAGTATATTGACCGGCACCCCGGGTATCTTGAGATCCATCTGTACCGCAGTCAGGCCGTCACGCGTACCGGCGACTTTGAAATCCATATCGCCGTGATGGTCCTCGACCCCGAGTATATCGGTGAGAATGTTGTACTTCTCCCCGTCCTTGACAAGACCAAGTGCAACCCCGGCAACCGGGGCCTTTATCGGGACACCGGCATCCATCAGCGCAAGGGTACAGCTACAGACCGTGGCCATCGAAGAAGAGCCGTTGGACTCGAGAATGTCTGAGACCAGCCTGATCGTGTAGGGAAACGATTCCCCGTCGGGTATCACGGGCTGAATCGACCTTTCGGCAAGCGCCCCGTGTCCGATCTCACGTCTCGCGGGGCCTCTCATGGGCCTTATCTCTCCCACACTGAACGGCGGGAAATTGTAGTGCAGCATATAGGATTTCGAGGTCTCACCTTCGAGATCCTCGACACGCTGTTCGTCGATTGATGTGCCAAGCGTGGTGACGGCCAGGGCCTGTGTCTGGCCCCGCGTGAATAGGGCCGAGCCGTGGGTCCTCGGAAGAACCCCGACCTCACAGGTTATCTCCCTGACCTCACGCAAACCTCTACCGTCGATTCGCTTACCGCCGTCGGAGACCATCCGTCTCACTTCATCGCGTTCAATACCTGATATGGCGTCACCGATATCGCGCTCGCTCTCAGGGAACTTCTCCGCAAGAGCTTCACGAGCCTCTTTCTTTATCAGATCGAGCTCACCCTGACGCTTCTCCTTATCGGGGATGCGGATGGCCTCGACAATTCTCGTCTCATACGTGTTCTTGACTTCACTCACTATCTCAGGAGATGGGAGCTCCGGCGTGAAACTCATCTCTTTGGCACCGCATCTCTCTATTATTCTCTGCTGTAGTTCGATCACTTTGGGCATAGCCTCGGAGGCCATCTCTATGCCCTTCAAGAGATCTTCCTCACTGATCTCCTTCATTCCCCCTTCGATCATCACGACGTCTCCACCGTGACCCACCACCACCATGTCCAGGTCCCCCTCATCCCTCTCCCCGAAGGTGGGATTCACGAGGAATTCTCCGTTTCTTCTTCCTATCCTGACAACACCTATGGGTCCACCCAGCGGCGCACCGGCAAGTCCCAGCGCTGTTGAAGCACCGATCATTGCCAGGACGTCGGAGTCGTTCTGCTGGTCTGACGACAGAACCGACGCGACAATCTGTACATCGTGTCTGAAGCCTTTCGGAAAGAGCGAGCGTACCGGTCTGTCGATCAACCTCGAGGTCAATATCTCTTTCTCAGTGGGCCGCCCTTCCCGCTTGAAGAAGCCGCCGGGGATTTTACCCGCGGCATAATACTTCTCGCGGTATTCGACAAGGAGCGGAAGGAAGTTAAAGCCCTCCTTCGGTTCCTTGGAAATCACACTGGTCACAAGGACTACAGTGTCACCATATTGCACAAGCACCGCGCCGCCAGCTTGCCTTGCAACCCGGCCTGTCTCGATTGAAAACGCTTTTCCACCTATTTCAATTTCTTCCCTAACTACCATATGATTCGTCACTCTCCTTGTTACTTACGTAAACCTAGTTCCTTTACAATCCGCCGATACTTATCGATCTTTCTTGACTTCAGATAGTCGAGAAGCCTTCTACGCTGTCCGACGAGCTTCAAGAGGCCCCTCCGCGAATGGAAGTCCTTCTTGTGGACCTGGAAGTGTCCCGTAAGCTCCTTGATGCGTTCCGTCAACAGCGCAATTTGAACCTCCGGCGAACCGGAGTCAGCATCATGCACCCGGAACTTCTCGATGATCTCCTGTTTCCTGTCTTTGCTCAAAGGCACGTCTTTCTCACCCCCTCCAAATACTATTACTTAGACCTTTTTACACGATAAATCAACACTTAAATTGACAATAGCCCTTTTGCCCTCGAAACGTCTCCTGCTATGGCTTTCCTGAGATCGGCATCATTCTCGAACCGGATCTCATCCCTCAGTCTCCCGGCAAAGGCCACTTCAATAGACTTGCCGTACAGATTCCCCTCCATCCCCATTATATGGGCCTCGATCGTACTCGACCGGCCGCTAAATGTGGGCTTTGTGCCGATGTAGAGCACTGCCGGCCTGTCCGTCCCACCCACACGCGTCGTTACCGCATAGACGCCCTTTGCAGGAAGAATCTTGTTTGGATCCCCCGGGTCTATGTTCGCAGTCGGATAACTCAGACCGGCGCCCCTGCCCTCACCTCGTATGACAGATCCCTTGAATGAGTATTGCCTGCCGAGCATCCGCGCCGCAGACTCTACGTCACCTCTGACAAGAGCAGTTCTGACACGCGTTGAGCTTACCGGGTGATCCCGGAAGTTGACCGGCGGTACCGTGTCAACTCCGAAACCCTCCGCTTCCCCAAGGGACTCCAGGTACAGGGCATCCCCCTGCCGGTCCCTGCCGAAACGGAAGTCATAGCCGATCACCAGTCTTCTCATGTTAAGTTTCTTGAGAAGAGTGTTCTTTACAAACCATTCGGCGCTCTGGCAGGCGAGCTTAGGACTAAATCTCAGCAAAACAAGATCGTCCATCCCTGTCTCCTCGATCAGCTGACGCTTCTCGTCAGGGGACGTCAGAATGGACGGTGCTTCATCCGGCTGGAGTACAGCCAGAGGGTGTGGGTCGAAGGTTACAACAACACCCCTTACACCCAGACCCTTGGCGAGCATGACAACCTCGTCAAGGATTCTCCTGTGGCCGATGTGGATCCCATCAAAGGCACCGATGGTCACAACCGACTTCTTCGGTGCTCGTGACCTGGATAGATCCCTTATGGTTCGCAGAAGTACATCCTCCTCAGAGTATTCGTTCCGTCTTCAGCATTGAACCCTGCCGCCCGGACCGCTTAGCGATACCAACTATAGTACCGTTTTCGTCCGTGAGTGCAACAAAATCCCCGTCGAAGTCAAGATCCGGTTCATGGAAGTCCCCTGCGGTGGGCTGACCCCCCGTCCTTATCCTCTCGACGCTCTCAGCCTTCAAAGGGATCTGCGGCAAATGCCTGAGACCCTCCTCGACCGTCAGAATCACGCTCTCGAGGCAGGAAGGTTTCGCCGTCAGATCGGCTAAGGCTACGGCCTCATCCAACCCGAAGGAACCTATCCGGGTCCTCCTCAGGGAGAACACGGACGCTCCGCAGCCAAGGCGTTTTCCCATGTCCCTGGCCAGGGATCTAACATATGTGCCGGATGAGCAGACTACCCGGATCGTCACGTGTGGATGATTGATATCGAGCACCTCGAAGTCCCTGATCATGACCACCCTTGTCTTTACGGGTGTCGGTTCTCCTCGCCGGGCCAGTTTGTAGAGAGGCACTCCGCGATGTTTGAGGGCTGATACCGACGGGGCTATCTGCTGGTACCTGCCCCTGAATCGTGATGCGACTTCCATAATCTCACGGGACCTCACACCATCCGTGCTGCTTGTGGATACGACTTCCCCCCACCTGTCCAGTGTATCAGTCTCGACCCCGAGCTGGATCGTGAACACGTACTCCTTGTCGAGGCCCATGAGGAAACGCGAGACCTTTGTCGCCTTCCCGACAAGCACAATCAGCACACCCGTCGCATTGGGATCAAGCGTGCCGGCGTGGCCTACCTTGGCACTTCGCACAAGGCCTCGCACCTGCTCGACCACGTCATGCGACGTCATCCCGCCTGGTTTGTCGATATTCAGAACGCCATTCATCTCGCTATCAGTCGGAGGTTGACTCCGGATTGAGGACCGTCTCGTGGATTTCACTGCGCAGCCTGGCTTTGATGTCGTCGATTTCACCACGTATGCGGAATCCGGCGGCGGTCGGGTGACCCCCTCCTCCAAAGGCCTTGGCCACTTGATCGACCCTGTAGCCTTCTCTTGCCCTTAAACTCACTCTGAACAACCCATCTCCCATCTCCCGCACGAACACCCCGACCAGCACGTCGCGTATGGATCGTGGGTAGTTGGCGAATCCTTCGATGTCTTTGGGAGTACCGCCCGACTCAGCGAACATCCGCTGGGTTATTTCCATGGTGGCCACGGCACCGTCATTTGTGACCTCGATCGTGGAGAGCGCACCTCCCAGGAGTTGGAGCGCCGAAGGAGACCGCTTCCAGAATATCTCCGAAGCCGTGTGATAGGGTTTGACACCGGCATCAATGAGGCTGGCGGCGGTTCGCAGCGTGTCAGCACTTGTCGTGGGGAAGCGGAAACACCCGGTATCACTCAATATGGCAACATACAGGGCCTCGGCCTCATCCACGGTCAAGGTATCCGTCAGATCCATGAGCAGGCTGTACACGATCTCACCACAGGCGCCGGCGCTGGTAAGCACGAGATTGTGGTGACCGAAATTGTCGTTGGATCCATGATGATCGATATTGACGACCACGGGACACTTCGCCACCTCATCCTTCACCCACCCGACACGGTCAAGCCCCGCGGCATCCACCACTATCGCCACTTCACACGGGCCGGTTGAAGCGGTAATCACCTGGTCGCTTCCCTTCAGGAAGTCGAATGTCAGGGGAACAGGCTCTTCAAACAGTACTTTAGCTGATTTGCCTAATCGCATTAATACAGAGGATATAGCCAATGCAGACCCGATGGCATCTCCATCCGGATCGATATGTGATGTGATGAGAAACGTCTGTGATCTTCGGATGAGGTCAGCTATCGTCTTCTGGGCTTTCTCCATCTCTGCCTTCCTTGAGGTCTTTGAGTATTGACTCGATTCGGGCCCCCTTGACGCCTGAATCATCATAACGGAATATCAGCTCGGGAATGCGTTTGATTCTCAGTCTTCTTCCCAGCTCGGATCTGACGAGACCCGAGGCACCGTCGAGGCATTCTATGGTCTTGGTAACATCTTCGGGACTGCCCATGACACTGACATAGATGTTTGACTGGCTGAGATCAGCGGCAAGCTTGACCCTGGTCACCGTCAGGAACCCAAGTCTCGGATCCTTGAGTTTGCGGTGAATTATGTCACTCACCTCTTCTTGAATCTGATCACAAAGCCTGCTGATTCTCCTGCTCTGCATGGCCGGTTTCACCTCAAATCGGTTTCGATGTCTATGACGACGACATTTCTGTCTTTCTCTATCATGCCGACGACATTCGAGATAACCTGGTTCGCGAACTGCCCCTCGTTGGCAACGACGGCAACCCCGATCGTCGCCCGTTGCCACAAGTCAAAGTCATCCACTTCTGCAACGGAGACATTGAACTTGTTTCTCACCCTGTCCTTCAATCTTCTGAGCGCAAATCTTTTTGCTTTGAGAGATCCGCTGTCGGGGATATGCATGCTGACCCGGCAAGTACCTACGATCAAGTTAGGACCCTATGATCTCTGGACTTCCTCGAGGACAAAGACTTCCAGGACATCCCCATCCTGGAAATCGGAGAAATTCTCAAGTCCAATGCCACACTCGTAGCCCTGGGAGACCTCTTTGACATCATCTTTGAATCGCTTGAGCGAGTTTATCTTGCCTTCAAACACCGTCTCGCCCTCTCTCACCAATCTGGCGGAAGCGTTTCTGACAATCGACCCACCGGTCACAAACGATCCCGCGATAGTGCCCACACGGCTGACGCTGAAGACCTTTCTGACTTCAGCGCTCCCCAGCACCTTCTCCTCTATGATGGGTCCGAGGAGTCCCTCCATGGCCGCCTGGATGTCTTTGCTGACTTCATATATCACGTTGTAGCTTCTTACATCTACCTTCTCACGCTTTGAGAGCTCCTTCCCCTTGGGGAGCACCCCCACGTGGAAAGCTATCACGATGCCGTCAGATGCGGCTGCGAGGAGCACATCGGTCTCGTTGACGGGTCCGACACCCTTGTGGATTATTCTTATACTTACTTCTTCGGTACCCAGACCCTCGAGCACGTCGGCCAGGGCCTCGACCGATCCGTCCACATCACCCTTTGCGATTACCTTAAGCTCCTTCACCTCGCCGGCCTGTATCCTGCTGTAGAGGTCCTGGAGACTTATATGACCCCCACGCCTGAGGTCCTTTTCCCGCTGGAGCATCTGTCTCTTCAGCGCCACCTCACGGGCCTCCCGCTCATCCCTTGTCACCATGAATGAGTCTCCGGCCTGCGGCACACCCTGGCAACCAAGTATCTCGGCAGGTGAGGCCGGACCGACTAAATCGATGTTTCTGCGGCGCTCGTTGAACATTGCCCTGATCTTCCCGCTCCGGATCCCCGCTACAAATGGGTCGCCCAACACCAGTTTCCCCTTCTCCACGAGAATCGTTACGACTATTCCCCTGCCCTGCTCGACTCTGGATTCGATCACGACCCCGCTTGCCCTGCCTTCCTTGGGAGCATCCAGGCTCAGGTCTTCAGCCTGGAGCAGAATCACCTCAAGCAGATGATCGACCCCGTCACCCTTCTTTGCCGACACGGGAACCATAAGCGTCTGGCCGCCCCAGTCATCCGGATTCAGCCCATGCGAGGCAAGGTCCTGCTTCAGTTTATCGATATTAGCATCCGGAAGGTCTATCTTGTTTATTGCGACTATGATCGGCACACCCGCTGCCTTGGCATGGTCTATCGCCTCTATGGTCTGGGGCATCACCCTGTCATCGGCGGCAACCACCAGCACGACAATGTCCGTCGCCTGCGCGCCTCTCGCCCTCATGGCCGTAAAGGCCTCATGACCGGGTGTATCAAGGAAGGTTATCCGTCCGCCCTCGGTCTCAACTTCGTATGCTCCTATATGCTGGGTTATCCCCCCGGACTCCCCCGCAACTACGTTGCTTCTGCGGATATAGTCGAGTAGAGATGTTTTGCCGTGATCGACGTGTCCCATTATGGTGACCACCGCATGCCGCAACTCAGCCGGGGATCCCTCCTGCTCGACAAGCTCGGAACCGTATTCCTTCACGAAGTCAACCGTGAAACCGAACTCATCCGCTATCGCCCCGATGGTGTCCGCGTCGAGCCTCTGATTGACAGTCGTCATCACGCCCATACGCAGACAACATGCGATCACGTCGGCAGGTTTTGAACTCATTGCAGCAGCCAGCTCGCTGACAGATATGAACTCGGTGATCCGAAGGGTCTTGGTATCTACTTCGACGACCTCTTCTTCCGGGCGCAGGCGGCGCTTCTTCTTCCTCGCCCTCTTGCCACCGTCAAGTCCTGCAACTACTTTCTTTACAGTCTCCTTGACTGTTTTCTGATCGGGTACGCGCCTTCGGAGGCCTACCTTGCGCGGTGGCTCCGCCACCTTCTTCTGCCCGGTCTTCTTCTGCTCGGCCTTCTTCTTCTCGGCCCTGCTTTCCTCGATGATCCTCTTCTTGCGTGCAACTTCCTTCTTTACTTCTTCCTTCTCTTCCCTGAGCTTCTGCGTGAGTGCCTCAACCGTCTCGTCATCGATTGCACTCATATGGCTCTTCACGGTGTGATCCATACCGCGCAGCATCTCAAGAAGAGCTTCGCTGGACAGATTGAATTCGCGTGCAACCTGATAGATTCTCTTCCTAGGCAATAGGATCACCTCCGGTACAGCTACAACATATAACACCTTTGCCGCATGCGCCGTCAAGACTGTTCTGTCCGGACACATCGCGCATCAGGGCAGCAGACTCCAGATCGCTGAGCGATCTTCCCAGAAATCTCTTCATTCGGCCACCCTTAACGGCTCTGACCAGGCAATCGACATCCCTGCAAAGATAGAAACCCCGGCCCTCTATGTCTCCGATCTCAAGACCGTTCTCAGTAGAAACGAGTCTCAGGAGATCATGCTTCGGCCGTTGCTTACGGCAACCGATGCAGGTCCTCACAGGCACGTGCCCTCTTCTCACCGGTCCTCCTTGGCTGTGGCATCGCCTTCTTCAACCGCTTCCGCTGTGGCCTCGCCTTCGGTTTCGACTGCAGGTTCGGCTATATCTTCAGGTTCTTCCTCTATCTCGTCTTCCTCGGCTGCAGCAGCAGCTTCAGGTTCCTCCTCTATCTCGTCTTCCTCATCGTCCTCGGCGGCATCTTCGATCTCTTCTTCCTCGGCTGCAGCGGCGGCTTCCTCTTCCGCGATCCGCGCTTCTTCGGCGAGCCGTTCTTCCTCAGCAAGCCGCTCTTCTTCAGCGGCCCTCTGTGCTGCTCTGTCAGCCAGGAACTGTTCTTTCAGTTCATCGATCTTGGCCCTGGCGGCATCCATGACCTTGCCGGCGGTCTTCTCACCTACACCCTCGATGGCTGTAAGATCCTCAACACCGACTCTCACGATGTCATCAGCTGTCTCATACCCAGCGGCCACAAGCTTTGCCTGCATCTTCGCACCGATACCAGGTACGTCCGCGAGAGGGATCCTGGACATTTTCCTGAATTCAAGCCGCTCACCGTACTGCGACTCATTGATCAGATCGATCTTGAGGGTTGTCAGTTTGGCCGCGAGCCTCGCGTTCTGACCGCCCTTACCTATTGCAAGTGACAGCTGATCATCAGCCACCACCACCGTTACCTTGTTGTCCTTGGCATCGAGCTCCGCATGAACGACCTTAGCGGGGCTCAATGCCCGTGTGACAAAAGTTATGGACTCATCGCTCCAGAGCACGACGTCAATCCGCTCGCCGCCGAGTTCCCTGACGACGGTTTGAACGCGGGATCCCTTCATGCCGACGCAGGCCCCAACCGCATCAACCTTGTCATCATTCGAGTGGACTGCGATTTTCGACCTGCCTCCGGGCTCCCTTGCCACGGCCTTTATCTCAACCGTCCCGTCCTTGATCTCAGGCACCTCCATTTCAAATAACCTTCTTAAGAAATCGGGGTGACTTCTCGACAGGATGACCTGCGGCCCCTTAGAGCTCCTGGTCACATCTATGATGTAAGCCTTTATTGAATTGCCTTGCCTGAACTGCTCCCTCGGGATCTGCTCCCGCTGAGGCAGGATGGCCTCGGTCCTCCCGAGATTGACTATCAGACTGCCCCTGTCCACCTGCTGCACACCACCGTTGACAACCTCTCCAATCCTCTCCTTGTATTCATTGAAGGTCCTGTCCCGCTCGGCCTCCCGGATCCGCTGAATCACGACCTGCTTGGCAGCCTGGATCGCATTTCTGCCGAACGCGGAAATCGGGATCTCCGTCCTTATCTCCCCACCGATCTTGATCCCGGCCTCCAGCTCCTGTGCGTCCGCAAGGCAGATCTCCGCCTCAGCCTCTTCAACCACTTCCACGACCGTCTTGCAGCAATACACCGTCAGCTTGCTATGCTCTTCATCCACCTCAACGACGATGTTGCTGTTCGCACCGAATTTCTTTCTGGCCGCGCTGACAAGACCGGCCTGAAGGGTCTCGATTATCAGGTCCTCATCGACATCTTTCGCTCTCGCGATCGATTTCAGCGCCTGGATCACTTCAAAGCTCATGTCCATAATAAGACCCTCACTCAAAGACAGAGATTCGCACTCGAGATCGTCTCGAATGGAATCGCAATCACAGCATCACCTTCGGGCCGGAGCTCCAGTACATCATCCTGAAAGCTCTCGATCTTGCCCTTGATCTCGTTCCGTCCGTTACAACCCTCCCGGAGTCTGACCAGGGCCAGTCTGCCCACGAAATGCTCGAAATCCTGCCTGGTTCTCAGTTTTCGCTCAGCACCCGGAGAGGAAACCTCAAGGAAATACCGGCCTTGAAAGAAACCCTCTTCGTCGAGGGCCGGGCTCATGGCCTTGCTGGCCCTCGCACAATCATCCAGGTTCACACCGTTTTCTCTGTCGATGAAGACCCTGAGCGTCCGTCGCCCGTGCGACACCACGAGGGCTACCTCGACCAGATCATAGCCCAGGTTCGCCAATGCCGGTAAAAGGATGCTTCGCACCCTCTCCAGCAACTCTGATCGTCTCAATCGATGCCCCCAGGCAATACAAATTGCAAAAGTGGGCTTTGCCCACTCAGGTCAAAACTACAACAGGCTGAAATCAAAAGCAAGCGAAAAACCGTGGGGGTTAGAAGCGGATGAGAACTGAGGCATTCATCCCGATCGTCCGCCAGGTCTGACCGAGTTTCCGGTCCGAGGTCTGCTCGAACCTTGCATTTGCCGACCCCGTAATGTTCTTGCTGAAGCTGTAGCTCGCCTTGGGGACGATCCCGAATTTCCGGGTGTTCTTGTCTATCCTGTTTCTCGAGGTAGGGGTGGTCGTCATCGAGGATTCGTAGTTGAGATCGATGGTTAAAGTGAGGTTACTCTTGAACTTCAGCGTTCTTCCGGCCAGCGGAATGTACATTCCCTGCGGGGCGCTGAAAGAATGCCGTACCGAGAGATTGACGACGGTCGTCTTGGTCTCCTGAACGCTGCGCGTGCCCAGCAGGTTCTCGGTTTCACTGTTGGAACGTCTCACGTTGAACGTCGTCCTGACCCCGTTATTCCATGTGGCGTCCCATCCGATCAGCGGCAACCACTCCGACTTGTGCACCTCCTTGGTCTTGGTCGAGGTGCCCTTACCATCAATCTGTGCAGTCCCCTTGTAGCCGATTGCGATTGACGAACTTTTCAGGATACCCTCAAGAAGCGACAGACTTGCCACCGAAGATACATTGCCCGTGACATCAGGCCAGACCGACGTCTGACGGTAGGTCTTCGCTCCCGCATAGGTCTTGTCCGACCTGTCGTATCTGAATTTCGAATCCAGCGATATGGTCGTTAATGGCTCGAACTCTGTTCCGATGCTCAGTCCGCTCTTTCGCGTCTGGTCGTCGGTCCGCTGTCCACCGCCCGATGAGGAGACGTAAACGAGATCGTCAGCCGCAACGGGATCGATTCCGAGTTGGTACTTCAGACCCGGGCGTCCCAGGAGCTTGTTGTACTTGGAATTCCTGTCAAGCACGTAGCTGATGTTCAGGTCGGGTATCCTGGCCAGAAGCACGCGGGTCAAAGACACTCCAGTCGTGTCATCAGTCTTCGGGGGCTCGACAAAAACCGATCCGACCGTCAGAAATAAGTCTATCTTTGATCTGCTCGAAACCGAAACCCGCCGCACGCCCGCAGGATCACCCTGAGCACGGTTCTTGGGATCCGAATTCTCATCGTAACTGACATCATAGCTCATGGTCGGCCGCATCCACTTTCCGAAGGTGGGGGTTATCCTGAGACCGGTCCTCTGGTTGCGTGTCAACTCACGTCCCCATCCGATGCTCTGCGCTATCGGCACGTACTTATAGAGATCGAGATCTCGCGTGGTCTTCAGGCTGTAATCGGTCTGGAGTACACCACCCGAAAGTGGCTTGAACGCGACATTGAATACACCCTTGATGTCCCTCGTGTACTTGTCCTCAGTGGTAACGCCCCGCCGTCGGTTGACTTTCTTTGCGTTTCTGGTCGAGCCGCTGACATTGACGGTCACGTTCTCCGGCATGTACGAGATCATGTAACCCCTGTAGAGCCTGACCGTGTGCTTCCACCAGGGGCTGAAGTTGTATGAGATATTGCCGGAGTAGCCGTCGCTTCTGTCGATGAGCTCCGGCGAGATCCCACGCTTTCTTGAATAAGTGGCCCCCGCCGAGACCGCATCGAGCGTGAGGCGCATCAACAGGTTCTTTGACTTCCGTCTTCTTGAAAAACCCAGCCTGTAGGAATCATCAACCGAGCTTCTCTCCTCTTCCTTGCGCTCTTCCGGTTTGAGGGCGATATCGGATTTGCTCTTGAGTGTAGGCAGGGACTGATTCTTGTGGTAGCGCACGGAGAACGGCAGCGAGACTCCTGCATCAGGAAGATACCTGTCGATCGAGGTGGAAGCCGATATGCTGTAGTCCGTATCGTCGCTCCCCCGCCGTTTAGCCGAAAGTGTCTGGAACTCTGTGTCGGTGTGCCTGTAATCGGCGTTCACGTTTATCAGGTCGGAGAAGGACGCGGCGACGCTTACTCGCTTGGCAAAACCGATATCCTTCCTCACATCTGTCAGGCGAAGATCGTTAAACCACACCTCTATGGCTCTTGAGCTTGTAGAAACACCGTCCTGGCGCCGGTTGACCACCCCCGACCCTATCCTTGTTATCCTCGTAATGGACGGTTCGCCGTAGACTGCGATCCACCCGTCTCCGGTGTCGAGGGGCCGCTCCCTGTACAATACCTTCCTTGGACTGCCGTATAGATCGACCCTGACCGTGTCATCGCTGCCTTTGAGATTGGTGATGTCATCAAGCGGAATCTCGATACTCTGCCAGCCGGGCCTGTCGGACCCGAGGTTCTGCAGTGAGGAATCCGCCCGCACACCGTACTCATAGAAGTTCACGCTGTCCGACCCGATTCTGACGAACAGGTATAACGACTCGGACGATGCAGCCCCGTCGGCATGAGCGTAGAATGCCAAACTCTGATAAAGAGTGTAGTTGCTTGCCTTCCCGGGTATCAGTCTGTAAACCGATCCGGAGTGGCCGGCCCCGAGATTCCTCATACTGAATACGAGCGACTGTTCCCTCTTCCTGTATCCCTCAGGGTCCTTGCCGGGATCATAGGGCGGATCATAGTCCGGATCGTCACGAGTGTTCTTCGCGGAAATCTCGAATGTCTCCTCAGGAGGAACGTCGGCCCGGAGCATGTCATCTTTGGTCCGGATCCCCTCCTCAAGCCAGCTTGCTCCGGCGATCTGCAGGTATGCAACCTGGAAGACAGCCTGCGAATCGACGCCGGTGAAGAAGAACCTGAGGTACTTGATCGACCGCCAGCTCGGCGATCCTCCCAGAGTATCGGCACCGGCGAGCGGGATCCGGTACTGGCGCCAACCTTTGGTCGCTTCATTGACTATGAAGGTCGTGTCCTCCAGATCGAAGGACAGCCTGAAGTGGATGTCATCGGTATCGAGATTGCCGTCACCGTCAAGGTCTTCCGTATCGGGCACTATCCTCGGATCGCCCTCGGTGCCGTTTATATGCGCGTACTGGCCTTCCGAGTAGCTCCAGTTGTCGTCAGGGTCATCGCCCTCGGCCCCATTAGGGATACCGTCAAGCCCGGTGTTCTCCTCTACACTCAGCTGACCGTCTTTGTCCTTGTCTTCGGTGTGGAGCACGTCCGGCTCCCAGGGGCGGTAGAAGTTCTCATTGACCGTACCGAGATCGATATGCATGCTGTCGGCCTGGCCCTGTTTCTGTCTCAGCCAGACCTCGACAAATCTCAGTTCTGAGTAATCACTGCCGCTACGGGAGACCAGCCGCATCAGTCCTCCCCACTCATCGTCAGGATTCGTGAACACGGTGTCGTACATGGCGTCCCTGTAGTTCATCTCAAGCACGGGGATAAATGCCTCACCCGGTCTTGACTCCGCCTCGACAAAGAGGTCTTCCTCTTTCACTTCCCGGTCTTTGACATACCACCAGATTTTCCGCGTGTCCTCCCACCTGAGGCCGGTCGGCGGGCTTGCCTGGAACCAGCTCTCCCTCAGCATCGAAAACGATCTCAGGTCTTTGACACCCTCCATGTCGTCTATGTAGACATCCCCCTTGGTATTGGGATTGGGGAAGCTCATCCCGAGCTCACCGGATATCGTCAGCCTTGAGGGCTTGTCGGCTTCGACCATCGGCAGAGCATTGACTATCGAGGTCATTATGTCGGGTTCGAACCGGAGCTGGGTGTTGACATCACCCATCATGATCCTCGAAGGTTCCTGGCCGAGCCTTGGACGCTCCTCCGGTGACTTCTTGCTCTGGTAGAGCCAGGCCGCACCCAGATGCGATTCCCCCCCGAAGCGGTATATGCCCTGGACGCCGACCAGCGACTGCTGGGCCATCGAAAGGAAAGGCACATACTGGTAATCAACTGCGATCTTCGCGTCCGGGTCCGTCGCCTCTTCGGTCTTAAACCTTATCTGACCGATATCGTAATAGATCTCATAGTCGGTATTGCGTGTAAGACGCCGTCCGTTCAGGGTGACGACTTCACTGTTTTCAAGGATGTTGATGTGATCGAGCTTGAACGTGGTCTGGGTTGTTGTAAAGCGTACTACCATGTAGAACAGGCTGTTGATCGGTCTGAGATTGGTGTAGTGCTCGTCGTAAATGGCGCTGTTAGTGTTCAGACTGTCAAGCGCCTCAGGCCGGCTTCCTACGACAATCTCGGGATCAAAAGGTCTGAGATCCGGGAATAGCAGGAGACCCAGCTCACCGTTGACACGGCCACCGTCGGCGAAACCGTCCGTCTTCCAGGTCGTGGTATCCACAAGTCCGTTCTCATCGGCAAGATCGATCCCGAGGATCTTCGAGTATTCGTACTCACGCTGGATATTCTCTGCTACCGGTCCTTTCCTGTAGATTCTGACCTCGACCTTTTCCTCCGATATGTAGCTCCTGCCGAGCGAATACACATTCTTCCTCTCCAGCCGGAGCGCCCCTTGCCATATTTCCCAACGGTTCTTCATCTCCTCATCGCTCGGCCGGATCATCTTGAGCGCGAGGCTGTCCTGGACGGTCCCACCGACCGTGTCCGCGCCCGAGGCGTCGCCGTAAATGTATTTCACTGCCAGCGTATGTGTTGGTGAAAGCGGCCTCAGCAGCGAGATCTCACCTGTGAGCGGATCAACGGCATAGTCCGTGTTCGGCATCAGCACATCGAAGTCACCATCAAAGGCATAATCGAGGCTGCCCCACTCGCCCGGTTCCGGAATGCTCCCGTCGGTCGGGTCCATGAATGCGTATGCGTGGATCGCAGCGTCATTGTTAAGACCGTTACCATCATCGCGGTAGACTTCTATGTCGGTGAAGTTCTTATTGAGGTTGAGCTGATATGGATGGATGATGAAGAAGTACTTGTTTCTGACAAACTTATCGTCATCGATTGTGACCGAATCCTTGACATCGGCTTCGAAACGGGCACCTGACGTTCTGCCCTCCTGCTTGCTCGCCACGGCTGTAACGTCTAGAGCACCGAGCTTCGCCTTCATCTTGGCGCCGAAAAGACCCTCCTGCTTCCCGCTGTAACTGACGAACTGGGAGCCGGGCAGTGTCAGGTTGGTGTTACCCATCTCTACGCTCTGCACTATCTCATCATCATCACCTTCGTAGCGCAGCTTTATCCTGTTCTCAAGCGGTGTTTCTATCTCACTGTCGTGATGTACCATCACATGGATCTTCTCACCAACGGTCCCCTTGAGGTCGATCTTGAGGTGCTGCTTCATGTCGAGTGTTGGAAACTTGGACCTCTGGCCGTACTCGGTCAGGGGCTCGTTGACACGGTACCGGCTCTGGCCGCCGAAACTTATGTTTTCGCTGCCCGAGACACTCAGGTTCGCTCCCTGCCCGATCACCCTGCCTATCGTCTTGGGAAACTTGACCGGTATGTCTATCTTGCTGAAGTCCCCGAGCGACATCCCCTTCTCCTCGAACGTCCGCCCCGAGGAGGCCTTCGACCACCGGTCGGTCAGGATCTCCATGTAGGTCTGCTCAAGGACCGGCTTCCTCGCGAACTCCGGTACTGCCGGCTCGAGGTGCATGTGAAATGCATACGGCATGAATTCAAGCGAGCCGGAACTTCCCGCGGGCTCAACACCAGTCCTATCGCCCGGCTGGGTGTCGATCGGCCCTGTGAAGTCTGGATCCTCGCTGTCACCAGGCCGGGGCTCAACTGGCCCGATGAAGCCCGCCTCGTCGCTGTCACCAGGCCGGGGCTCAACTGGCCCGATCAAGTCCGGGTCCTGGCTATACACCCCCGCCGTCGCGACGAGCAGCAAGATACATAAGCCCACGCACAGTTTCATCAGCATCGTCTTCCATTGAACATACTCATCCCATGCTCGCCCTACGGCAAGTTCCGTGCCACTCATACCGGCCGGATTCAGCTATCCCTGAAACCCCCATATTTCTTACTCTAATAATGCGCTTGCCCTCCGGATATATCTATAGTAACTTGGCTCGATGAGTGGTATAGTGACCTCATCAAGCTACGCCGGTGCACAAATGAAGACACTCCACAGGTACATTCTCACGCAGCAGATCGCGCCGTTCCTGTTCGGCATTTTCATGATCATCTTCGTGCTCATTCTGGATTTCCTCTACAAGAACCTGGAGATTCTAATCGGGAAAGGGGTGCCCGTCACGGCCGCCATGGAACTTCTGGCCTTGAGTCTCGGTTGGATGACCGTCATGGCCGTGCCTATGGCTGTTCTGATAGGAACACTGATCTCTTTCATGAGGCTGGCCTCGGACAACGAGATCGTCGCAATGAGAACCAGCGGCATAAGTCTCGCTGCCATTTCCAAGCCCCTGATCATCGCGTCGGTCCTGCTTTCTGGGCTGATGATCCCGATTCACAACTACGTGGTGCCAGAAACGAACCACAGGTTAGCAAATCTCCTGGTCTCGATACACAGAAAAAAACCTGCCCTCCAGCTTCGTGATGGAGTCTTCATGAACGACATCAAGGGATACAGCATACTCGTGAACAAATCAACAGGCAGTGAGATCGAGGGCGTGACGATCTCCAAGCTGATCGAGAGAAAGCCGGCACAGACGATCAGAGCTGAGAGGGGCGAGGTCTTCTTCGCCGAGGACGGTAACACCCTTGTGATCAGGTTGTTTGACGGGGAGATCCACGATGTCGATGAGAAGGATCCAAAGCGATACCTGAGACTGAAGTTCACCGAACACACGCTCAACATCCCGGGTGCGGGAAGCAAGCTTGTCAGGATCGACAGGGACTATCGCGGCGAGCGTGAGATGAGCATCGGCGATCTCAGAGGGGAGATAGCGAAATACAGGCAGAAGGTGGTGGAGCAGGAGGTGGGCGTGGAGAAGGTGGTCAAGGGAGCATCGCTTGATCTGCCCAGTCTCTGCGCGCCGGCCGCGGCCGACACGGCGGGGCGTCAAGCCGGTGAGGGATTTACCAGGATGGTGGGCTCCGCGGTTGACAGACTTCGCACCCTCAGGACGCAGGTGAGCTCTCATGAGCGACGCATCCGGTCGCTTTCGGTCGAGGCCCACAAGAAGATCGCTATCTCTTTTGCGTGTACTGTGTTCGTCCTCCTGGGCATACCGATCGGTGTGAGAAGCCGGGAAGGCGGTGCTGGTGGAGGTATGGTGATCAGCATAATGTTCTTCGCGGTGTATTATGCATTCTTGAGCGCCGGGGAAAAACTCGCCGACCGGGGTTATATATTGCCGTTCCTGTCCATGTGGGCCGCCAACATAGTCCTGGGTGGTCTCGGGCTGTACTTCTTCATCAGGGCGAACAGGGAGCTACCCTTCATACCGTACAGGCTTAAGAGGCTGCGAGGGGGCGATTCGACGTGAGGGTTCTCGACAGGTACGTCTTCTCAGAGACCTGGAGGACTATCCTAATTGGCCTGCTGGCTTTCATCACCATCTTTATCACCATGGACATGGTTGAGAATGTTGATGATTTCGTCGACAACAAGGCCGGTCTTGCGACAGTTCTTAAGTACTATGCCTTCCAGATTCCGCACATCTTCACGCT
Organism: bacterium; assembly: GCA_025774845.1. GTDB lineage: Bacteria > Arandabacterota > Arandabacteria > Arandabacterales > Arandabacteraceae > Arandabacterum. Next base: position 70,715 of record JALGZP010000004.1, read on the forward strand.
TACGCTGCCCGTTGCGGTTCTGATCTCATGTCTGTTCACGGTCGGACAAATGGCGAGGCACTATGAGTTGATAGCAATCAAGGCTTCGGGTATCAGGTTCGCAAGAACGATGGTCCCGCTTGTCGCCGCCGGGCTGATGGCAAGTGTGCTCTCGCTCGGTGTAAGTGAAGTGATTGAGCCTGAGGCGAACTCCGAAGTCCGCAACATCAAGGCGGGTGAAATCAAGAAGTCCTCCAGGAAGAGACAACCCCGCGTGAGGAATAATATCAGCTACCGCGGCGCGAACGGGGTCTTTTACTTCGCACCGGAATACGACACGAAACTCAATGTCATGAAGGATGTCGTAGTTGAAAAATCGGACCGCGGAAAACTGATCTTCAGACTCAATGCCGAGCAGGCTACCTGGCAGGAAACGACCTGGGTCTTCTCAGAAGCATGGATAAGATGGTTCGCCGAGGATGGTGAGGTGGAACGCGAAGCGTACGTTCCTGAAGGCCCGGTTTCCGCCCTGGGTGACCATCCGAGGAACATAGTCCGGGAGCAGCGGCAGCCGGAGGAGATGAGTTACCGGGAGCTGTCAGACCTCGTGTCCCGAATCGACGACAGCGGTGGCGATACCACCAAGTACCGGGTCGGTCTCAATATGAAACTCTCGTTTCCGTTCACCAACCTGATTGTGGTTTTGATCGGGTCCCCCCTATCGGCCAGATTGCGTAGAGGGGGCCTAGCCGTGGGTGTCGGGCTGGGGCTTTCGCTTACCTTTGTCTACTACGGGTTTATCCGGGTCGGGCAGACACTGGGTGATAATGCGGTGCTTCCGCCCATCTTCGCCGCATGGCTGGGAAATATCTTCTTCGGTATCTGCGGCATCATCATGATATCACGCGCCGAAAAACACTAGCCGGAAAGCCTGTCTCCTTCAGCTACAGGCAGGCTGTTCAAAAACGTCCAGATGCAAGGCACGCGAAGTCCTGAGTAACGAGGCGTACAGTTACGCACGCCGCAGTTGCGAGGGACGAGCGTAACGCGGCAGACGGGCGTTTTTCAGCAGCCTAGGTGCCCATCTTCCAGGAATCCAGGTAGATCCTCTGGTCCTCTGTTAGCTCATCTATACCGACACCCAGGGCATTCAGCTTGAGATCGGCCACCTTGAGATCGATATCCTCAGGTACGGGATATACACCCGGCTCCGGTTTGGGGTTCAAGCCGATCAAGTGTTCGATACACAGGGACTGGTTTGCGAAACTCATATCCATCACGGATGCAGGGTGCCCCTCTGCAGCCGAGAGGTTTATCAGCCTGCCCTCGCCGAGCAGAAAGACCTTTTTACCCTTTCCGATCGTATACTCCTCGACGTTTTCGCGGACCGTCCGCTTCCCGGTCTTCATCACTTCAAGCTTGTCTATGTCTATCTCAACATTAAAGTGACCCGAATTGGCGACGATCGCACCGTCCTTCATCGCTTCGAAGTGCTCGGACCTGATGACCGATTTGTTGCCGGTAACCGTGATGAAGAGGTCGCCGACCTTGGCCGCCTCCGACATCGGAAGCACGGAAAACCCATCCATGACGGCCTCGAGCGCCTTTAGCGGATCGACCTCCGTCACGATCACATTTGCTCCAAGGCCCTTCGCTCTCGATGCCAGTCCCCGGCCGCACCAGCCGTACCCGCTGATCACGACCTTTGACCCGGCAAGCAGCATGTTGGTAGCTCTTAAGACACCGTCGAGAGTGCTCTGACCGGTGCCGTACCTGTTGTCGAAGAAGTGCTTGGTCATGGCATCGTTGACGGCGATGATCGGGTACTTGAGTGCTCCTTCCCGTGCCATGCTTCTCAGTCGTATCACACCGGTTGTCGTCTCTTCGGTACCACAGACCACCGACGAGACGAGCTCGGGCATCTCGGAATGTATTGTGAAAACAAGATCCGCCCCGTCATCCATCGTTACCGCGGGAGAAAAGGCAAGAGCGGATCTGATGTGCTTGTAGTAACCGTCGGAATCGACGCCATGCCGGGCGAATACGCTTATCTCGTCATTGACGGCGAGCGAAGCCGCTACGTCATCCTGGGTGCTCAAGGGATTCGAGGCGCACAACCTCACCTCTGCTCCCCCGGCCTTCAGGGCTATCATCAGGTTGGCAGTCTCGGTGGTGACATGCAGGCAGGCTGCTATCTTTACGCCCTTAAGCGGCTTCTCCTTCTCGAAGCGATCCTCTATCATGCTGAGGACCGGCATACTGCTCCGGGCCCATTCGATTCTCAGCTTCCCTTTTCCGGCAAGACCCTTATCGGTTACGTCGTAATCCATCTCAGCCTCCTCAAATGTATTTCTTCAGGTCGTCCACCCTGTCGGTTACCTCCCAGGTGAAGCCCTTCTCCTCGCGGCCAAAGTGACCGTAGGCAGCCGTACTCCTGTAGATCGGCCGTCTCAGTTTGAGCATCTCTATGATCGACCTCGGTTTGAGATCGAATTCCTTGACGACTATCTTCGCCAGCTCATCATCAGGCATGACCCCGGTCCCGTGAGTGTCGGTCATAACTGATACGGGATCCGCCACACCTATCGCATAGGCAAGCTGGACCTCGCACTCCGCTGCAAGACCGGCCGCCACGACGTTCTTGGCCACATACCTGGCCATATAGCTTGCCGACCTGTCGACCTTTGTCGGGTCCTTGCCTGAAAAACAGCCGCCACCGTGACTTCCCACACCGCCATAAGTGTCGACGATGATCTTCCTGCCGGTAAGACCACAGTCTCCCTGCGGACCGCCCGTTACGAACCGGCCGGTCTCGTTTACGAAGTAATTGATCGCGTCCCCTTCGATGAGCGACGCGGGGATCACCTGCTTCACGACCTTCTCTATTATGTCCTCATGGAGCTGTTTGTCGGTAACATCCTCGTGATGCTGCGCCGCAACCACCACCGCCCTAACGGCGATGGGTTTTCCGTTCACGTATTCTACAGTTACCTGTGACTTTCCGTCCGGTCTTAAGTAGTCAAGCGTCCCGTCCCTCCTCACCTCGGAAAGCTTCCGGACGATCTTGTGCGCCAGCATTATAGGCAGGGGCATCAGCTCGGGTGTTTCATTCTTCGCATAACCGAACATCATGCCCTGGTCTCCGGCCCCTTCCTTGTCCACACCCATCGATATGTCCGGGGACTGGGCGTCTATTGATGTAAGGACCGCACAGGTCTCATAGTCAAACCCGAAGGAAGCATCGGTATACCCGATCTCCTTTATCACACGCCTCACGATACTGGGGATATCAACATAACACTTGGTCGTTATCTCCCCCGCAACAAAGGCGAGACCGGTGGTTACAAGTGTCTCACAGGCCACCCTGCCCTGCGGATCGTCCTTCATGATCGCGTCCAGTATCGAATCAGATATCTGATCGGAAACCTTATCGGGGTGCCCCTCCGTCACCGATTCAGAGGTAAACAGATGGTCTTGCTTTGTCATTTCAACCTCCACACTTTGTCACGAAAAATCTATTTCCGACGAATCGCCGACATTGAGTTTTTTGAACATGCCCTTGACGATCGCATTATCACCGATCAGGGATGAATCAAGCAGCGCATCCTCGACCAGCGCGTTCTCACCTATGATCGAATTCCTTATTATCGATCTTCTCACCACCGAGCCCACTGCCACGGAAACATGAGGCCCGATTACCGATGCCTCGATCTTTGCGTCCTTCGCAACAAACACCGGTCCGACCAGGATACTCCCGGGGATCTCCACCTTCGGAGAGGCCATCTCAAGCAGCGCCCGGTTTGTCTCCAGGAGCGTCTCGGGTTTGCCGCAGTCGAACCACCCCTCCACTTCAAATGCTTTTATTTTGATGCCTTTGTCTATCATCAGGTTTAACGCATCCGTCAGTTGGAACTCGCCCTTGGTCCTTATGCCGGAAGTGATGATCGAATCCAGCGAAGAATAGAGTGCGGACGAGTCATTGATCACGTACACCCCGACCACCGCAAGATTCGACTTCGGATCGTCGGGCTTCTCGACCAGGTTGGTGATATTGCCGCCCTCGACATCCACAACGCCGAAGCGCTGCGGCTCGTCAACGGTCTTCACCCCGATGTAGTTGCCACCCGAACCGGCCATGGTGGCCAGATCACCCTTGAATATGCTGTCGCCCAGCATTATGAACACAGGGTCATCACCGACGTATTCCCGGCTGAGATATATCGCGTGGCCGAGACCCAGCCGCTCACCCTGCTCAACCACATGGACCTTCACATCGTAACTGGACCTGACGTACTCGACTATGTCCTGACCCCTGTACCCGACGATCAGCACTATCTCGCTGATTCCCAGTTCCACTATGTCGTCGAGAATGTGACCGAGAATCGGCTTGCCCGCAACTCTGAGCAATGGTTTTGGAGTCGTGTGGGTGTGGGGTCTCAGTCGTGTGCCTTCACCTGCAACCGGGATAACCGCTTTCATCTATTGTTCCGTCCCTTCCTTCCCGATCCGCACCTTCAGCCCCTCGATCGTGGCTATCGGTGTTGGGTCTACTCCGCGCATAAGCGCAAGATAAACACTTGCATAGTCTCCCAGTAATATCAGTGAAAACACCTGAGTGAGCAAGCTAGAACCTGCGCTCCAGAATTCACCGCAGAGAGCACCCTGTTCCCGGATCCGTTCCTCCAGAAAAGCAAACCTCGGAGATATGCGGGGATGTTCCTCACGCATTCTAAGGATGACGACTCCTCCTCTGATAGTATCGTCATCGATCTCCCATCCCATTATGTCATTGTGACTCATCTCAGGCTGAAGACTCAAAAACGCAAGTTTCTTCGAGTTCTCGCAGAACTGGTTCTTCCACCTCAGCCCAACCGCGCCTAACTGGTCACTACAGTAGATCAGCGGGGTCTTATCAACGAGCGCTCCGGCAATCGCGAGAGCCTCGTTATCGGATAAGTTCGCCGGCCCGTAGGCCGTGTTGAGGTTACCAAGGGTATCGATACACTCGGCTAGGTCGCCGTCCGGAGCGGCACACACACCTACTGTGCCGGCCAGCGCAAGAAGCGCCCCGAAGGAATACCCGAGTGCCGCCCGTGGAGGGTAACCCTCCGGAAGCCGGACGCACGGCATCGAATGGCTCTCCGCCGCGGCAAGCAACTCACCGCCGGAAGTGATGCCCACGATCGTAGCGTTCCTCTTAACAGCATCACGAAGACAGGCCAGTGCCTCCTCGGTATCGCCTGAATACGAGGATATGACAACCAGCGCATCACTTCCCACAAAGCCCGGAAGGCCATAGCCCCTCGAGACCGTGACCGGCATCTCCGATTGCTTAAGAGCATAACTCCGGAGCAGGTCCCCACCCATCGCCGATCCCCCCATGCCTGCGACCACCAGTGCGCCCGGTTTCAGACCGGCCAGTGGTTTCCAGGCCTCACGCCCAAGATCGAAACCTGTGCGTAGCTGATCCGGCATGCTTGCTATCTTTCCGAGCATGTCGGATGAATCGAGTTTGAGAGTATCTCGGTCCAGCATCACACCCATCCTCACAACGGCATGTCCGGCTGCTCCTTGCCGATCTTCTCCATCGTCATCTTTCGCACCTCGCCCGGACGGGCAGTCGTCAATGCCCGCTCGGCAACCTCCCGGGCGTCCGAGAAGTAGACCGACCTGACCATCTCTTTGATCTCTGGAACGACGTATGGGCTGGCACTCAGCTCGTCCACACCCATTCCCAGCAGTACAAACGCGCAGACAAGGTCGCTTGCCATCTCCCCGCAGAGACCGACCCAGATTCCTGATTCCTTGGCGACGTCTATGGTTTCCTTGATAAACCGGAGTACCGCCGGATGCAGAGGCTCATAGAGGTATGCGACCTTCTCGTTACCTCTGTCTGCCGCAAGAGCATATTGAATCAAATCATTGGACCCTATGCTGAAAAAGTCCACATGCTCCGCCAGTTCCCGCGCTATCATCACAGCCGCAGGCGTTTCGACCATTATCCCGACCTCGCAGTCATCATCGAATGCATGACCCTCGGTCTTAAGTTCCGCCTTCACTTCGTCAAGAACGGCGTTGGCTTCAATCAGCTCGTCGAGGTTTGAGATCATGGGGTACATGATCTTCACATTTCCCCTGGCACTTGCCCTGAGAATCGCCCTGAGATGCACCTTGAATATGTCCTTCCGGGCGAGGCAGAACCTGATGCCCCGCCAGCCGAGATAGGGATTCATCTCCTTCGGGCTCTCAAAGGCAGACAGGAACTTATCTCCTCCAAGGTCCATCGTCCGTATGATCACCGGGTTCGGGCTCACAGCGGCTGCCACCGCTTCGTAGATTCGATGCTGTTCCTCTTCAGAGGGCAGACCTTCTCTTCCTATATACATGAACTCGGTTCTGTAAAGCCCTATGCCCTGGGCACCGTGCTCAAGAACCGAGTCCACCTCTTCATGCGATTCGATATTCGCAGACAACATAACCGAGTGGTGGTCGATCGTCACGGCGGGGAGATCCTTAAAGCGCAGCAGTCCCTTGGTGAAGCTGCTGTATCGTTCGATCTCCATCGAATACCTGTTAAGGGTGGTGGACGATGGCGAGATCACAACCTTTCCCCGGTTGCCGTCCACGATCACGAAATCGCCGTCGGTAACAACCGCGGAGACGTTCTTCAGACCGACCACGGCGGGGATCTCAAGCGATCGTGCCATTATGGCCGTATGGGAGGTCCTGCCGCCTATGTCGGTCCCGAATGCCATCACCCGTTCCTTGCGCATCTGCGCGGTGTCCGCCGGTGAAAGATCATGCGCGATCACAATGACGTCGCTGTCGAGGTTCGAAAGATCCCCCGGACTCCTCCTCATCCCGGACAGGTTGGAAAGCACCCTCCTCCTCACATCCCTGATATCCCCCGCCCTGTCCTTTATGTAAACGTCTCCCTTTGCCCAGAGTTCCTTTTCATGCCTCAGGAACACCGCGTTGAATGCGAACTCGGCGTTATGTCCGTCCTCTATCCTTCCGACCACATCATCAAGCGATCGCCTGTCTTCGAGAATCATCACATGCGCGTCGAAGATCCGCGCGTAGGATTCACCCATGTCACCCGCAACACTGTCCCTGATCTCTATCAGCTGGTTCTTCGATGTCTCGACCGCCGACATCAGCCGTTCGAGTTCGCTCTTGATCTCATCGGGTTGGAGACGTCGCTGCGGTACCACCAGCTCCTGCTGGGCAAGTACGACGGCACTACCCATGGCTATCCCGGGGGATGCGGCGATACCGTTAAAGGTCTGCTCTGTCTTTTCGGGCAAGAGCGCTATTCCCCCTCGTTGAACTTGGCTTCGAACAAACCGACAACCGCTTTCAGGGCATCCGTCTCATCAGGGCCAGCCGCCAGGATGATCACCTCGACACCCATCGCCCCTTCCAGTCCCAGTACTCCCATCAGACTCTTTGCATCCACCTCGATGGAGTCTTTCCGGATACGGATATCGGACTCATGATCTGACGCCAGCTTTACAAGTTGCGCAGCCGCCCTCAGGTGAAGTCCAAGCTTGTTCGTTATTGTTACTTTCTGTTCCACCATCTCAAACCATATTGCCCCAGCATCAGGCCAAAAGTCAACCGGCCATTATGGCGGGGCCCGCAGGCCTGCAGGATGTGTTCCGTCTCATGCAGACCGTTGGGTCTTGGCGTTCCTACTCCATGTCCCTGGGTTCGAAAGCCCGGCTTGCCTGCCCCCTGAGACGATCGATCCATCTCTCATCGAGTGCTTCAGCGGCATCGTACCCGTAGGATCTAAGGATGTGACTGAGTGCTATTACCTCTACTATAACGCTGACGTTCTTGCCGGGCACAAGCGGTACGATTATCGACGGAATGCTTACCCCCATTATCTCCGTCCGCCCGCGATCAAGTCCCGATCTATCGTAAGGCTGCCCCTTCTCCCACTCCTTCAGATTGACCTCCACCTCGATCCTCTTCTGTCTCCGCAGCGCTTGGATACCGAAGATGCTGCCTATGTCGACAAGCCCGACCCCCCTCACCTCCACGTAGCTTTGAAGAGGTTCGGTACTCCTGCCTATCAGTATCCCGGGTGGCTTTGATATCACACGGACAAGATCGTCCGCGACCAGGCGGTGACCGCGCTCAACAAGGTCCAGGGCACACTCGCTCTTGCCGATACCGCTTCTGCCCCTTAGAAGTATCCCTATGCTATAGACATCAACAAGGGTACCGTTTATCCCCGTCTCCACCGCCAGCTCGACGACAAGATAGCTGTTGAGGTCCTGAACAACCTCCGTGGCAGAGATCGGTGTCGTCAACACGGGCACCCGGCTTGCTGTTGCAGCTTCGACGAGCGGGTCGGGTATATTCACAGCGTCCGCTACGACGACACATGGCACGTCTTCGCGCAAAACGCTCCGGAATGACCGGACCCGGTCTTCGCCGGTCAGGCTCTCGAGATAGAGGATTTCTATCTCGCTTAAGACCTGGATCTGGTCGCTCTTAAAACCCGCGTCAAAGCCTGTGAGCCGCAGGCCCGGTCTGGCAATATCGGAACGTCTGACGGGCCGGTTAAGCTCGACTTCCGGATTCCGTAGATCGAAACGGAGAAGGTCCTTGCAGTCCTCGAAGACCTTGGAAAACAGAACCTCTGTGGTCCCCATCCCTACGTGCCCTCGTATTCCTCGGCAACATCCTCGACTTCATCGAATTCATCGGTGCTTGCGATCGGGATCTCCGGTTTCCTGCCTCTTCTGTCTTTGATCTTGTCCTTGAGTTTCTTCACCTGTCGTTCCATCCTCTCCGCAGCCTTCTCAAATGCCGCGTGAAGATCCGCGTTATGAGCTTCTGCAAAGAGGTCAAATCCGGTCCCGTGGAGTTTTATTTCAAATTTGTATATGAATCGTTCGAGGTGCCCGTACACGTGACATTCGAGCACCCCCTCGAAGTACCTTCTCAGTTTGGTCAATCGCTCTTCAATGTGTTCTCTCATGCTGTCTGTCAGTTCAAGTTCACGTGCAGTAATTTCTATGCGCATCTCTTATGCCTCCTTAGCCTCGCCGCGTCGTAAGCTGCTTTCGCAAGATAGGAGCTGCGGGCCCTGGGCCCACAAACCCCCACGAGTCCAAGTTCACGTGCGTAATTTTCAAGATCGTCGAACACCTCTGGATCGATGTATTCCTTAACCGGTAAGTGCGCCATCGATGGGCGCATGTATTGTCCTATTACGACTATGTCGCAGCCGGCGTCTGCCAGATCCTTGAGGGTTGATTTCACCTCCTCGTTTTCCTCACCGAGACCCAGCATCAGACCCGATTTGACAACCACATCCGGAAATCCGGATTTCACATGATCCAGGATGCCGAGTGACCGCCCGTAGTCGGCCCCTTCACGCACCGTGGTGTAAAGCCTCTTAACTGTCTCCAAATTGTGACCGAGGACGTCGACCCCGGTCGATGCCACCCGTTCCACCGATTCGAGGTTCCCACCGAAATCCGGGATGAGTACCTCCACCATCGGACCCTCCCCACCCTCTTTGATAAGACGTACACACTCCGCGAAGTGATCCGCCCCACCGTCCGGAAGGTCATCCCTCGTGACGGATGTCAGAATCACGTAAGCAAGTTCGAGGAGAGTACAAGCCTGTCTCACTCTCTCCGGCTCTTCTCCATCCGGTCGCTCGGGTGGTGCTGCACCTACATTACAGAAACCGCAATGTCTCGAACAGTTCCTGCCCAATATCAGAAAAGTGACTGCTCCCTTCTTGAAGCAGTCATCCTTGTTGGGGCATCTGGCCTCAAAACAGATGGTATTCAGATTCAGTGATGAGACCGTGGCGGCCACTTTCTTAAGAGACTGGCCGCCGGGCAAATCCGATTTCAGCCACGACGGAATTCTTCTTGCCATGCTTAATACTGCTTCCTTATCCTGGCCGGAAGTATTTCGAGCTGGTCCCGGTACTTAGCCACTGTCCGGCGGGCAACATTCAAACCTTCCCGTTTAAGCATGTCGGCGATCTCCTGGTCACTCAGAGGATGATGTTTGTCTTCCTTCTCGATCGCCTCAGACATCCTTGCTTTGATCTTCTTCGAGGAAGCGACCTCGCCGTTATCGGACCTAAGACCCGTCGAGAAGAAGTACTTCAGTTCCAGCACCCCCCTCGGGGTTTGAACATACTTGCTGTTGGTGACCCTGCTCACCGTGGATTCATGCATGTCCACCTTCTCGGCGATCTGCTGCAAAGTGAGCGGCTTCAGGTGTTCCACACCACGGTCGAAGAACTCTCTCTGGACCTCGAGTATGGCCTCCATCACTTTTATCATCGTCCGTCTGCGCTGGTCGATTGTCTTGATCAACCACCTGGCGGAGTTAAGCTTGTCCACGACATATTCGCGTTCTTTCTTGCTCCTCGACTTCGCATTCGAAAGTATGTCTTTGTAGGCGCGACTGACACGGAGTCGCGGTATGTTCCTGTCGTTGTGCTGCACCAGATACTCGCCTTCGATGTTCTCGACCACGAGATCCGGCACGATATACCGCGGCTCGTCGGCAGAGTATCGCGTGCCGGGCCGGGGGTCGTACTTCGAAATCACGTCCGCAGCGGCCTGCACTTCCCCGACCGTTTTATGGAGCTTGCGGCCTATGTCCGGGTAGCGCTTTTGCAGGAAATCATCCAGATGATCTTTTACGAGTATCCAGGCAAGACTGTCTTCAAGCCCGTCCTGGGAAATCTGAATCATCAGACACTCGCGAAGGTCTGAGGCGCCGATGCCGGGGGGATCGAAGGTCTTGATCATCGAGTGGACCCTGGTGATTACGGTTTCATCCACCGACAGCAACCGCGCAATCTCTTCGGTTGAGATCGTCAGGAACCCGTTTCTGTCAAGACTTCCTATTATGAACTCCCCGATCCTGATGTCTTCTTCCGAATCGGTCGCTATCCTGAGCTGGGATGTGAGATAGTCTTCAAGCGTGAGTTTAACGACCGGAACGCGCTCATAGCCTTCCTCAATCTCCTCCCTCTCTCCGGACGCGCGCGCACCCATCTCGAACCCGTCCTTGAGATAGCGGTCCCAATCGATCTCAGTTTCACTCGCCTTGAACTCTCCCTCGTCCTCACCGTCGTTATCACGAACCTGTTCTTCCTGGAGATCGTCCTCACCTTCTTCAGGCTCTTCAAGCAACGGGTTTACGGTCAACTCTTCCTTGAGTATCTGCTGGAGTTCAAGCGCAGGAACCTGGAGCAGTTTGATAGCTTGCTGCAGCTTGGGCGTCATGACCAGCTTCTGTCTCAGCTCATGCCGCATTTCAGGTCTCATATCCATTTAGATTACCCCCGCATTACTCAGGTTCAGCCAAGCGAAAACTTCTCGCCGAGATAGGCTTCCCTTGCAACTGGATCATTAGCCAGGTCTTCGGGTACACCATGTACCAGGATCTTGCCTTCCGCCATGATATATGAACGATCTGTAATCGAAAGTGTCTCCCTCACATTGTGATCCGTTATGAGCAAACCCAGCCCCTTGTCCTTGAGACCGGCGACAATGGACTGGATGTCCGCAACGGCGATCGGGTCGATTCCCGAAAACGGTTCGTCAAGCAACATGAAGCTGGGGCGTGTCACGAGTGCCCGGGCGATTTCCAGCCTTCGTCTCTCACCACCCGAGAGCATGAATGCCTTTGACTTCCTCAGGTGTGCTATACCCAGCTCGTTCATCAGTGCTTCGAGTCTCGTTGCGATCTCATCTGATGTGATGTCCAGGGTCTCGAGAATCGCCTTGATGTTGTCCTTCACAGTCAACTTCCTGAACACGGAAGGTTCCTGCGAGAGATATCCCAGCCCCATCCTCGCTCTTAAGTGCATCGGAAGATCCGTTACGTCGGTATTATCCAGAAAGATGGAACCGCCCTCGGGCCGGACCAGACCCATCATCATATAGAAGCTGGTCGTCTTTCCGGCGCCGTTCTGGCCGAGGAGACCCACGATCTCACCCTGGTTGACCTCGATCGACACGCCGTCGACTACTCGTCGTCCTCTGTAGGACTTGACCAGATTTTCAGTTCTGAGTGCCTGAGCCATTTGGCTGTCCGCCTTCCGTGACTTGCTGTCCTGCCCTGATTGTTGCCTTCATATCTCTCAGGATGCTGAACGACCCCAGGTCGGGATCCCCCTTGAAACCCCAACCGGTCAAGACATCCTCGTTTCGTATCACCTTGACTGAATCATCCGACGCTATCTGTCTCGTCGCACTGTCCCACGTCAGACTACGCGTTTCGAGCACGACGCCGTCCGATCCTGTAACCACGACGTTACCTCTGGCTTCCATGTCACCCGAGTACCGGTTGATCCTGCCATAATCGGCATTGAGGACCGACCGAACGACACCCTCTACGCTGAAGAAAGTGACTTCGACCACTCTGGCCTCCAGGAGGTTTCTCTTTTCATAGAGGTAAGCCTTCTCCGCCTCCATCGTCCAGTCCTTCTTGCCCAGCGATGTTTCCGTTATCTTAAAATCCGAGATCACCTGGTCGGGGAGCGGTTCGGTCCGCTCCTCAATAATATCTCCGGGCTCCTCCCTCGAGCAGGCACCCGCAATCACGAGACCCGCCAGAATCAGGCCAATGACCGGCTTTACGAGTACATATCTGAAAGCACCGATTTCCATCTCTTATGCATCCACACCCATTGTGACGGTTTCCTGTGTATGAACTCCTCGATTGCCTTGGAGCACTTCTCAACATCTTGTTCAAGCGACGATCCGTTGTCCCCGACAGTGATCGGTTCCTTGACCTCAACCCGGTAGTCACCTTCATCTGACATCAGCATGGCCATCGGTACAACGGGCGCACCGATTCTCGAAGCAAGTTTGATGGGTCCGACAGGAGTCTTCGCCGGCTGTCCGAGAAAATCCACGACAACGCTTTCCACCGATGTATCCTGGTCGATCAGAACTCCCAGCATCTCACCGCGTTTGAGGCACCGCATTGCCGCCGGCAGGCCTTTCGAACGCTCAACAACCTTCAGCCCGGTACTGCGCCTTACGTCCAGCAAAAGACCGTTGAGCCGCGAGTCCTTCATGCCGGTAGCAAGCACGGTCAGAGGATAGCCCATCAGGGCGCAGTATGCACCGAGTAGCTCCCAGTTACCGACATGCCCGGTAAGAGCTACCACACCCTTCCCGCGTGCAAGTGCCCTGTCGAGATGCTCCTTGCCGGTGATCCCTGCAATACTCTGTATTGTCTTGGGAGTTGTTTTCCTCATCCTTGCCGTATCGTATGCAAATCGCCCGAGATTTTTAAACGCCGCGCGCGCAATCCTCCTTATATCTGTATCGGGAGTAGTCGAACCGTAGACAAGCTCTAAATTGGCAAGTGCGACACCCCGGGAACGCGCCATCAACCGGTAGGCGGCGGCCCCGAACCAGGCGAACAAAGCGGTCCCGATGCGTCTCGGCAATATCTCTGCAAGTTTGATAAGACCCGCCACCACAATGTAGGCCAGGAACCTGCGGAGCTTCCTAAACATCACTATCCCCAACGGGCAGGACCAGTAGCGTCTTGCTTCCCACGTAGATGTTAGACGAGGTGCGTGCCAATGTCAAGCATAATCTATGCCAGATTATGAGCCTGACCTACGCAATCCCGGTTCTGAGGCAGTCATGCATGTGGATTATGCCGATCGGGTAGCCCTTGCCATCCACTATCATAAGACACGTGATCAGACGCCCGGGATCAGCCTCCATCTTCTGGATAGCCCTCGCCACAAGGGCTTCCCTGTCGATTGTCCTCGGATTCCTGGTCATCACGCTCCCGACCTTGATCTCACGGATGTCCTTGACATCCGGGTGTCCCATCAAAATGCGTTTTATATCACCATCGGTAATAATCCCGACGAGTTTGCCGTCATCATCCATAACCCCGGTCATGCCGAGCCGCTTCTCGATGATCTCCATCAGGGCATCCCGCATCGTGGCGCTTTCCTTCACGATCGGCATGTTCTCCCCCGTGTGCATGATGTCACTCACTTTGAGGAGCAACCGCTTGCCGAGGGCCCCTCCGGGGTGATGAAACGCAAAATCTTCGGGTTTGAGACCCCTGACGACGAATATCGAAATCGCAAGCGCATCCGCCATTGCAAAGGCGCTGGAGGTCGAAGCGGTCGGGGCAAGATCGAAGGGGCAGGCTTCCTGTTTCACACTGACGTCAAGGACAATGTCACTCTCCTTTGCCAGGTCGGACTCAGTATCACCCGTGAGTGCGATTATCGCCGTCCCCAGCCGCCTGAAGGTAGGAAGCAGGGCAGCAAGCTCCTCGCTCTTCCCACTCTTTGAGATCGCGATGACGACGTCCCTCGCACTGACCATGCCCACATCGCCGTGGACTGCCTCAGATGGATGAAGAAAGAAAGCGGTCGTCCCCGTACTGTTCATAGTCGCAGCAAGTTTCTTGGCAACGAGACCGCTCTTGCCGATGCCTGTCACAATCACCTTGCCGCCACGTTCTATGCACGACGTAATCGCATCCACGGCATCGACGAATTCCTCACCGAGCCTGTCTTCAAGCCGGGCTATCTCCCCTGCCTCAATTCTTATGACCTCTCTGGCAGTCTCGAGTACCTCGCTGTCCAGGCCATTGGTGCCCACCCGGCTCTGTCGCTTGTGTTTATGCACGTCGGACCTCCGGTCACTCGTCCTTCATCAACAAACCCAGCATTGATTCCTGGTCATAGCCGTTAAGTCTTATCACGTACTCGCAGGCTTCCCGCACAGCTCCCGTGCCTCCACTCGACAGCGTCACAAACGTCGCCGCACGCTTGACCTCATCCCTCGCATTGGCAACCGCAATCGGGTGGCCGACGCTTCCCAGCACCTCAAGATCGGCGAGGTCATCACCGACAAAGGCAATCTCTTGAAAAGAAACGCCGTGGCCTTCGGCAAGACCCTTGAGGCATGTCAGCTTGTCTCTGATTCCCTGGTGAATCTCCGTTACTCCCAGCTCTTCACCGCGTCTCCTAACAGCCTCACTCGTACGCGCGGTTATTATGAAGGGTATTATACCCGCCTTCCTTAAGAGGGTGATTCCCATACCGTCCTGTACGTTGAACCGCTTTAACTCAAGTCCCGAATCACCGTAATAGATACCGCCATCCGTGAGTACACCATCCACATCCATACCGAACATCCGGACTCTGGGTTTGGTTTCTCCCATCATGACCTCTGTTCAAATGTCCTTACCAGGCGGTCTATCGCCGAGACCTGCTCAAGCAGGGCGTCCGCCTCGGAGAGCTCGAGCATGCTCGCGGCATCGCACTTTCCGCGAGCGGGCTCCGGGTGCGTCTCGAGGAACAGTCCGTCGATCCCGCATGCCACCGCCGCCCGCGCAAGCGCCGGTACGAAGGCGGGCTCACCACCGGACTCATCCGCGCTCGGCTTGCCATAGATCCTTATGGCGTGGGTCACATCGAAAATCACCGGGCATCCGAGCGACCGCATTATCGGTAGCGATCTCATATCGACCACCAACCTCCGGTAGCCGAAGCAACTGCCGCGCTCGGTGAGAATGATGTTGTTATTACCGGTGCTCCTTATCTTTGAAACCGCGGCACGCATATCCTCAGGCGCAACAAACTGTCCTTTCTTGACATTGACGGGTTTCCCGGTTTCTCCCACAAGTAAGGCGAGGCTCGTCTGCTGGCTCAGGTAGGCAGGTATCTGGATGACATCCAGCACCTCTGACGCCGGTCTGACCTGCTCGCGACTGTGAACATCCGAAAGCACAGGCACACCTGTCTTTTCCCGCACCTCGGAGAGAATCCTGAGCCCTTCTTTAAGACCGGGACCACGATAGAAGGAAACGTCTGATCTGTTGTCTTTCTCGAAAGATGATTTAAAAATGAAGTTGAGCCCGTACTTCTCGGCTGAAGCCTTAAGCGCGTGGGCGGTCGCGAGACAGATATCGAGATCCTCTATGACGCACGGTCCACCTATTACGGTGAACCTCTCACCACCCACCTCGGTCCCCGATACATTCACTGCAGGCGCGGTCATTTCCCGACATCACCTCCGACAAGGAGGCTGCTCCGGGTCTTGTACGCCTTGGCCGCCGCTATGAACTCTCTGAAGAGCGGATGAGGCCGGCCCGGTCGTGACTTGAGCTCGGGATGAAACTGGCAACCCACAAACCACGGATGATCGACGATCTCGACAATCTCGACGAGGTTCTCATCCGGCGAAGTCCCGCTCACAAACAACCCCTTCTGGACCATCACCTCGCGGAAGAGGTTGTTGTACTCGAATCTGTGTCTGTGCCGTTCACTCACCCTATTGCCGCCATACGCCGCGTAAGCCCGTGTCCCTTCTTTGACCTCACACGGATAAGCTCCCAACCTCATGCTCCCTCCCATCTGGGAAACCTGTCTCTGTTCGGGCATGAGATCGATCACGGGATATGGAGTGGCCGCATCGAACTCCGAGCTGTTCGCACCATCGAGCCCGCATACGTTCCGCGCGAACTCGATCACCGCACACTGAAGGCCGAGACAGATACCAAAGAAGGGAACCCTGTTTTCCCGGGCATACCTCACCGTCTCGAACTTGCCCTCCGTCCCGCGCTCACCGAATCCACCGGGGATCAGGATCCCGTCGAAACCGCGGAGCGTCTCATCGGCCGTCTCGGGAGAGACCTGCTCTGATGCGATCCACGTCATATTGACTCTGACATCGTTTGCGATTCCCGCATGAATGAAGGCTTCGTTTATGCTCTTATACGCATCCAGGAGATCGACATATTTACCCACAATGCCGATGCTTACTTCACCGCCGGGGTTCTTTATCTTCTCGACAAGTGTAATCCAGTCACTGAGATCGGGTTCGGGACACGTGAGCCGGAGCAGTGAAACAACAAGACTGTCCATCCCGCCCGTATGGAAAACAAGCGGGACTTCATAGACACTCCCGACATCCCTGGCCTCAATCACGGCCTCTTTCCTTACGTTACAGAAAAGCGCGATCTTCTGGCGGGCTTCCTCCGTAAGATGCCGCTGAGTCCGGCACAGCAGGATGTCCGGCTGTATACCGATCTCCCTAAGCTCGCGGACACTGTGCTGTGTAGGCTTGGTCTTTAGTTCCTTGGCGGCCTCGATAAAGGGGACAAGTGTGAGATGAACAAAAACGGTGTTGTTCCTGCCCATTTCAAGTCTCATCTGTCTTATGGATTCAAGGAAGGGCAGGCTTTCTATGTCACCAACCGTACCGCCTATTTCGGTTATGCAGATATCGACATCCCGGCTCTCACCGACCTTCTTTATCCTCGCTTTTATCTCATTCGTAACATGCGGTATCACCTGCACTGTGCGGCCGAGATAGTCACCTCTCCGTTCACGTGCGATGATCGAATCATAGACTTGGCCGGCCGTCACATTATGGTTGCGCGACAGATCTTCGTCGAGGAATCTCTCGTAGTGACCGAGATCGAGATCGGTTTCGGCCCCGTCGTCGGTGACAAAGACCTCACCGTGCTGAAACGGGCTCATTGTGCCGGGATCGACATTGAGGTAGGGATCGAGTTTCTGGATTGTGACTCGCAGGCCCCGCCGCTTGAGCAACATACCCAGGGAAGTAGCGGCAATGCCTTTTCCGAGAGAGGAAACGACCCCGCCCGTAACAAAGATGTACTTTGCCATTACACCCCGTCTCCCATGCCCATCGCAGCTTCAATCCGTGCGATGTCTGCGGGCACGTCCACGCAGGGGCCAACCTCATCCACCACTCCCACCCTGATCGCGATACCGAGCCAGAGCGCTCGAAGCTGCTCGAGGGATTCGAGCTCCTCGAGCTCGCAGACCCCGGCTTCCCCGAGCATCTCCAGGGTGGATCGCGTATAACCATATATTCCGATGTGTCTGTAATACGTTGAAGAGTCTAAATCCACATCGACTCCCCGATCAAGGTATTTTCTGGGAAAGGGGATTGTGGATCGTGAAAACATCAGCGCATGGCCGTCCTTGCTCACCACCACCCTCGCCAGGTGGTTGTCGAGGAGTTCATCTCTCGTCCTGATCCTCGCCACAAGCGTACTCATCGGCGCGCCCTCAAGCAGGAGCCGGGCACACACGTCTATGT
>JALGZP010000102.1 GCA_025774845.1 bacterium
GGGGAGTGGGGAAACCCATCGCACCGGAGCCACCACCCCCGGAGCTTGTACCATCGTCACCGCCGCATCCCGTGATGACCACCGCAGCGACACATAAGAGTACTATCAGTATTTTACAGATAAACCTGTCCCCGGTCACCGAAGTATCAAGATTCAGGTGTCTCATCCAGCTGCTCCTTGCGTTAGCGTAGAACACAAGGGTAGCATTGCCTCCGGTGTCGATCAACATGATTCCTGTAGGTCGGAGTCCTGCACCAGCATCCTTGATTCTGAGAAGCCGCAAGTGGTACACCATACGGGATTTGAACCATATCGTTAAGTGGTTGCAGGAGATGGCCTTGCCCGGAGAGCGTAGGATGCCCAGGCGGAAGCTGCACCGTTATGACGTGATCGGACGCGGTGTTGGCCAGCTTCATATTGCCACTCTTCCTTTGAACCAGTCACCTGCAGGGGGTACCTTATCTCACCTTCGTCCCACACCGGCAGGCGCAGGAACTTGATGTTCTTCGAGATCTGTGGTACACTCACTGCGCATAAGAGCTGAGTTTTTGTATTCAGAGCCCTGTATTCCGGTACTGGAGGGCGGCAAGCCGATGATGTCCGCACGCATGAATTGGATTCTGGCTTCCTGCCCCTGCCCGCAGACTACGGCTAGGGCCGACCACCTTCGCAGACAAGGAGTCCAACCATGAGTATGCATAGGATTGCCGTTGCCGTGTTTGCTTTGCTTCTGCTTGAATGCTTCGGAAGCGCCCTCCACGCGGAAACCTGGGAGGTACCCAGTGAAGCCCTGACGATCCAGGCGGGTATCGACTCGGCATCCGCGGGGGATACCGTGCTGGTGGAATGTGGGACCTACCTGGAGTACGACATCCTTATGAAGTCGGGTGTCACCCTCCTTAGTGAGACGGGTCAGTATGACTGTGTGACCATCGACGCCGATTCTCTGGGACGGGCTCTCATCTGTAGCAACGTTGACAGCACTGCCAGCGTGATCGGATTCACGCTCACAGGGGGGCTCACAGGCCCGGTGTGGTTGGATGATGCCGGCGCGGGAGCATGGTGCGAATCCTCGTCCCTTGCATTCAGAAACTGCCACTTCACGGATAACTCAACCGCATCAAACGCCGGGGGTCTGATGTGCAAGGAATCGGCGCTGACTCTCATCGACTGCGTCTTCTCAGACAACTCAGCGACTAGCAGCGGCGGTTTCTTTTCATATGGCACACCATCACCCACGTTGACTGGCTGTGACTTCACAGGCAATAGCGCATCCATAGACGGCGGCGGTCTTTACACCTACTTTTCCTCACCGGAGCTCGACAGTTGCATATTCACCGGTAACTCCGCCTTGAACTCCGCCGGTGGGGTGTATTGTTCCAACAGTCCGGGAGTGAGTTTGGACAACTGCGCATTCACCGGCAACACAGGCAGTCTATATGGTGGTGGCCTCTTTACATGGGAGTCCGGGGTCACGCTGACGAATTGCTCACTCATTCAGAATTCTGCATTGCACGGCGGCGGAGCGAGATTCGGCCTTAATTCTGGGGTGACTCTCGACAGCTGCGTCCTCGCGGGTAACTCGGCCACTGGAGAAGGGGGCGGATTGTTTACTGACGATTGCAGCCCGTCTCTCTCAAATTGCCCTTTCCATGGCCACTCTGCTGGGACCATAGGTGGCGGCTTAAGACTCTACAACTCATCTCCGAGCATAGCCACCACGATCATTGCGTTCAGCAGTCAGGGAGAGGCAGTGGCGTGCACAGGTGTGTCGAATCCCACGCTTACGTGTTGTGACGTATATGGTAATAGCGGCGGAGATTGGACAGGGTGCATCGCGGGGCAGGACACGCTCAATGATAACTTCTCCGCGGATCCTCGCTTCTGCCTCCCGGACAGCGGTGACTTTCGCGTGAGTGAAACCTCGCCGTGTGTGTCGCTTCCCGGCTGTGGTCTGGTGGGTGCCTTTGGCCCCGGGTGTCTCAAAGGGGGTGTCTGGGTAGTACCAACAGACGCTCCCACGATTCAGGCAGGCATCGATACCGCATCTGCGGGGGATACCGTGCTTGTGACATGTGGGACCTACCAGGAGTACGACATCCTCATGAAGTCAGGTGTTACCCTCCTGAGTGAGACCGGCCAGTACGACTGTGTAACCATCGACGCCGACTCGCTGGGACGGGTTCTGATCTGTAACAACGTTGACAGCACTGCCAGCGTGATTGGGTTTACACTCACAGGAGGACTGACGGGCCCGGGATGGCTGGGTGATGCGGGGGCGGGAGCGTGGTGCGACTCTTCGTCCCTGGCTTTCAGGAGCTGCCACTTCACAGATAACTCAACCGCCTCAAACGCTGCAGGTCTGATGTGCAAGGAATCGGCGCTGACTGTCATTGACTGCGTCTTCTCAGACAACTCAGCGACTAGCGGGACCGGCTTCTTCTCGTATGGCACACCCTCACCCACGTTGACCGGCTGTGACTTCACGAGCAATAGCGCATCCATAGACGGCGGCGGTTTCTACGCCTACTTTTCCTCACCGCAGCTGGACAGTTGCACGTTCACCGGTAACTCCGCCTTGAATTCCGTCGGGGGGGTATATTGTGTCAACAGTTCGGGAGTGGGTCTGAGTAACTGCACATTCACCGGCAACACATGCGCTCAATACGGTGGCGGTCTTATGACATGGGTGTCCGGGGTCACGCTGACCAGTTGCTCATTCATTCAGAATTCCGCCTTGAACTCCGGGGGAGCCAGGATTGGCCAAGGATCTGTTGTGACCCTTGACAGCTGCGTCTTCGCTGGTAACTCGGCCACTGGAGGAGCAGGAGGCGGACTGAGTGCTGATGATTGCAGCCCGTCTCTCTCAAGTTGTACTTTCTACGGAAACTCCGCCGGGATCTCAGGTGGCGGCTTAAAACTCCACAACTCATCTCCGACCATTGCCAACACGATCATTGCATTCAGCACCCTGGGAGAAGCGGTGTCGTGCACAGGTGTGTCGAATCCGGCCCTTACCTGCTCTGATGTATACGGCAATGCAGGCGGCGACTACATAGAATGCCTGGAAGGCCAGGACACGCTGAGCGGGAACTTCTCCGCTGATCCGGGCTTCTGCGATCCCGACAATGGAGATTACTGGCTAAGATCGGATTCCCCCTGTCTACGCGCAGCCTGCGGCCCAGTCGGACCTTACGGACGTGGTTGCATCGGCTGGCTTCCGTTCATCGCGGCTATCTCCGATATTGGAAATGACCAGGGCCGGAGCGTGCGGATTGCCTGGGAGAGGACGCTGTACGACGCTCCCGGCGATACTGTTGACATCACGGGCTACGAGGTCTATCGGAGGCAGGATGAGTATCTGGCCACAGGGGGACCTCCGGACAGGGATGCACGTGAAAGAAGCGGCCGTATCAGTGTTCTTCAGCAATCCGGATGGGACTACTGTGGAACTGCCCCAGCGCATGGCGAATCGCTGTATCAATATGTTGTACCGACGCTCTGTGATTCAACCGATCAGGGAGTGTGCTGGTCTATATTCTTTATCAGGGCTGCATCCACGGATCCCTTCGAATACTTCGACTCCTATGCCGACAGCGGCTACTCGGTCGACAACCTTGCGCCTGCACCGCCTCCTGGCTTGATAATGAGCTCACCAACCGATCTCGCGTGGGAAGAAGTTCCAGATGAAGACTTTGACTACTTCACCGTCTATGGCTCGAGTGCTTCGGACCTGGATTCGTCTGCCACGATCGTCGGTTATACAATCAACACCATGATGGACGTCACCGGTCATCTCTACGACCACTACCATGTGAGCGCGACCGACTTCGCCGGTAACGAAGGGGAAGCCTCGAGTGTTGAGAACACTTTTGCAGGCGCCAGCCCTGCAAAATCCCCTGCAACCTACGCCTTGAGACAGAACAGGCCCAACCCGTTCGGTGAACGAACCGTGATAGCCTTTGATCTTCCACGGCCTGGGGAAGTACGGCTGGAGGTTTATGATGCCAGGGGAAGGCTGGTGCGCATACTGACTGATGAGATCTGGCCTGCGGGGCGACACTCCCTGGTGTGGAGGGGCGAAAACGAGTCCGGCCACCCGTCCGGGCCGGGAGCTTACTTCATCCGCATTAAGGCCGGGGACTTCGAGGACAGTAAGAAGATAGTCCTCATGCGATAGTATCCCTTAACGATGGTTGGTGCACCACACGGGATTTGAACCGGCACCGCTCCAAGACACTTAATTTCAAGACCTGACCCCGAGGCGTCCTGGGGGGAAATAGGGCTTGACAGTAGGGGGTCGGTCTGGTTAGATAGGAAACTAGTAGACTATAATACGGAGAGGTATATGTACGCAATAATCGATGTTGGCGGAAAACAACTTAAGGTGGAGCCTGAGGAGCACGTTAGGGTGCCGCTTCTCAAGGCTGAGGTGGGCTCACAGGTGACTTTCGACCGCGTCTACGCCGTGCGATCGAACGGGGACGTCCACGTCGGTACCCCAATTGTCGAGGGTGCCAAAGTCGTCGCCGATGTTGTGGCCCATGGCAAGGCAAAGAAGGTGATTGTGGCCAAGTACAAGAGGCGTAAGTTCTACAGGCGCAAGCGAGGCCACAGGCAGGACTATACTGAGATCAAGATATCCGAGATCGTGGTCTGAGGAGGTATTACGGGTTATGGCGCACAAGAAAGGTGTCGGTAGCTCCCGCAACGGCCGTGACAGCCAGTCGCAGAGACTCGGGATCAAGAGTCACGCTGGGCAGGAGATAAACGCCGGCACAATTATCGTACGGCAGAGGGGCACGAGATTTCTTCCCGGTGAAAATGTCGGAATGGGAAAGGACAACACGCTTTTTGCTTTGGTGACCGGCAAGGTTGCGTTTGAGAGACAGGGAAAAAGCAAGAAGAAAGTCAGTGTGTACGCCTAGGTAGTTCCTTACGGCTGTTCCTAACTTGTTTCGGATAAGCACTTCCGGTTTGCTTTAGGTTCTAGTTGTGTGCTGGCTTACCAGGGAGGTGGAGATATGAAGATAAGATGGCTCGGCCATTCTGCCTTTGTTTTGACCTCAGACTCCGGAACCAGGATCCTTACCGACCCCTACGAGAGCGGTAGCTACGACGGAGCAGTCGGCTACAAACCCATCACTGAGACGGTGGACATCGTCACCGCCAGTCACGAGCATGAGGATCACTTCTGTCTTAAGGGCCTGCCCGAAGGATTCGAGTGTGTCACCAAGGCGGGCAAGCACGAAGCCGGGGGGCTCGCGATAACGGGTGTCAAGACCTATCATGACGAGACGAAGGGCAAGGAACGCGGGCCCAACGTCATATTCGTAATCGATATCGACGGCTTGAGAGTCTGTCACCTGGGCGACCTCGGCCACACGCTTTCAGGTGATGAACTGGGTGCCATCGGCAAAGTCGATGTGCTCCTGATCCCCGTTGGCGGCTTCTTCACCATAGGCCCAAAGGAAGCGCTCAAAGTGATGAAGGCGCTTTCACCGGCCGTAACGATCCCGATGCATTTCAAGACCGAATCACTCGGTTTTCCCATTGAACCCGTTGACAATTTCCTTTCGCTTGCCGGGGAGCATGAGAGACCAGGTGCGAGCGAGATCGAGATCACAAAGGACGGTCTCGGCTCCAAACGAGTCATTGTCCTAGAGCATGAACTCTAATCTATATCTTTAAGGATGGAGGATTGATGCATGAGAGAGGTTGATGTCAAGCAGATCGGTGATGCCGTACGGGATCTCGCGATCTCAACGAACTGCGAGCTGGGTGAGCGGGAGACCGAGTACATAAAGAAGATGCTCGATGTTGAAGAGTCACCGACGGGCAAGGAGATAATCTCGATGTTGCTCGAAAACGCCGAGATCGCCCGGAAGGAGATGATCCCGATCTGCCAGGACACCGGCTTCACGGTGATCTTCCTCGAGCTCGGCCAGGATGTATGCCTTGTGGGCGGCGATCTCAATGATGCGCTGGCCGATGGCGTCAAGCGCGGCTACACCGAGGGCTACCTGAGAAAGTCAATCCTCTCCGACCCGATAAAGCGAGTGAATACCGGGGATAACACACCTCCGGTCCTGCACCTTTCGATCGTCCCCGGGGATAAGGTCAAGGTGACGCTGGCGCCGAAGGGCGGCGGCAGTGAGAACATGAGCGGAGTCTGCATGCTAAAACCAGCCGACGGTATCGAAGGCGTTAAGAACTTCGTCGTCGATAAGGTGATCGCCTCAGGCGGCAATCCGTGTCCACCGGTGGTTGTCGGTGTGGGTATAGGCGGCACGTTCGAGAAGTGCGCTTTCCTTGCAAAGAAAGCGCTCCTAAAGCCGCTTGGGGAGCGGCATCCGGATCCCTTCTATGCCGAAGTCGAGGAGGAGATCCTGCGGAGGATCAATGAATCCGGAGTGGGTCCCCAGGGCCTTGGTGGCAGGGTGACGGCGCTCGACGTTCACGTGGAGACCTATCCATGCCACATCGCATCGCTGCCTTCTGCAGTCAACATAAACTGCCATGCTTCACGCCATGGCGAGAGAGTTATATAAGGAGCCTGGAGGATTACGATGGCACAAGTAAAGAATATCACGGCACCTCTGACCGATGAGGTCATAAAGACCCTGAAAATAGGTGACAAGGTAGCGATAACCGGTGTCATCTATTCCGCGCGGGATGCCGCACACAAGAAACTGGTCGACCTGATAGAAGGCGGCAAGGACCTGCCGTTTGACCTGCCCGGGCAGGCTATCTACTTTGTGGGACCGACGCCGGCCAAGCCCGGAAACGCCGTTGGAGCCGCGGGACCTACTACCTCGGGACGGATGGATGCTTATTCACCGCTTCTCATAGAGCACGGTCTCAAGGGTATGATAGGCAAAGGGCCTAGATCTGAAAGTGTCAAGGACGCCATGAAGAAACACGGGGCGGTCTACTTTGCGGCCGTGGGCGGCGCCGGTGCGCTTATCTCAAAGTCGATTACAAAGGTGGATGTGATCGCCTATCCTGAACTCGGTGCCGAGGCGATACGGCGGATGGAAGTTAAGGACTTTCCCGCCATCGTCGCGATTGATGCATCGGGTGACGATCTCTACGAGAAAGGCAAGAAGGAATACGGAATAGGTGCCTGATAAGGAAGCCGTAATAGGAGTTATCCCTGCTCGATACGGCTCAACACGCTTTCCCGGGAAGCCCCTCGCCCTGATTGCCGGCAGACCCATGATCCAGCACGTCTACGAACGCTCCTCCGAGGCCTCACTGCTCTCCGGGGTTGTGGTTGCAACGGACGATGAGCGAATAGAGCGTGCCGTAAAGGATTTCGGCGGTACCGTTGTTATGACCTCGGCCGATCATGAGACCGGTACCGACAGGCTCG
>JALGZP010000103.1 GCA_025774845.1 bacterium
CACTGGTTACCGGCCTCAGTTCTACTTCCGTACAACGGATGTGACGGGCAACATCAAGTTACCTGAGGATCGTGAGATGGTGATGCCCGGTGACAATGTGACAATAGATGTAGAGTTGATAACACCGATAGCGATGGAGAAGGGTTTGACCTTCGCAGTACGAGAGGGTGGCCGCACGGTAGGCCAGGGAGTGGTTGCAGAGATATTCGAATAGCCCTGAATCAACCGGGCTGAAAGGTAGAGACCGGTGGCAAGAGAGATAATCACGCTGGCGTGCACTGTGTGCAAGCGGCGTAACTATACGACCAAGAAGAACAGAAGGGAGCACCCGGACAGAGTCGAGTTCAAGAAGTACTGCCGGTTTTGCGGTAAGCATACTCCGCATAAGGAGACCAGATAACCGGTCCTGCTAGCAGACTCTCTGCCCATGGTGGGGGATTTTTATGTTTGAAAGACTGAAGAGGTTTCTTAAGGAAGTTCGGATAGAGTTGACCAAAGTCACCTGGCCGACTGTTGCTGAGCTCAGGGCTCATACCGGGGTTGTGATCGTAACTATCTTGATCGTGACCTTCTTCATCGGGCTGGTTGATTTGGGACTCGCGCAAGTGATAGGAAGGCTGCTCAGCAGGTAGAGCGGCGATGGGTGTGGTGAGCTAGGATGGCATTGAAATGGTACGTTGTTCACACTTATTCAGGGCATGAGAACAAAGTGAAGGTTGCCCTGGAGAAAACAGTGATGACGCAGGGAATGGAAGAGAGTGTGTCACGGATAGTGATACCTACTGAGAATGTGACCGAGATGCGAAACGGGAAACGAACAATCACGACCAAGAAGTTCTTCCCGAGTTACATCCTGGTGGAGATGGATCTGACGGATGAGATGCTTCATCTGATAAACAATACACCCGGGGTATCGAGGGTAGTCGGTGTCGGTGGCCGTCCAACGGCGCTCAGGGCCGAAGAGGTTGAGAGAATACTCGACGCCATAGACACGGGGAAGGTCAAACCCACCCCCGAGATCCCGTTCAAGATGGGTGAGCATGTAAGAGTGATAGACGGCCCCTTCACGGATTTCAGCGGGGTTGTCGAGGAAGTCAATCCCGAAAGGGGAAAACTAAAGGTCATGGTCAGTATTTTCGGCAGACCGACCCCCGTGGAATTGGATTTCCTGCAGGTTGAAAACGTTTAGGAGTGACTCATGGCTAAGAATGTGATTGCTACTATCAAACTTCAGATCCCGGCAGGCAATGGAACACCCGGGCCGCCGGTCGGTCCTGCGCTGGGACAGCACGGCGTGAACATAATGGAGTTCTGTAACGCATTCAATGCGAGAACGAAGAAAGACATGGGACTGATAATCCCTGTAGTAATAAGCGTCTATCAGAACCGTACATTCAGTTTCATAACCAAGACGCCGCCCGCATCGATTCTCTTGAAGCGTGCTGCCGGGATAGCGAAGGCATCCGGAGAGCCGAACAAGACCAAGATCGGTACCGTCACGATGGGCGACGTGGTCGAGATAGCCAAGATGAAGATGCCGGATCTCAATGCCAATGACGTTGATGCTGCCGTCCAGATGGTGCTGGGCACTGCAAGGAGCATGGGCATAGAGGTTTCGGGGTGAGGGCAGGTTAGAGAGAAATGAAAAGAGGGAAAAGCTACAACGCAGCTCTTGAGAAACTGGACGTGGAGAAACTGCACACGCTTCCGGAAGCTGTGGACACACTCAAAGAGGCGACCTACGCCAAGTTCGATGAGAGTGTGGAGTTCGTTGTGCGCCTTAATGTTGATCCCAAAAAGGCTGATCAGCAGGTCAGGGGCACGGTGGTACTGCCTCATGGCACCGGAAAGACGGTGAGGATACTCGTCCTGACACGCGGAGAAAAAGAGAAGGAAGCCGAGGAGGCCGGCGCCGACTACGTCGGCAGCGAGGAGTACTTCGGCAAGATCAAAGAAGGTTGGGCGGAGTTCGATGTTGCAATCGCTACGCCTGACATCATGAGTGAAGTGGGCAAGCTGGGCAAGATACTCGGCCCGAGGGGCCTGATGCCCAATCCGAAATCCGGCACTGTTACCTTTGAAGTCGCCAAGGCGGTAAAGGAAGCCAAGGCGGGCAAGGTTGAATTCAGGGTGGACAAGTCGGGGAACGTCCATGTTGCGATAGGGAAGATCTCCTTCCCACCCGAGCAGCTGCTGGAGAATGCCAAGACACTGCTGGGGGAGCTTCTCCGGGCCAAGCCGACTGCGGCAAAGGGTCAGTACATCAAGAGTATGACCTTGAGCTCGACGATGGGTCCGGGAGTGAAAATCGACCACGCCGTTGAGGCAGCTGCTTTGAAGATGTAGCAGGTGGAGAAAGAAATGGTAAGACCAGAAAAAGCCGAAGCAGTCGAGACGCTGAAAGGGAAGTTGAGTTCCGCCAAGGGGATTGTGCTGGCGGATTTTACCGGGCTGACCGTGAGTGAAGCCAACGACCTGCGCCGCAAGTGCAGGGAGGCTGCAGTCGAGTACACGGTGGTCAAAAACACAATTGCCCGTCTTGCAGTCAAAGGGGCCGAGATCGAAGAACTTGAAGAGCACTTCAACGGCCCGGTGGCGGTTGCTTTGAGCGAGACCGATTCGATCGCTCCCGCAAGAGTGCTTGCGGAATTCCGGAAGGCGACACAGAAACTCACGTTCAAGGTCGGTTATGTCGAAGGGCGCCTGTTCACTCCTGAAGAGGTGCGCGAGATCGCCGCCCTGCCCTCGAGAGAGGGGCTCCTGGCACAGGTGATAGGTGCCGTCCAGGCACCGATGGGCCAGATCGTATGGACGGTGGAAGGTATATTGAGAGACCTGATTTCGGTGGTTGAACAGGCTTCGAAGAAAACTTAAAGCGTTTACGGAGGTGAGAGATGACAAAGGCAGAAGAAACAGGTGGTGTTGAGAAGATCGTCGAGATGATCGAGAAACTCACAGCACTTGAACTCGCGGACCTCGCCAAGACGTTGAGCGAGAAGTTCGGCGTGACCCCGATGGCGGCGGTCCAGATGGGAGCTGCGGGGGCTGCACCGGGTGGTGAGGCGGCAGCTGAGGAAGAGCAGACCGCGTTTGACGTGGTCCTGAGTGCGATCGGGGACAAGAAGCTTCAAGTGATCAAGGTCGTGCGCGCGATAACCGGTCTTGGCCTCAAGGAGGCAAAGGACCTGGTTGAAAGCGCCCCGAAAGCGGTCAAGGAAGGTATCGCGAAAGAGGACGCCCAGGAAATCAAGTCGAAGCTTGAAGAAGTCGGTGCCACTGTTGAACTTAAGTAGGCCCGGCATACCGGGGGTATGTTGACCTTATGGTTACTCTGAAAAGGAAGAGCTATTCCAAGATCACCGAGATAATGGAGATTCCGAACCTCCTCTCGGTGCAGCTGGATTCCTTCAGGAATTTCCTGCAGGCTGAAATCACGCCGGCGCAGAGAAGGGATGAAGGACTGCAGAGGGTGTTTTCGGAGGTGTTCCCCATTTCGGATGCAAGGGACAACTACAGTCTCGAGTTTGTGAGCTACGTCTTAGGGGAGCCCAAGTACAACATCGAAGAGTGTCAGGAACGGGATGTGACCTTCGCTGCGCCGCTCAAGGCGACACTGAGACTGATCGTCAAGGAGAACGTCGACGGGCGCAAAGAGGTAAAGGACATAATCGAGCAGGAGGTCTACCTCGGCGAGATCCCGCTGATAACCGACAAGGGTACCTTCATCATAAACGGTGCCGAGAGAGTCGTTGTCAGCCAGTTGCACAGGTCTCCGGGCGTTTTCTTTGATGAGAGCATTCACCCGAACGGCAAGAGGCTCTATTCGGCGCGGATCATTCCCTACCATGGTTCATGGGTGGAGTTCAGCTTCGATGTCAACGACATCATGTACGTTCACATTGACAGAAAACGAAAGATCCCGGTCACAGTCCTTATGCGCGCGATAGGCTTCTCGACAACCGACGATATACTGCGGCTCTACTATGATGTCGAGAACATAAAGGTCGGTGCGGTACAGAAGAGACGCAAACACCCGCTGGTCGGCAGGTACTGCGCACAGACCGTGATTGACAAGTCCACGGGCGAGATCCTTCTCGAGGCCGGTGAGGAGATTACCCCAGCATCGCTGGAATCACTCAAACTTGCCGGGATAAGTTCTGTGGCAGTCACGGCTGACAGGGTGGGTATAGATAGTGACGTGATGAGGAATACCCTCCGGAAGGACACGAGCAGGTGCGAGGAAGAGGCGCTGGTGAAGATCTACAGCCTGCTTCGCCCGGGTGATCCTCCAACAATAGATACCGCGAAAGGACTGATAGACAGGCTGTTCTTCAGTCCCAAAAGGTACGACCTCGGCAAGGTGGGCAGGCACAAGCTTAACCAGAGACTCGGACTTGATATCCCGGTCGATGTGACCATTCTCACCAAGACCGATTTCGTCAAGATAATCGAATATCTCCTCGTGCTGAAAGACAACAGGGGCTTCACAGACGATATCGATCACCTCGGTAACAGGCGCGTCCGTTCCGTGGGTGAGCTTCTTGCCAACCAGTTCTCGATTGGCTTGACGAGGATGGCCCGTATCATCAAGGAGCGGATGAGTCTCCAGGATACGGAGCTGATGACCCCATCGGATCTCGTCAATGCGAGAACCGTTGCGGCGGTAATAAAGACCTTCTTTGGCTCGAGCCAGCTGTCACAGTTCATGGACCAGACCAATCCCCTTGCGGAGCTGACGCATAAGCGGAGGCTGTCCGCACTTGGTCCCGGTGGACTGACGAGAGAGAGGGCCGGATTCGAAGTCAGGGATGTTCACTACACCCATTACGGGAGAGTCTGTCCGATTGAAACACCCGAAGGGCCGAACATCGGTCTGATAAGTTCGCTTTCAACCTATGCGAGGATAAATGAGTTCGGCTTCCTGGAGACGCCCTACAGAAAGGTCAGCAAGGGGATCGCCACCCGGGAGGTGGAGTATCTCAGTGCGGACAAGGAGGATCTGAACGTTGTTGCCCAGGGTAACGCCCCGGTCAAGCCGGACGGTAGATTCGCCGCCGCTAAGGTGTTCGCCTCCTACAAAGGTGACTTCCCTGTTGTTGAAACCGGCAAGGTCGACTTCATGGACGTATCCCCGAAGCAGATTGTGAGTGCGGCTGCTGCATTGATACCCTTCCTTGAGCATGACGATGCGAACAGGGCATTGATGGGATCGAACATGCAGCGCCAGGCTGTGCCACTTCTGATCACCGAGGCACCGCTTGTCGGCACCGGTCTTGAAGGAAAGGTCGCGGCTGACTCGGGAGATATGGTGTTTGCCAGAAGGTCAGGTGTCGTGGACTCGGTTTCCGCCGATGGCATCGTTGTCTCCCACGGGGACTCGGGAGATCTTGATGAGATATTCGGGATGGCGAATCTCGACGTTTACAAGCTGACCAAGTTCAGACGTTCAAATCAGGATACATGCATAAATCAGCGGCCCGTTGTAAATGCGGGAGACCGGGTGAAGCAGGGGGATTTGCTTGCCGACGGACCGGCCACCAAGGATGGTGAACTCGCTCTCGGGGTCAACGTGCTCGCTGCCTTCCTGCCCTGGAGGGGATATAACTACGAGGACGCAATCCTCATCAGCGAGAGGGTCGTCAAGGACGACCGGATGACCTCGATCCATATTGAGGACTTCGAGCTGCAGGTGAGGGAGACAAAGCGCGGTGTTGAAGAGATAACAAGCGAAATTCCTAATGTCAGCGACGAGGTCGTGAGAAATCTCGACGAGAGCGGGATCGTGAGAATCGGTGCACGGGTGAGGGCCGGTGACATACTCGTCGGCAAGGTAACGCCCAAGGGCGAGACCGAGCTTACACCTGAGGAACGGTTGCTCAAGGCCATATTCGGGGAGAAGGCCTGCGACGTGAGAGACGCATCGCTCAAGGCTCCGCCGGGTATGGACGGTATCGTGATCGATGTCAGGGTGTTTTCGAGAAAAGAGAGGGACGAGACCGTACGGAAGCGCGAAAAGAAAGAAGTGGAGGAGCTCCGTAAGACCGAGAAGCGGCAGATCAAGCGGCTTCTGGCCAAGCGTGACGAGAGGGTACGGGAGATGCTCGTCGATGAGATCGCCAATGAGATCCTCAATCACGAGGGCGAGACAGTGGTCAAACCGGGTAAGAAGATCACGACACGCCTCTTGAACAAGCTCGACCTCTCGGATGTTGACTTCACGAAAGACACGACCAAGGACAGGAGCACCTGCTCGCGGGTGAGACGGCTCGTAAGGATCGTGGAGGACGCGCTCGATGAGGTCTCGAGATCCTACGAGAAAGAGATTGAGAGACTCTCGCGCGGGGATGAGCTGCCACCTGGTGTGGTCAAGCTTGTCAAGGTGTACATCGCGAAGAAGAGGAAACTCTCGGTGGGGGACAAGGTCGCCGGGAGGCATGGAAATAAAGGGGTCGTTGCAAGGATAGTCCCGGAGGAGGATATGCCATATCTTCCCGATGGCACACCGGTGGAGATTGTGCTCAATCCGCTCGGTGTTCCTTCGCGAATGAACCTCGGCCAGATACTCGAGACACATCTCGGGTGGGCGGCTAAGAATCTTGATCTGCACGTTGCGTCACCGGTTTTTGACGGCGCAACGATTCTTGAGATAAAGGAGCTTCTCAGCGAGGCCGGGCTTCCGGAAAGCGGGAAAGCCGTGCTCTATGACGGCAAGACCGGGGAGCCCTTCGATAGGGAGGTGACTGTCGGATACATCTACATGATGAAATTGTCTCATCTTGTGGATGATAAGATTCACGCAAGGTCGATTGGTCCTTATTCGCTTGTGACCCAGCAGCCGCTGGGCGGAAAAGCGCAGTTCGGAGGACAGCGATTCGGAGAGATGGAAGTCTGGGCGCTGGAAGCCTATGGAGCGGCTTATGCGCTTCAGGAGATTCTTACCGTCAAGTCGGATGACGTGTCGGGAAGATCGAGAATATACGAGGCGATCGTCAAAGGTGAGAACCCGCCTCAGCCCGGAATTCCGGAATCGTTTAACGTTCTCGTTAAAGAACTTCAAAGTCTCGGGCTGGATGTCCAGCTCGAAGAGTAGCTAGGGAGGTATTCTCCGTGTTAAGACCAACGGACGCACGGGAAAAGACCCCTGTGGAATTTTCAGCAATAAGGATTCAGCTCGCCTCGCCGGAGACCATCAGACAGTGGTCATACGGGGAGGTGACCAAGCCTGAGACCATCAATTACAGGTCTTTCAAGCCTGAGAGGGACGGTCTCTTCTGCGAG
>JALGZP010000041.1 GCA_025774845.1 bacterium
ACCCTGGCTAGCTAGTTTGGTTGTGATTGAAACAGATGTGGGAGGTGATGGTTCCGCTAGACTCGGCTGGCGGCCTATCAGACTGAGCGTGCCTGCAGGAAAAGGAATCGTCAAAAAAGCCAGAGGTTCCAGACAAGGAGGGAATCATGAGAACGTTGCTATTGTTTGTCATTGTTTTTTCCATTGGTGCTTGCGCGTATGCCTTCGAGGCCACTGAGAGCCAATTGCCGGTTGAGGTGGAGGTCTCGCCGCTGGATGTCGAGTTCTACTGTCAGCCTCCGCACACTTATCTTCAGGTGTATAATGCATGATGGATTCGCGGGTATGCAGATTCTCGATGTGGTGTTTTATGTGAGTCAGTGGGGAGGCCTCTGGACGGATCCGAGCGGGGTGTACGTCAACATCTACTACTCCGAGTGCGCACCCGGAGTGACTCCCGATGTGGTGGTCTACTTCACATGGGGCGAGCTCATTACAGATGTGATCTATGACGATCCGGGGAGCTACACCTGCTACCGCTGCAAGGGCTATCTGAATCCCGCCGTTGCCATCCAGGCAGACATGTCGCTTGGTTTCCAGGTGGACACCTACTGGGGGCAGACAACTCCTTACTGCGGTATCGTAATGACGGACGATGCTGCCGTCTTCGGTGACTGCGAGTCCTACTGGGACGGGACCTACTGGGGAGTCCCCCGATGGACCCCGGGAAGCAGCTACTTCGGTACCGCTCGAGATGTCGCTTATTGCCTGAGCGATGGAGCACAGGGCGATCCGTCTCTCGATTACGTCACGTGCTTGAGCGACTGCATAGAGACCGTATACAAGTTCAACATCACGGCCGGTGGCTATCCGGTGAACGATATGGAGATCTGTGTCTATGATCCCGACACGTGGGACCCGGTACCCATAGAGATCTGCAGTCACCCGCTCGATTGGACATGCGGGTATAACGGAGGACCTCACTGCTCATACTACGAAACTACCACTCACCCGATAGCTCCGGGAGAGACATACGGCCCATTCGACTTCGGTATTCTCGGGCTGTACGATGTGGTCGCGGTGGTCTGGACCTTCACATACGACGGGACTGTTGTTGCGGGGCCTGATACAGCCTACTTCATATGCGGTGCGAGCGCGGATGAGCCGTCGAGCTGGGGAGGCATAAAGTCCCTGTACAGATAGAATAATTCGGTGACAGTTTACTAATTAGGGGCCGGATCACTCCGGCCCCTTTTGTATATCCGTGATTGCCTGGCTGCTGTCGCCGGGCTACTCCGTGAACTCTTGCTTCACTTCGCCCAGGGTCTTCGATTCAGCACGTGGCGCTCCAAGAACCCTATCGGCATCTCCACCCAGGGTGCAGACATCGCCCTCGACACCTATACGCACGCAGTAGTAGTCGCCGCAATCCTCCACGTCGATATCCGTAACATCTTCGAAACCCAGGGCCTCAAGACGCGTGCGAGCCACGGCCTCAGCCTCCTCCAGCGTCGTCTCGGCGGCATCGATCCGCAGTTCTATCGCGCACTCGCCCACACACTCACCACCCGGAGGCGGTTCCATACCATCGATACTGATCCTCACCGGAATGTCGGTACCTTCGGCCCATTCTTCCGGACAACGCTCGAGTCCGATCTGGATCCGCTTCTCGCCCTCGCCTGTTTCGACATCCACCAAACAGGGCTCGAGGCCGGCAGCCTCGAGCTGGGTGCGGATCTCATCCTCGATCTCTTCATCCGTCAGGCCTTCGCTGTTGATGCTGATCTCGATGATCCCGTTGGCCGCCATAGCATAGACATTCCCGGTGACGCGCTCGGTCACGGGTTCGACTCCGGCAGTTGCTGTAACGCCTCTCTCAGCCAAAGCCTGGGCAAAACCTGAGGCTATCCCCTCAAGCGTTCCGGCCGATCTTACCGGCACCTCGGCGGAGATCCTTGCTCCCCGAGGTCCTGCCGCCAGTTTCACATTCTCCGTGTCCAGGGCTTTCCCGAATTCACCGGCAACGGTTTCGACGTCTACACCCGTCGCATCCGCTATCTCGAGCGTCGCCCGGTATCCGGTTGTCCTGGTGTAGGAGATGGGTATCGCAAGAAGTACGACGGCAATAACAGCGATACCCAGGATTGCGGACACCGCCGGATGACTCTTTAGTGAATGAAGAACCTTCATTGTGAATCCCTCCTCGGACCTGCGCAGATTGCGCTTCCATAGTCTCTGCGCGGTCTGGTCTATCGTGGGTAAATCTCGCCTGCTTCGCTCGCTGAACGCTTTGAGATCCGAACCGATTTTGTCGGAGTCCTTGCGTCTGCGATGCTTGTCGTTGGGGAAGTTCATGGCATCTCACCCTCCGGTAGGGGCGCGCTCCGGTTTCCACACCCTCTGGTATTGAGGGCCCCGCTCACCGGGACCGCCTTAAAGAGCGATGTGGCGCCTGATTCAGGGGTTTCCCGCCCCGGGAGTTCCCCTCGAGTTGAAAAACCAAGTCTCTCGTAGTGCCGGCGGAGACGCTTACGCGCCCGGGATAGTCTTGACTTCACCGCCGAAAGGGAGACTTTCTGAATGGCTGAGATCTCTTCGATGGAGAATCCGTCCATCTCGAACAAGACCACGGCCTCCCGTTGTTCGGGGGGAAGACCCGCAAGTGCCCGGGACACTCGCTCCGCCCCCCGTCGCTCGTCATCCCACGACGCACCATCCTCGCCGGCCACATCTATGGATTTTCCGTCCTTCCCCTCCAAAGAGAGGAAGCGACGCCAGAAACCACGCCGGGTACGATTCCGGTGCACCGAGAGAAGAATCGAGTAAAACCAGGGCCTGAAGCGTGACTCATCACGGAGGGCCGGAAGCTTATCGTACGCGCGTATCACGGCTTCCTGGAAGAGGTCGTCACCGTCTTCCGCCGAGCGGCTCAAGCGCCGCGCGGTTGCTGCAGCCTGATCGTGGAAAGGTCTTAAGAGATCGATCAGTCGCTGCCAGGATTCCGTAGGTTCCACGATTAGTCTCCATCCTCGGTAATAGTCAACATCGTCCTACCCTCAATTTACAGACACCTGTGGGGTCCCCGCAAGTCGCAACAAAGTGC
The DNA here is from genome assembly GCA_025774845.1 of bacterium. GTDB lineage: Bacteria > Arandabacterota > Arandabacteria > Arandabacterales > Arandabacteraceae > Arandabacterum. The sequence continues at coordinate 3,083 of JALGZP010000041.1, forward strand.
AATAATTCGGTGCCAGCTTACAAATTTCGGTTCCAGCTGTGTACATGGTCGGCGCATCAAGGCTTGCGCTTCCATGGGCCCTTCGGGCCACGCTTCTGTGGCCTTAGAATCCTACCCATCAGCTGTTCACAATGTTCCACGAATGCGCTGTCACCAAGAGGCAATCCCGTTCCCTCGTGCTCTTCATGTACACCGGTATTCCCCGACTCGTGCGCCAGAAATCCCCTCCAATCCGGCACGCGTTTGAGAAGAGGCTCGACTGCAACTAGATTGTCGTCACGGGCCGACAGATGTGCCATAGCGCTACTCCAACGCCAACCTTCCGGTCTACTTGCGAGACGCGCTACGACCGGATTCATCTCGATGTAGCGAGCAGCGGTTAGAAGATGGTCCTCGTCCATGGGATAAGACGAAAACCGCTGCCGCCACAAGTGCCCAACCCAGTTTCTCTTCATGTTAACCCGCACGGCATAGTAGCGGTGCGCTTCGCCGATTGCGCGACCTAGCTCCTCGGGCCTGTGGGGTACAGCTATCAGATGCACGTGGTTTGGCATGAGGCAGTACGCCCAGATTTCTGTACTGTGCCGGTCACACCGCTCCCGGATGACCTGGATATACGCTTCATAATCACTGGCCGAGAAGAAGATCCGCTGCCGGCGGTTGCCGCGCTGAATGATATGGTGGGGAATTCCCCCTATCACCACACGTCCCGTTCTCCCCATCACTAAGAGACTACCCGCAATCAATAAGAGAAGTCAACAGCTAGTAAGGAGTATTTCAGCCTGGACGGATAATTAATTACTAAGCTGGTACCGAATTATCGTTCATCGACCAGGTCTCTGACCTCAATAGGAAGATCATCGGTCCGGATTATCTCACCGCCCAAGCCGCGGAGTATCCCTAAGACGTTGGCCAGTTGCTTGATCGTGTCCAGTGCTGATGACAGGACGAGTTTCTTCGTCGGCGCTTCACCGGCCTTCAGGTAGAGATTCACCTCTTTGGCGATGTCGAATATGCTCGCAATCCCGCCGGCAGAGTTAAAGTCATCATCCATCGCCTGGGAGAAGAGAGCCGCCTTCTCCGTGACCCTGTTCCAGAATTCGAGATCGCTCCCGCTCAAGCCGTCGAGCGATCTCTCGGGTTTGTCGTCTCCGACATAGGATTCGACCGACCTGAAGGTATTGGCCATCCTCTGGACCGCCGACCTGGACTCGGCCAGCCGCTCGCGGCTGAACTCCATCGGGCTCCGGTAGTGTGATGAGAGAAGGTAGAATCTTATGACATCGGGATCGAACTCCCGGACGATGTCTTCGATCGCAAAGAAGTGCCCCGTCGATTTCGACATCTTCTCACCGACAAGATTCAAAAGCCCGTTGTGGGCCCAGAAATTGACAAACTTCTGGCCCGTCGCTCCTTCGGACTGCGCAATCTCATTTTCATGATGCGGGAAGATGAGATCCTCGCCACCACCGTGAATATCCACAGTCGTACCGCAATACTTCGTCGACATAACGGAACACTCTATCGCCCAGCCGGGTCGTCCCTTGCCCCACGGGCTCTCCCAGGAAGGTTCCCCTTCTTTGGCCGCTTTCCAGAGCGCGAAGTCCATCGGGTTTCGTTTCTGCTCTCCGACCTCGACCCGCGCACCGGCCTGGAGCTCGTCTATCTTCTTCTTTGAAAGCCGGCCGTACGGCGCGAACTTGGCAATCTCGTAGTAAACATCGCCGCCGGATTCGTATGCAAGACCCTTGGAGACAAGTGTTTCGACAAGATCGACTATGTCCTTGATATGTTCGGTGGCCCTGGGGTGAACGGTCGCACGCTTTATATTGAGGAGATCCGCATACTTGAAATACTCCTGTGTGTACCGGTCGGCGATCACCGTATAATCGACACCTTCAGCATTGGCCCGCGCGATTATCTTGTCATCGACATCGGTGAAATTCTGCACGTAGGTAACCTCGTAACCCTTGTATTCGAGATAGCGTCTTATCATGTCACCACACACAAAGGCAAGCATATGGCCGACATGCGGTCTGTCCTGAACGGTCATACCGCACATGTACATCCCGACCTTGCCGTCCTTGACGGGAACCAGTTCTTTCTTCCTGGCATCAAATGTGTCGTAGATCTTAAGTGCCACTTCTAACCCGTCCCCTCCTTCTTGATGTTGCCGATCTCGAGGGCCCGCTCAAAGTCTATCTCCTCACCGGCCCTGCCGTGTTTTCTTATGTAACTGCCGACTATCACCCCATTGCTTAACTTAAGCAATGCCTCGGCATTCGAGGGTGTAATTCCGCTCCCGACCACCACCGGAACACTGAGACCGGCCTCCTCAAGCCCCGCGCCGACAGCCTTGAGATCCTCACCCGTGGGAGGACTCCCCGTCCTCGGGCCGGTGACGATAAGACAGTCGGCTTTCCCCCGCTCCGCCGCATCAAGTGCATCATCCACGATGGAGGTTGCCGCAAGTGGACCTGCATGTTTTACCATTACATCCGCGAATACCTTGATATCCGGGCCAACTCGCCGGCGCTCGCGCAAGACCCTCGCCGGCTCACCTTCAATCACACCTTCGGGTGTCACAAAGGCCCCTACAAGTATGTTTACCCTGATGAATTCACACCGGCATGCTGCCGCTATGGCCAGCGCGGCCTCGTAATCGTTCCTGAGGACATTGACCCCGACAGGGATCTCGACCGACCTGCGGACCTCCCGGACGGCAACCGTCATAGCCGCAACAGTCTCGGGGCCGACCTTTGCCTTGAAGAACGGCAGGTCTCCATAGTTCTCGATTATGAGACCGTCGAACCCGGCCTTTTGGAGAAGCGCAGCCTCGGCGACGGCACGCTCGACCACGGGTGTCAGACCGCCGCTGAAATCGGGACTACCGGGAAGAGCGGGCAGGTGAACCACACCTATCCCGATCTTCGCAACTCCGAACGTATCTGCAAAGTGATTGATCATCGCTCTCTACAGGGATGCCACCGTCTTTTTGTCAAGCACCCTCACCAGCTCGGTCACCAGTTTGACGGTGTTATCATAGTCGGAGCGGTGGATGATCCCCATGTGGCTGTGGATATACCGGGTCGGAACACCTATCACAAGTGAAGGAACACCGGCCCTGTTGAGATGGATCCTACCCGTGTCGGTCCCGCCCTTGGCAATCGAAGCCAGATGGAAGGGGATCTTCTTTTTCGTGGCAACATCCAGGGTAAGATCGAGCAGCTTGCGATTGGGAATCATGGTGCGGTCATAAACAAGCAGTGCAGGCCCGGCACCGAGTGCCTCGACCTCGTCGGTCCCAAAGCCGGGAGTATCGTGGGCGATAGAGACCTCAAGGGCAAACCCCACATCCGGATCGACCACGGCCGCACTTGTCTGTGCACCCCTAAGGCCGACCTCTTCCTGGACGGTACCGACGGCATAAAGCGTGTTGGGGTGCTTGAGCTTCGCCAGGCGTTTCACGACATCTATCATGATCGCACAGCCGATCCTGTCATCCCAGGCCTTGGCCAGATAGGTCTTCGGATTTCCCATTACCTCAAATGGACTCGATGGCACTATGGCATCCCCGACCTTCACACCGAGTTTCTTCTCGATATCGAACTTACGTGTCGCCCCTACGTCTATGTGCATGTCCTTTATGTCGACCACTTTCTTCCGCTCGGCATCTTCAAGCTCATGCGGGGGCTTAGAGCCCACCACTCCGACCACGTCACCCTTCCTGGTCTTGACAATCACCCGCTGGCCGAGTACCACGTGTCCCCACCAGCCGCCGACCGGTAGAAACCTTATGTAACCTTCACTTGTTATCTGCTTTACGATGAAGCCGACCTCATCCATGTGCGCGGCAAGCATTATCTTCGGAGCCGCAGATGCGCCCTCCTTTTTACATATGATGCTCCCCAACCTGTCATGCGATATCTTGGCGAAGGGCTTCATGTGTTTCTCGATCGCACGGGCGACATCATGCTCGAAACCGGAAATACCCATCACATCGGTGAGGTCCTTCAAAAGCATCTGGGTTGAATCCATTGACTTAACCTCCGGATTTCTGATTCTTGACTCCGGCCGTCGTAAGTGCAAGCGAGGTTATGCGATCAATAAGCTCGGGAAAAGTCATCCCCCGTGCTTTCGCAGCCATCGGAACCAGGCTTGTCTCGGTCATCCCGGGAATCGTGTTGACCTCTAGGAAATAGGGCATATCGTCCTCGTCAAGTCTTACATCCACTCTTCCAAAACCGTCACAACCAAGCACTTCATAGGCCTTCACAGCATCATCCTGTATCTTGCGGGACAGATCGTCCCCGATCCGGGCCGGACACTCGTAGAGAGTCATTCCCTTGGTGTACTTACGCTCGTAATCGTAAAAGCCCTGCTTCGGCTTGATCTCGACTACCGGGAATACCTCGTCCCCGACAATGGGAACACTGAGTTCGCGACCGGCTATGTATTTTTCCAATATTACACATCTCGAATAGCGCTCGGCAAGGCGAATTGCGGCTTCCAGCTCTTCGTGCGCCTGCACTATCGAGATACCGATAGTAGAACCCTGGTCATTGGGTTTGACCACGACCGGCAACCCGCCTATGTCCGAAATCGCCTGTCCGGCAACATCCGGACCCCCGGAGTCACCCTCGATGCTCGCCCAGGCAGGCGTCGGTATCCCATGGCGCTCGAAGATGATTTTCGACACGGCCTTATCCATGCAGATGGCACTCGCACGAACTCCCGATCCTGTGTAGGGTATCCCGAGAAGATCGAGCACCGCCTGTATCCTGCCGTCTTCGCCCTCTCCGCCGTGAAGCGCAATGAATACAACATCGGCATCCCTCAAGACATGTGACGTTACAAGATCGAATACGTCCCGTCCGGCCCGCGGATCGAGATCATACATTGGTGCGGTATGGCCGGCCGCCTCCAGTGCCTCTGCGACCGCAGCACCCGTATTGAGCGAGACCTCCCTCTCCGTCGACATTCCTCCCATCAGAACGAGAACTGTCATGGCGTCCTCCCGCTCGGGTCACACCGGACCATCAGAGGTCTACCAGGGCCACCGCGTACGCCTCGATGGCCTCTTCCCTGCCGACCGGACCCAATCCCTCAGCCGTCTTGGCTTTGATCGATATCTTGTCGATTGGAATCTTGAGCGCACCCGAGATAGCTTCCTGCATTGCCTCTATGTGCGGAGCCAGTTTCGGCCGCTCCATGACAACTGTCGAATCGATGTGCTCGACCCTGCCCATCTTCGCGATCTTGCCGTGTATCCGCCCCAGAAGCTCACGCCCCGCAATTCCCTCAAACTCGGGATCATCATCGGGAAAATGGTAACCGATGTCGCCTAAGGAACACGCGCCGAGCACGGCATCGATTATCGCATGGACCAGCACGTCGCCGTCCGAGTGACCGGCCAGCCCCTTCGCTGACGGGAGTTCGACACACCCGATCATCAACTTGCGCCCCTCAGTGAGCCTGTGGATGTCGTAACCCATCCCGATCTTGAGCACCGCCTATCTCCTCCGTGACCTCTGACGCTTTCCGCGCGACGATCTCTGTCTCGGCTTCTTGTTCTGTGCCGAATGGAGTTTCAGCCTGTTCTCCTGCCGCAGGAAATACTCAAACAGGGGCATGTCTTCATCCGAGGTTATCTTGAGATTGGTGTAGCTCCCCAGCGCCATCACGACCTTCGTCCCATACTTCTCCACAAGTGCGGCATCATCGGTGGCCTCAAAACGGTCACTCTGGGCCCGCTTATGCGCATCCATGATGATGTCATAATGAAAACTCTGTGGTGTCTGGGCCAGCCACAGGAGTCGTCTGTCCAGCGTTCCGACGATCTGGCCGCTCTCGACTTTCTTTACCGTATCCCGTGGGGGAACACCGGTAATTGCCGCACCGCCCTTTCTACATGCATCAAGCACACGCTTGATCAGGGTCTCCGAGACCAGCGGTCTCACTGCATCGTGGATCACAACGGTCTTCGTCTTGTCCTTGAGCGCCTTAAGACCGTTGAAGACCGACTGCTGGCGTGTCTCGCCGCCGTAGGCGAAACCGTGGACCTTCTTGAAACCATACGCTTCTACAACTTCTTCCTTCACCCAGTCTGTCGAATCCCGCGGGATCACAAGCACAACGTGATCCACAAGACGCGACTTTTCGAATACCTCAAGCGTATAAGCGATAACGGGTTTGCCTCCAACCTTGGCAAACTGCTTTTTCCCCCTGCCACCCATCCTCTTCCCTTCACCTGCACCTACTATCACTGCTCCAACCATGGCTCACTCTCCGTGAAAACATCGAAACAGACCAAAGGTTCTACTTGATTCGGGAAAAGATCATCCTGCCCACGGTCGTCTGAAGCACACTTGTTATGATTACCGGCACGGTCTTGTTTAAGAGTTGGCTGCCACCCTCAACAACGACCATCGTGCCGTCATTCAGATATCCTACTCCCTGGTCAGGCTCTTTACCTCGTTTCATCATCCTCACACTGATCTCCTCACCAGGCAGGACAACCGGCTTCAGTGCGTCCGCGAGCTCATTGACGTTCAAGACCTTTATCCCGTGCAACTCCGCAATCTTATTCAGATTGAAATCGTTTGTAACGATTCTCGCACCGCGTACCTGCGCGAACTTGACAAGCTTCGAATCTACTTCCCCGGCAGCCACGGGGTCGTATTCATCCACAACAACTTCGAGGTCCTTCCTCATCTGCATCTTCCTCAATATCTCCAGGCCCCGCCTCCCGCGATTCCTCCGGAGCGGATCCGGCGAATCCGCGATCTGCTGGAGCTCGTCGAGGACAAACTTCGGGATGACAAGTTTACCTTCAATGAAGTGGCTCTGGCATATGTCGGCAATTCTCCCGTCTATGATCACACTGGTATCAAGCACTTTCGCCGGCGCCCCGTCACCGCGGCGCCCGCTCGATAGCCTCAGATCACCCCGTTTGCGTATGCCCACCACCGCACCCAGATATCCTAGAATCATGACCATGGCGACGATTACATATGGCTTACCGCTATAGTCGTTTATCGCAGGTATGAACAGCAGGACCCAGCTCAGGAGTAACGCCACTATCAGGCCGAGTATAAGTCCCAGTACACCGGCAAGTATCTCCCGCCCGGACCGGCCCTGGAGTCTGATCTCGCCGTAGATGATCGCCGTGGCCAATCCAAATCCAACAGCAAGACCGACAAAACGCGGCCAGTCGAGCGAACGGAAGAAAAAGAAGCCAGCAAGACTGAATAACCCGAGTAAGACCATTCGTATAGCTAACACCGCCGCTTCTACCTCCCGGACCACCCCGCGCAGCGAAACTATCAGAAGATTTCTATTGTAAGATAACGCTCAGGGTGTTCCCTAATGTCATTGATCAACCGGTTGAGATTATCAAGCGTGGCCTCGATCTCGTCATGGACCTTTCTCTCTTTTATGAGCTTGCCCAGGGTGCCCTCGCCGCTTTCCACGCTGCTTACAAGCGACTTAACCGAGAGCGAGAGAGAGTCGAGGCGCGCTGCAGCCACCGAGAACCGCTTTACCCCCTCGGTGAGTTCATCCCTGTTGACGCCGATCATGTCGTCCAGATCACCCGAGACCTTCTTCATGGTACGCGTGGTGCTCCTTATGTCACTCCTGCTTTCCCTGAGGAGCGCAAGCAACTCCGTCGCCACCGTGTCGACCCTGGCCATGCTCTTTGCGAGTGAGAAGTTGCCACCCTCGGTGTCTACCACCTTTCTCAGAGATTCGGCGGCCCCCCTCATCTCATCCATTATGTCCCCCATCGCGGCCGCAACCTCCGGTAATCCGGCCTTGTAGTCACCGTCGAGCACGGTTCCCGGGACAAGGACTTCGCCCGAGGTACCAGGTAAGATGTATACGTATTTCTCCCCCATAAGGCCTATGCTCCGTATCTCGACGGAACAGTCCTCTCTGAGTACCACCTCCTGCTCAATCAGGAGTTCCGTTTTCACCCGCCCTTCCTCAAGTGCGATAGAACCGACCTTGCCCATTTCAAGTCCTGAGACGGCCACGGGATCACCTGCGGACAGCCCGCCTACCTCCTCGAAATACGCAGTGTAGGCCTGCCACTGGCGAGCCAGGCGAAAGTCTCCAATCCAGAGAACACCGAGGATCAGTATTACCACCGCGAGAATTACCGCAATGCCGACTTTTACCTCGGTCGTCTTCGCTGACATAGGCTCACTCCTGGTACACGGGTATCGGCCCCTCGGCCCTACCCTCCACAAATTGTCTGACTACCTCGTCCTGGGAGGCCATGACCTCCTCAGGGGTCCCTTCGAACACGATTTTGCCACCATACAGCATTGCGAGTCTATCTCCAATTTTGTAAGCGCTCTTCATATCATGCGTCACCGCAACCGAAGTTATCTCGAGCTGCTTCTGGAGCCTCCTTATGAGCTCGTTAATCACATCAGCCATTATCGGATCCAGCCCCGTTGTCGGTTCGTCATAGAGGATGACCGGAGGATCCATCGCAATCGCCCGGGCCAACCCCACCCGCTTTTTCATTCCACCGCTTAAGTCCGAAGGTTTCATGTCATCCAGACGATCGAGTCCAACCTGCTCGAGTTTCTGGCAAACCTTCTTTCGGATTTCTTCTTCGCTCAGGTCCGTGTGCTCTAAGAGAGCCAGGCCGACGTTCTCCCAGACCGTCAGTGAATCGAAAAGCGCAGCCCCTTGAAACAGCATCCCAAACCGCTTGCGGAATTCGTACATCTCCTCACTCTTGAGCGTCGTCACATCGACACCGTCGATAAGGATCTTCCCACTATCGGGTTTCATCAGCCCGATCAGGTGTTTAAGCAGAACGCTCTTGCCACACCCGCTACGTCCTATGACGACGACCGTCTCGCCCTTTCTGACGTTGAGATTGACTCCCTTGAGAACTTCAGTGCCTGCGAAGCTCTTTTTGAGGTCAATTACTTCGATCATCGTCTCGTCTTGCATAACCTACCCCGAAAACACCGTGCTGAAGAGTAAAGACGCAAGTATATAGTCCGTGATCAGTATCAGCAGACAGGATGACACGACCGCTTTTGTGGTAGCAATACCGACACCTTCCGCTCCACCCTGGGTTCTCAGACCGTGATAGCATCCCATCATCGCTATGATCACACCGAAGAAGAACGCCTTCACGAGACCGCTTAAAACATCGCTCGGATGGAGAAAGAGCTTAAGCCCCGTGAAGTAGACATGGGTGCTGACGTCCAGTCCGATGAGCGCCACAACGAACCCTCCGATGATAGCAATGAAGTCGGCGAATATCGTTATGATGGGCAGCATGACCAAACCCGCAAGCAGGCGGGGTGCAACGAGGTACCGGATCGGATCGATCGCAAGCGTCTCGAGCGCATCGATCTGCTCGGTGACCTTCATCGTTCCGAGCTCAGCTGCGATGGATGCCCCAACCCGGCCACCAACCACCAGCGCGGTCAGAACGGGGCCCAACTCGATTACGACCGACTTGCCTATCACGGTACCGAGGTATCTCATCGGCACGTAGTCCTGGAACTGGTACGCCGCCTGAACGGCAGCGACTCCGCCTGTGAATATTGAGGTCACGAGAACCAGGGGAAGGGATCCGATGCCAATCCTGAGCATCTGTTCTGCGACCAGCTTTTTCTGCCTTATGGCTTTCGGAATCGTCTTCACCGCCGAGCCCAGCAACAGGAAGACGGCACCGACCTCCGCAAGCGAGAAACCTACTGTTCTTCCTACATATTCAACAGCATTCATCCAGTACTTATTCCGTTTCTATCCGGGCCCGGTCCTCGAAACGCGTGTATTCATCAATGAAGATCAAGTCGACCTTGCCTACGGGACCGTTCCTCTGCTTTCCGATTATGATCTCCGCGCGTCTCTTCTCCTCGAGCTGCTCATGATCCGCCATCTCCATTCCGGCTTCGGCGGAATGGCTGTAGACGGCGGGTCTATAAATGAACAGGACTACGTCGGCATCCTGCTCTATCGCGCCGGATTCCCGGAGATCGGAAAGAATCGGACGTTTCTCCTTTCTTTCCCTCTGCTCGACGGCACGCGAAAGCTGAGAGAGCGCTACTACCGGTATGTTGAGCTCCTTCGCCAGAGCCTTAAGCGATCTTGAGATCACCGAAATCTCCTGCTGCCTGTTCTCCGCCCGCCCGTGCCCCCTCACCAGCTGCAGATAATCGACAACCACAATCCCCACGTCAACGTCGGACTTGAGACGTCGTGCTTTCGCCCTCATCTCCAGAACATTGAGGTCGGCGCTGTCGTCGATATAAATGGGAGCGTCATGCAGCGTTCCAGCCGCGGTTGTCAGTTTACCCCAGTCCTTCTTACCGACATAGCCGGTTCTCACGCTGTGCGACTTGACCCGGGCCTCAGAACAGAGCATCCTCAGCATCAGCTGTTCTTTGGTCATCTCCAGACTGAACACAGCAACCGGGACTTTGTGTCTGATCGCAAGATGCCCTGCGATATTAAGAGCAAAACTCGTCTTCCCCATAGACGGCCGGCCTGCGATCACGATGAATTCGCCAGACTGAAAACCGGAGGTCATCGTATCGAGATCCTTAAAACCGGATTCAAGGCCTGTGACATATCGTTTCTGCTGATACAACTGCTCAACGAGTTCAAAACTGTCCTTGACGATGTCTTCCATCGCAACAAAGCCCTGGCGCAGCTTCGAATCGGCGATAGAGAATATCCTTCGTTCGGCCCTGTCTATCAAGTCGCCGACATCCGCCTGGCCGCCGTAGGCATCCGTGATTATCTGGGTCGATGCTTCTATAAGTTTCCTCAGCGTTGACTTTTCAAGCACGATCTTGGCGTGGTGCTCGATATTCGCCGATGTCGCGACGCTGCTCAGTACATTCTCTATATAGAGTGCACCCCCAAGGGCTTCGAGGTCGCCGCTGCGCTTCAGTTCTTCAGTCAGCGTGATCAGATCCACGGCTTCGTTTCTGTCGTAGATCGTGACCATGCAATTGTACATCTTGGCATGCTGGTTCATGTAGAAGCACGTGTCATCTATGATCTCCACGGCCTTCGCAATAGCATCCCGGTCGAGCATCATGGCCCCGAGGACCGCCATCTCGGCCTCGACGGCCTGTGGAGGGATGTGGTCAGTGCTTGTTCTTACCTGGGCCATTTCTCATCGCTCCTCGGATAGGTAGATCAAGAAACCTCATAACCTCTTTGATGTCCTCCCATACCAGTTTCTTGTTTGCAGGGAACCGGAGGCACGCAGCCGGGTGAAAAGTCGGGATCACGTTGATGCCGTTGTAGTCATGGACCCGGCCCCTCGTAGCACCGATGCCTCTTCTTGTTCCCGTGATCGTCTGTGTCGCCACAACTCCCAGCGTACAGATGATCTCGGGGCGTATCATCTCAACCTGTTTTTCGAGGTAGGGGAGGCACTCACTTATCTCATCGATGTCCGGATTCCGGTTACCGGGTGGACGGCACTTGACGATGTTGGTGATATAAACATCATCCCGCTTAAGACTCATCGCTTCGATTATCTTCGTCAATAACTTGCCGGCTCTGCCTACAAAGGGCCGGCCGCTTAGGTCCTCGTCCCGGCCGGGGCCTTCACCGATGAACATAAGCCGGCTTGACGGACTCCCCTCGCCGTACACCAGGTTCGTCCTTGTGCTATGGAGCTCGCACCTTGTGCATGACGCCATCTCTTCCTCGAGAGCGGCAAGCAACGGCGCCCCATCCGAACGAGGTTCGCTCTCTCCCCGGGACCAGCCCTTCATAAGCAGGATGTCTTCAGTCCCTGAGATCTCCAGAAGACGCAGCCAGTTGCACAGCTCGGTACGAAGGCTTTCCCGATCTATTTCAGCGGTGTGTTCCCCTGCCATATCAGAGTCCTTCCCTGCCTAAGCAATGCTGCCAAGGCGGGCAGAGACTGCATCAAAGATCTTCTCCGACAGGTCGAGCTTGCTCATCAACGGGATCTCTTCAACCCGACCATCGGGGTAAATCAAGTGGCCGCAGTTCGTATCACTGCCGAACCCGGCTCCCTCCCGCAACGGATTGTTCGCGATAATGAGATCGAGGTCTTTTTCTTTGAGTTTCTTCTTCGCGTTTTCAATCTCGTTGTCCGTCTCAAGTGCAAATCCTACCACCAGCTTATCGCCTTTGTCAGCTGAAAGGCCGGAAAGTATGTCCTCGGTCGGCACCAGATCAAGTGTAAGGTTACCTTGTCTCTTGATCTTTCCATTTTTGACCTTCTCGGGCCTGAAGTCGCATACAGCCGCGGCCATCACGATACAGTCAGCAGTTTCCCACTCAGGTGCAATGGCCTCTTTCATGTCACGGGCTGTCTCAACTTCGATCACCCTCACTCCAGCCGGCGGGGCCGTTCCAGTGGGCCCCGTAACCAGAACGGTTTCAGCGCCTCGCCGCGCGGCAACCCTGGCAAGGGACGACGCCATCTTGCCACTCGACTTGTTTGAAATGAACCTCACCGCATCGATCGGCTCAACCGTAGGACCACCTGTTATGATAACCTTTTTGCCCTCAAGATCACCACCCTGGCTGCCCGCCTGGGTAATCGCGCCGACGATCGCTTCAAGCGACGCGAGTCTTCCAACTCCCTCTGCACCACAGGCAAGCCATCCGGTTTCGGGTTCGACAAAGCTGTAGCCCCTCGCCGTGAGTTTCGCGATGTTCTCCTGAACGACCGTATTGAGATACATCATCTCATTCATTGCCGGTGCGATGACCACAGGCGCAGTGGTCGATAGAACAACCGTCGAGAGCAGATCATCGCATATCCCGCAGGCGATCTTTCCGATGATGTTCGCCGTTGCCGGGACTATAGCCAGAACATCGTGGTCTCTTGCAAGATCGATATGAAGGGGCCGCTTAGTACCGCCTTCAAAGAGATCCGTCCTGACCTCGTTTCCCGTCAACCCCCTGAACGTGGCAGCACCAATGAGGCTGGCCGCATGCTCTGTCATTATCACAGAGACGTCGGCTCCTGACTTCTTAAGATCGCTGACCACCTCTGCAGCTTTATAGGCCGCGATGGAGGCCGTAACACCAATCAGGACTCTCATTTTTTCTTCCGGCCCTTTTTGCGAGCTTTCTTCGGGGGCGAGTCATCCTCGACCTCGTACTCGACCTTGCCGTCAACGAAATGCGTGACGGCTTTCCGTATCGCCTTCTCACCCTCGTCGAGAAATACCTCGGGTGCAGTATTGAGCCGTCTTGCCTCCTTGGCGATGGCAACCACCGCCTCATACGCACTCGGTGCCCGCTCCAGGATATCTTCCTTACTCAGCTGAGGTTTCTCGTTGTCGTCTTTGACCTTGCCTTTCTTCAACATCACACCCCCTTGCCCTCAAACCCGATGTACTCTTTCCAGGTAGTGCTCTCCAGGATACGTTGACGGCTGCATCTCTCTGCGTTGACGATGCTCCTCATACTCGACACCGCCTGCTCGATTGTATCATTGGCCACCACGTAGGAGTATCTGGTTATATACTCCATCTCCCCGAGTGCATTATCAAGCCGCTGTCTTATCGCCTGTTCTTCCTCGCTCTTCCGGTTCCTGAGCCTGTCTTCAAGCACCCGGAAAGAAGGCGGGACCACGAAAATCGAGACGCTGTTCGGATACGCATCCAGGATCTGCACCCCACCCTGAACATCTATATCAAGCAGTATACTGATCCCATCTGCGAGCTTCTGGTCGAGCCATTTTCTCGGAGTCCCGTAGAGTTTGCCGTGAACAAGAGCCCATTCGGCCAGGCCCCCTTCCACCCGCATCTTTTCGAACTTCTGTTCTGATACGAAGAAGTAATCCGTACCGTCCTTCTCGATCGCTCTGGCCTGTCTGGTTGTCGCCGAGATCGAGAAGGCCAGCCTTTCATCGCCGTCCATCAGCCCGTGACAGAGCGTGGTCTTACCGACACCCGACGGTCCTGAGACGACTATCGGAAAAGAAATCCTATCGATACTACTCATCGAACTTCCCATTTGCGTTTTCGAGCCGCTGCGTTATCGTCTCCGCCCCAATAGCCGAGAGCACTACATGGTCGCTGTCCATCACGATCAGCGAACGGGTCCTTCTCCCCTGGGTAGCGTCGACGAGTTTGCCTTTCTGTCTCGCCTGATCCTTCAGGCGTCTTATCGGTGAAGATCCAGGTGTGATTATGGCAACGATTTTGTCACTCGCGACAACGTTACCGAATCCTATACTGATAAGATGACCGTTCAAATCGTCACCTCCATTACTCGATGTTCTGCACCTGCTCTCTGATCCGTTCGAGCTCTTCCTTGATGAGTACTACATCGGTCGATACATCTGCATCGCTTGCCTTCACACCCATTGTATTTGTCTCTCTGGCCATCTCTTGCAGAAGAAAATTGAGCTTCCTGCCTACGGCACCCCCTTCTGCCAGGTAGCTTTTGAAGTTGTCGCAGTGAACCTGATAGCGAACGCACTCCTCCGTGCAATCGGATCTATCGGTGAAAAGCACAATCTCCTGGGCGAGCAGCGCTTCACTGCATTCAGTCTGCTCTGTTATCTCAGCCAGCCGAGTCGCCAGCTTCTGCCGGACTTCCTCGATCCTCCGGGGAATCCGGCTCTGTATCTTCCCAAGGTAGGTCAGGGTACGGTCAATTCTCTCAGCCAGGTCCTGGGCAAGCGCACTGCCCTCTTTTGATTTCATTACCAGCAGTTCTTCAAGCGCGATTTCAAGTGCTTCCTCGACAAGTGGAAGAGCCTGTCCCGGCTCCAACTCGGCAACGTCTCGCTTGAGGAGATCCGGTAGCACGGTGAATGCCGGAAGATCAATGTCTCCAGGCAGGTTGTATCTTTCCTTTACGGCCCGGAGAAGGCCGTAGTACCGGTCAGCCACCTCTTCATCCAGTGAGATCGTCTCGGCAAGCCCGCCGGCGTCCTCCCAGTTGATATTGACCAGGACTCTCCCTCTGGAGACCTGTTTATGAATCACCCTCTTGATATCGTTCTCAAGCGGTGCAAGAAATCTGGGGATCTTCGGTGTGAGTTCGAGAAAGCGATTGTTGAACGTCCTTAATTCTGCAGTAACTCTCACCCCCTCTCTTTCTATCTCGCCGCGTCCATACCCTGTCATACTCCTTATCAACTTAAAGACCTCACAATGTGTTCGTTAAGCCGCTTTCCTACAAGGAGAGACCACGCGTCCGCCCCACCTACTCTAAATCAACCCACATGAGGATAACTCCAAAGCTGGGTAGTGTCAATCAAATACCCCTGACTCCGCTATTTCAGTGGCTTCGAGGGCACAGCTGTTCCCTTTTGATTGCGTGATGTGGAATAGGGTTTTAGTATGGGAGCATGCCAATCGGACTTGATGGACTGGGGATAGCGCTTCTCGTGCGCGAACTGAAGGACCTTCTCAAGGGACGGTTGATTCAGAGCATCCGTTTGAGTGAAGACAATGTCCTCACCATCGCACTGGGCGAACCCGGTCCGCGATATCTCAGATTTCTGGTTGAGCCGCCATTTCCGCTTGTTGCGCTTGGCGGGGATCCGGGAATACGCAGACAGAAGCAGGGCCCCCCGGCCATGCCGCGGTTTGAGGACCCGCTCACAGACCAGCCGATATCGACGGTTGAGCAGATCGATCTCGACAGAGTGATCAAGATGACAGTGGGTGATCGGCAAGACGAGCAGTTCCATCTCTATTTCGAGCTAATACCACCCCATCCCAACCTCTTTCTCACCGGTGCCGACGGCACGATCAAGGCGACCCTGTTCAAGGCCGGTACCCAGACACGCAAGCGAATACTAACCCGCGGCAAGCAATATACGCCGCCGTTGCCACAAGATAAGGCCGATCCCTTTAAGGTCGGGATGGAAGACCTCGAGTCGCTTCCCTGGCGCGAGGATGATGAGGTGCTGAGTAAGAGCTTTCACGGAATAGGCCCTTTTCTATCGAAGGAAATTGTAAGCCGGGCCGGGCACTCCGGCTCTCTCGGAAACGCCTTCCGTGAAGTGATCGAAGCTCACCGGAAGGGAGAGATCAAACCTGCGGTCTCCACCGTTAGCCCGGAGGTCACCAGGACACCACCCTGGATCGGCGCTACCTGGTACGAATCGTGCGCCCCATGGGTAGGCAAGCAGGCCCCGGTGTCATCGCTAAATGAGGCCGTCAGTAGAGCTATCAATGAGTTCACCGTTACATCCGCACTGGAGAGGGGAAGGGCCGTTGTTGCCAGAAGCGTTGCGAGAGATATCAAGAAGTGGAGAAAGGCGGAAAAAGAGGCAGAGAAGGCGGAAACGGACAAAGAGACAGGAGACCGGTTAAGAAAGTTCGGCGAGATAATAGTCGCCAACCTCAAGTCGATAAAGAAGGGCCTGACCGAAGTTCGTCTACCCGACATCTTTTCCGAGGAGGGAGAGGATATCACGATTCCTCTCAAACCCCATCTCAGCCCGCATGCCAACGCCGAGGCGTACTTCAAGAAGTCACGAAAGGCGTTGAGACGCGCCAATCTCGCGCACGGAAGCCTCACCGCAGCACGGACTGAACTTAAGAGGCTGCGCGCTCTCCTGAAAGAACTCACATCGGAGGAGATCGCAGAGAAACGCATCGAGGAGATGAAGAAAATGTTCGCAAGCGGCGGACCTGCCGGCAAACCGGCCGGCCCCGTCGATGAAAAGGCGGAAAGACTCGGTATAAAACCGAGACGCTATGTCGTCACAGATGGCTGGGCAGTCCTGGTCGGGCGCTCAGCAAAGGAGAATGACATACTGACACACAGGTACGCCACGCCGGGTGATCTGTGGTTTCATGCAGGACAGGCCCAGGGCTCACACGTTGTGCTCAAGAGGGGACGAAAGAAAACGCAGGTTTCCAAACAAGCGATAAGCGAGGCCGCTGCTATCGCCGCGCATTTCAGCAAGGCAAGAACATCAAAGCACGTTCCCGTCTCCTACACTGAGAAGAGATATGTAAAGAAAGTACGGAAAGGCGCGCCGGGGCTATGCATAATGCTCCGGGAGAAAGTCGTCTTCGTTGAACCCGCTCTTCCCAAACGCTAAAAGAACTTCTTGCCGAGGCGTTTGAACTCCTGGACGTCTTCCGGGGTTGGAAACGAATAGTAGGTCTTGTCCTCATCCCTGTTTTCGATGAGCTCGTAGCCGCCGGCATGAATCAAGTCAACTGCTTCTATTATGGCGTCCATACCGATACGTTTGGTGTGCCTTATCAGCTCATCCAGGGTCCTGTTTCCGATTGCCAGGCGTTTCTGGACAAGTATAGGTCCGCTGTCGATCCCCTCATCGATGAAGAAGACCGACACGCCGGTCTCCTTCTCGTTGTTCTTCATCACCCAGAATGTGGGCATCAGTCCCCTGTACCTGGGCAGAAGCGCCGTATGGAGATTGAGACAGCCTTTCGGTGCAAGTTCGATCAGGGGTTTCTTGAAAATAACATTTGCCTGGATCGAGATGAGGAGATCAGGCTCATGCACTCGGAGCAATCTGAGGCTGCTTTTACTGTTGATACTTTTCCCGATTTTGATTACCGGAATACCGTATTTCTTGAGAACCGATGCGACTCGTCCTCCGGAATCGAGTTTGCTCAACATGAACTTCCAGGCATACCTCACAAAGAAACCGGCACCGAAGGTCTTGTAGGTATGCGCCATCTTCTGAAGTGTTGTCTCCTTCTTCCCGAAGGGTGATGCTCCGAGAACGACGCATCCACAGATCAGCGAATGCTGCGGGAGATGGGTGATCAGGTAGTCGATATTCTCAGCAAGATAGAACGGGCTGTCCTGGGTTATTATCAATATCCTCATGTTGCCGTTCCGTACACATCGATGACTGCCGAGAGCATCTTCTCCTTCGAGAACTCCCTCGTAGTCCGGTCGAAACCCTCACGAGCGAACCTGTTATAGAGATCTCTGTCCGAGCAGATTCGCTCTATAGCCTTGGCCAAAGCCGTGGGGTCTTTCGGTTCCACTACAAGCCCGGTCTTACCGTTCAAGTTGGCCCATGTCACACCCGACCCCTTTATGTTGGTCGATACAACAGGCTTCTTAAAAAGCATCGCCTCGAGTTGAACGATACCGAATCCCTCGTTCCTTGAGATCGAACTCAGACAGAAGAGATCACAGGCCTCGTAGTATGATCCCAGATCTTCGTGGTCTATCCTGCCGAGTAGAAAGACCTTGTCACCAAGCCCCTCACGCTGAATCTGTACGGCAAGATCCGCCTCCATAGGGCCGGTCCCACCAATCAGAACTACATATTGATCGCTGAGCAGCCGGGCGGCCCGGACGAGGTACTGATATCCCTTATACTGGCTCAGTCTTCCAACGGTGAATACAATCCGGCGGTCGCCGTAACGCTTCCGTATCTCAGATGCAGTCTGATCGGAGACAAAGAAAGAGCTCTTATCGACCCCGATCGGAGCAACGTGACACTTGTCCCTGTGCCGCGCAAGGAATGGAGAACCGACTATATAGTTCGGCGACGTCGTGATTATCGCATCGGCGCGCCGGGTCAACCAGGTCTGAAATGGAAGAAACAGCTTCAACAGGAACCGCTGTCGTACGATATCGTTGTGCCAGTGGAGTATAACCCTCGAGCGCGGTCGCGCCATGAACAGCGCGAGGGTAGCAGTGGGATCAGGTACGTGGACATGTATGATATCGTAATCGCCCTGCCTTTCTTTGAGTTTGAAGGCCATCTGCGGGCTTATCGATGTCGCGGCGTATGTCCCATAAGAACGCGTTCTCGTCACACGGTACTTGCCGACTGTCTCCTCGACGTACTTGTTCTCCCTGTTGGAACACAGCACATCACAACGGATGCCTCTCTCATTGAGCCCCTCGGTGATATCGAACATCACCCGTTCGACACCTCCGATGGCAGGAGGGTAGAACTTACCGAACTGAAGTACTCTCATAGCAACATCCCAATCCGACCCAAGGCAGGTATTTACACTTCTTCAAGTTTAAGCAGATTCGTCTTGCCGGTTATCCAGGGCGGCACACCGGCCGTGACAACTACGAGATCGCCCTTCCTGACGATCCCCAGACCCCTTGCTGCGGCAATTGCCAACCGAATCATCTCGTCGGTGCTCTTGGCCTGTCTTATCTCCTCACAGATCACTCCGTGGGACAGCGCCAGTTTCATCCGTGTCTCTTTTGATGGGGTGACGGCCAATATAGGTACATCCGGTCTGAACTTGGCTACCCTGAGGGCCGTGCTGCCGCTTATCGTCGACGTTATTATCGCAGTGGCACCCAACCTCTCCGCCGCACCTGCAGCAAGATAGGCGATGTTCTCGTCTTTCCCGGGTCCGGGCTCAAAGGGCTCTCGTGTCCTTATCCATTCTTCCCTCTGAGCCTTTTCGGTTCGCCCTGCAATTGAAGCCATTGTCCTTACGGCTTCCACCGGGAACTCACCGATTGCAGTTTCCCCACTCAGCATAACCGCGTCCGTACCATCCAGCACAGCATTTGCAACATCACTTGCCTCCGCTCTGGTGGGTTGTGCATTCGTCATCATGGATTCGAGCATCTGGGTTGCCGTGATGACCGGCTTCGCCATGCGGTTGGATTTCTCAATCAGGAGCTTCTGGACTATGGGTAGCCTGCTGATCGAGACCTCGGAGGCAAGATCACCCCTGGCAACGAGGATGCCATCGGAGCTTTCGATAATCTCATCGATTGCTTTGACGGCCTCATTCGTCTCAATCTTGGCGATGATACCAATGCCCGCCTTGCCTATCCTCTTACGGAGATTGACCACGTCAGATGCCGCCCGCACGAACGAGAGCGCGACGAAATCAACACCCTTCGATATCCCGAACCTGAGATCCCCCATGTCCTTCGCAGTCAACGCGGGGAAGCCCGAGATGGACTCCGGGAAGCTGATCCCCTTTCCAGGCCGGACGGTACCTCCCTTAACGACCCTACACCCGATCTTTCCCCCGGCCACGGATTTCACTCTGAGGCTTATTCCGAGATCACCGATCGTGATCCGGTGACCGACTTTGACACAGCCGAACGAATACCGTGGCGAGACCGGGATATCGGTTCCTGCCCCGGCCCCCGGCCCGAGAGTGACAGTCGTTCCCCGCTTAATGACAAGGTACTCGCCCTGTATCTTCCCCACCCTGAACCGCGGACCCTGGAGATCCTGAATGATCGGAATGGGACCACCCCTGCTAGTGCGAACAGCACGGATGTTTCGAATCAATGCCTCATGGGTCGCATGGTCCCCGTGGGAGAAATTGAGGCGAATCACATCCACGCCGGCCCGGATCAGTGAACGAATGATCCTCCGGGACGACGAGGCTGGCCCAAGCGTAGCAACTATCTTGGTTTGTCTGGGTGATGAACGTGCCACCATATCCAGTCCTTTCCCTCTACGGCACTACCGTAGCACGTCCTTCTTCTCGTTGGCAACCGTTCTCCCACCCAAGAAAATCCCGTACCAGCTTACAAATTATCAGCCCTCCTGTGGTAATTTGTAAGCTGGTACCGAATTATCGGTACCGAATTATTATCGTTCATTGAATATTCTGGATACTGCAATCGTATATGCTATGGTAATGAAGAAAGGAGCACCTGTGACTGGTAAGACTATATTCTCACAAATCCTACTGGCTCTTCTGGTTGCCGTAGTTGCGATCTACGGTCTTTTCTGTTCAGCCACCGTCGCCAAGTCCTATCGCATTACACAGGTGGACATCGATGCAAGTCTCATGCTGGACGGAAGCATGGATGTAAGGGAGTTACGAACCTATAGATTCAACGACTCCTTCACCTTCGCCTACCGTGACATCCTGCTGGACGGACCTGTCACGTTTGACGACTTCGAGGTTCTCGAGGGCGGCCGATCCTATCGTCTCACAGGATCCGAAGAACCCGGTACGTTCAGTGTCTCAAGATCCGCGGGGCAGGTCAGGGTAACCTGGTATTACCGTGCAACCGACGAGTCCCGAACCTTCGAGTTTCGCTACCGTGCCCGGAACGTGATCGCGCGGCACGAGGACGCCGGCGTATTCTATTACAAGTTCCTCGGAGAAGACTGGAACATACCACAGCAGAATATCAGTCTTAGTATCACACCTCCGGTACCGCTCGAATCAGAGGATATCAACGAGTGGCTTCACGGGCCGCTCTGGGCCGAGTCTGAGATCACCGGGGATGGAAGGATCCTGGCCCGGTGCCGGCACCTGCCGGCACACACCTACTTGGAAGTGCGCGCACTTTACCCGCCGGATGTTTTCCCTGAAGCCCCGCCGGCAGCCGGAAGCGTACGCCGGGAGATCGAAGCCGAAGAAGCCGCATGGGCCCGGGAGGCAAACCGCCTGCGTGAGACGGCTATCCGGGACTTCGCCGCCCGGGAGAAGAGAGTAAAAATCGGCAGGAACTTCGCGATCGGTATCGGTCTCGCAGGCCTGCTGGTTGCATGGTGGATGTTTAAGAAGTACCGCCGGAAGCCGGTGCTACCACGCTCCCTTGAAATGACTTCTGAGATTCCGGAGAAACTCCCCCCCGCACTGGTCGCTTACCTCTTGAACAGCCGGCAGGTCACCGGCGCGGCACTTATCGGAACCATGCTGAACTTGGCCCGCCGTGGGTTTCTTGCACTGCGTGAGGAACGTGTGGAGAAGCGGAGCATCTGGGGCGGGACCAAGAAGAAGCCTGAGTACCACTGGGATCTCAATCGTGCCTATTGGAGCCAGCACAGTTCGGATTTGCTTGACCATGAAAGCACGCTCCTTGAGTTCATCTTTGACGATATGGGCGAGGGTGCCGACTCGATTTCGATAGATACTATCAAGAAGAAGCGAAGCAGATTTATCAAGTTCTTCCGAGACTGGAAGAAGGGTGTCGAGGAGTCGGGAAGACAGAAGGAATGGTTTGACACGGTGAGTATCCGCGGGATGTATTACTCGCTTACACTCGGCATCGTGATGCTCATCCTGGGCGCGGTTTCCGCTCTTCTGATAGGGATATGGGCCCTGGTCCTCGCCGGTGCGGGTATCGTTGTATTGGTTCTCTCATTCTTCATACCCCACCGCACAGCTGAGGGAGAAACCAAAGCAAGACATTGGAAAGCGGTCCGGAAGTACCTGAAGACTTATGAGTTCGGCACGGCGGACCGCCGGGATCTGCTGGCCCAGGTCTCAGATTATCTCGTTTACGGAGTTGTACTCGGACTCTCGACCAAATTCTACGAGAAGATGGCTGCCAGTGTACCCGAGGGTGAGCACGCCGCTTACTTCCCGTGGTATGTGGGTCACGGCCGGTCGGCCGGGAGCTTTTCACCCGCGTCTTTCGGCGCCGCTTTCTCGTCAATGGTCGCAACTACAACCTCCGCAATGAGTACAGCAGCCGGTACCGGTGGCGGTGCCTCTGCAGGTGGTGGAGGGGGCGCAGGCGGAGGGGGCGGCGGCGCGGGATAGGAAAATGACAGGCCCGGCCCGGTTACCGCCGGAGGTTGGGTGTGAAATGGCAGACACCAACTGGGTAGTCCTCGGTGCTCCTTTTGATCGTGGGACAACTCACCGCGGGGCGGAGGCAGCTCCGGCGGCTATTCGCGAAGCAGGTCTGACACGCAGAATCGCATACCTGGCTGGGTTGGGCTTTAAGATCACCGACTGCGGTGATGTAGGTCCTCCGGACTCGGCTCATTCTGAAACATTACCCACGGGAATTGACGAGATGCCGGCCTACGCCGCTGCTCTCATGGAACGTCTTGATCGCCGGCTGCACTCCGGTGGTGTGCCGCTGGTCCTCGGTGGAGATCATTCGATTTCGATCCCGACCATCTCAGCGGTAGCCGGTTTCCTTCGAGAATCTCTTGGAGATGATGCCAATGTCGGCGTTGTGTGGATCGATGCGCATCCGGATCTCGAGACCCCGGGCCCGGACAGTACAAACGACCTGAATGCGATGCCCGCAGCCCATCTTCTGGGTCTCGGGCTTCCCGAATTGGCGACACTCGGGGGCTTCAAACCCAAAGTGAAACCTGAGTATCTCGTGTATGTCGGACTACGCGATGTTGTCCCTGAGGAGAAGCAGATAATCAACGACATGGCCATCACCAGCTACACCATGTCGGACATCGAACGCCTCGGGATTGCCGCTATCTGCGACAAGACTCTCAAGTATATGAATGAGAAGACCGATGGGTTCGTACTCTCCTTTGATATCGATGCGATTGATCCGATGATGGCGCCCGGAGTTGATTATCCTCAACCGGGTGGCATAACCGTCCGGGAAGCGATGTTGATTGTGGAGTCGTTCTGCGGGTCGGATAAGCTCAGACTTTTTGAATTGCTTGAAGTCAATCCCTCAAGAGATCGAGACGATCTCACGTCGAAATTGGCGATAAACCTGATCCACCGGGCCGTGGGCGGACCACTGATATGACCGTCCGAAGTGAAATAGCCGGTTCATGCTAGAAAGAAAGGAGGGCAATATGCCACTTTCGAAGCGCATGACCGCCGAGTTTCTCGGCACGTTCTGGCTTGTGCTGGGAGGATGCGGAAGCGCCGTCCTCGCAGCGGCTTTCCCCGGCGTAGGTATCGGGCTGCTGGGTGTATCGCTTGCATTCGGTCTCACTGTGCTCACCATGGCCTACGCAATCGGGCACATCTCTGGGTGTCATCTCAACCCCGCAGTCTCCATCGGACTATTTGCAGGCGGCCGTTTCAAGGCCTCGGATCTTGCGCCATACATAATCGCGCAGGTTCTGGGGGGACTCGCTGCAGCCGGTGTGCTTTACTTGATCGCAAGCGGCAAGGCAGGATTCGATCTCAGCGGCGGGCTTGCAAGCAACGGCTATGCCGAGCATTCGCCGGGTGGCTATTCGCTGCTGGCCTGTCTTGTAACCGAAGTCGTGATGACGTTCATGTTCCTGATGGTCATCCTCGGTGCAACCGACAAGCGTGCTCCCAAGGGCTTCGCCCCCATAGCGATCGGACTTGCGCTGACGTTGATTCATCTGATCAGCATTCCGGTCACCAACACGTCGGTGAATCCCGCCCGGAGCACCGGTCCGGCCATCATTGTCGGAGGATGGGCAATCTCCCAGCTCTGGCTCTTCTGGGTCGCGCCCATCATTGGGGCCCTGCTTGCAGGAATCGCATACCGCGGATTCGAATCCAGGGAGGCTCAATAGACAGAACCTCTGACTGTCTGAAAACTCCCCGCCCCCGGCGGGGCGCGTCACTGGAATTAGCAAACTGTTACCGGACTTTGATCGTGAGTTCGATGGTAGTGGGGTCCTTGACATCGCGGAGGCTGGCAAGAAAGCCCTGGATCACACCCGTAAGTGAGGTTTTAACGAAGTCGTTCATCCTGACGGGCCTGCCGTTTACCATGAGCGTCGCCCGCTTGCCCGGCTCATCCAGCACACCTTCCTTGAGCAGAAACTCACAGAGATTGTCGATCTCTTCGATTGTGTAAGCAGGGTAACCATCGGGACGGTTGCCACGATAGACGACCGCTACCACGTTTTCGATTCCCTCCGGCAGTTCGTTCCCGTCCGGGAGGACGGCGACTTTCGGGATCCCGGATCGTTTGAAACCTTCAACCACGACGCAGTCACACAGGGCGAGATACCGTCCCACCACTTGTTCAAGATCATCATCCCGAGCGAAACCTCATCGTGAACATGCTTAACCGTCCCGACAACGAGACCCCTGGCACCCAGCGCACGGACAAGGTGCTCCACGACCCGGGTCTTACCGGAGTCTTTCCAGCCAACTACACCGATGATCCTGCCTTTGTTTGAAACCGCCACGTCAGCATCTCCTCATCCTCTAATTCGGTGTCAGCTTGGAAATTACCCGAGAGTTCCTGTCATAATTTGTAAGCTGGCACCGAATTATTATCGTCTCCTGGGCTTGCCGCGGCGCTTGACGACCTGCTTCATCTCCCTCAGGAGCGCAGCAACCGCCTTCGATGGCGTCACCTTCTTTACGATTTCACCCTTCCTGAATATGAGCGCCGTACCTTTCCCGACAGCGATCCCGACATCGGCCTCACGCGCTTCACCCGGCCCGTTTACAACACAGCCCATGATGGCCACCACGGTGGGCTGGGTCTCGTTGGCAAGCTTCTTCTCAACCTGCCGAACCAGCCTCATGAGGTCGACTTCGCACCTTCCACACGTCGGGCACGAGATGATCATGGGGCCGCTCTCTTTTAAGAAGAGTGACTTCAGGATTTCCCTCCCTACCTCGATCTCCTCTTCGACCGGCGCGGTCAGGCTCACCCTTATCGTGTCTCCGATACCCTCGGCAAGCAGTGTCCCGATACCCACGGCAGACCTTATTGTCCCCGCAGGCGGCGGTCCTGCCTCGGTTACCCCGACATGCAAGGGATACCGAAACCGGTTGGCAATCATGCGATAGGTTTCGATATTCACCGGAACCCTCGACGCCTTGGCCGAGAGAATCAGGTCCGTGAACCCTATGTCCTCAAGAAGTGAAACCGACTTGGAGATACTCTCAACAAGGGCCTCGGGAATCGGAGCACCGTACTTCTGGAGCAGCGACTTCTCGAGTGACCCGGCGTTTACGCCTATTCTCAGAGGCACTTTCTGCCTCCGCGCGGCCTCGGCCGTTCTTATGATATTCTCACGGCCACCGATGTTACCGGGATTTATCCTCACGCAGTCGATGTCGGCTTCAAGAGCCATCAGCGCTAGTTTGTAGTTGAAGTGTATATCGGCGATGATCGGCATCTTGGTTTTCTGCCTGATGGGGACAAGCGCCTCGGCTGCTTCATAGTCCGGTACTGCTACACGCACCAGGTCACAGCCTATCTTTTCGAGCTTCTTGATCTCTCTTACCGTCGCCCTCACATCATGGGTATCGGTCTTGGTCATCGATTCGATGGCAATGGGCGACCCACCACCAATAGGCACATCCCCCACATAGATCGTCCTTGTCGTTTTTCTCACGTAGGATTCTCTGAGATGCAATGTGCTCCCTCCTTGCCTTACCTACACCGGCGGTTTGAAGTGGTCGAATCCGCCCTTTTCGATGCGGCTCTCTCCATCCCGACCCGCCATCCTGACACCGGAGCCCTTCCGAGTTATTTTTCCTATCATGGTGAGTTCAGTTCCAAGTTTTTCCGCGATACCGGCGAGCTTGTCTTCAGCCTTGCTCTCTACAGTAAAAAGCAACTCATAGTCTTCGCCACCGGCCACCGCAATGGAAAGCGCTTCCTCTCTATTGCCTCCGAAGAAATCAATCACACCCTGTCCGACCGGAATCCTTTCGGCGTCAAGCACCGCCCCAACGTTGCTCGACTCAAGGATGTGCCAGAGATCTGAGACGAGTCCGTCGCTCACATCTATCATCGAAGAAGGCTGAAGGGTATGAACGACGGCGTGCGATTCGGCGATCCTGGCGAGAGGGCGCCGGAACTTCGCTAAACAGGACTCGCCGGTGCTCCCGGTGTCGGGGAGTTTCCCATCCTTGAGATACTTAAGCCCCACAGATGCCTCACCGAGTGATCCGGTTACGACTATGATGTCACCCTCCCTGGCCCCGGATCTCAATACCACTTGGTCACGCTCGCAGGTACCGGACAGCGTTATCGATATTGCGAACGGCCCTTTGGTTCTCACTATATCGCCGCCGACGATGGATACACCTGTCGCCTCGCCGCATGCGTCAAGACCGTCGTAGAGCTCGTCGTTCTGTTTTGTTGTGAAATCGAGCGGGAGAAACAATGTCACCACGGCATGTCTCGGTATTCCACCCATGGCTGCAACATCGCTCACATTGACCGCAAGGGCTTTCCAACCGACATCCTCCATGCTGAGCCAGCCATCCTCATAGTGAGAGCCTTCAACAAGGCAGTCGGTGGTGAGCACCTCGAGTACCGGGCCGCGTCTTATGACTGCGCAGTCATCCCCTATACCAACCACCACGTCCTCGTCATGCCCAGCCTTCCGCGCCCTGATCCGGTCGATGAGACCGAATTCACCTATGTCGGTAACCCTGGTCATACTACGCTTCCTTCTCGCGGCTCAGGTACCGGTAGGCGGAATACGCCATGGCGGCAACACCGGATTTAAGAACTGGTTCGTCGATGTCAAACCTCGAACTGTGAAGTGATTTGCTGCTGTCCTTCTTCTTGTTTCCTACACCTACAAACATGAACGTACCCGGAACCTGACGGGCATAGTAAGCAAAATCCTCGCCGCCCATCCTGAGTTCCTCGGTCTTTGTCACCCGGGACTTGCCAAGAATGTCGGTACAGGCACGCTTCACAAGACCCGAGAACTTCTCATCACACACGATCGGTGGGTATCCGGCTATGAACTCAAACCTGCCTTTCGCCCCGAAACCGGAACATGTACCATGGAGCAACTTCTTGATCATGGCCGGCACCCGTCTCCTGAGGTCGGGCGTCTTCGTCCTTATGGTTCCCACCATCTCGACGGTCCCGGCGATTATGTTGTCGCGTTCCCCGCCACTTATTTTGCCAATGGAGACAACCACGTTATCAAGACCGCTGACCCTTCGGGATACAACCGTCTGAAGCGCCGTGATAAACTGCGCAGCGACAACGATGGCATCCACGCACTCGTGCGGGTTCGAGCCATGCCCGCCCCTGCCGATTATTGTCACCCTGAAATCGTCCGCCGCGGCCGATATCGCACCATCGTTGAACGCGATCTTGCCGCTGGGTACGGATGCTACCACATGGGCCCCGATTATGGCACCGACCCGCGGAGAGCCCAGCGCTCCTTCCTTGATCATACGGAGGGCGCCTCCGGGAGGGGTCTCCTCCCCGGGCTGGAAGATCAACCTTACCCGTCCCGGCAGATCGCTTCCGAGCCGCTTGATCACAAGCCCCGCGCCGAGGACCATTGCCATGTGGGCGTCGTGACCGCAGGCATGCATGAAACCTTTATTGCGGGATGCGAAACTGAGTCCGGTGTCCTCGCCTATGTTGAGGGCATCCATGTCTGATCTCAGGGCGATCGTCCTGCCCCGGGAGCCCTTGATGTCGGCGATCACGCCGGTACCGCCCACGCCACTCTTGAAGCTGATCCCCGCTCCTTTAAGGTACGAGCAGATCTTGGCCTGGGTCTGGTGTTCGGCAAACGATGGCTCAGGGATGCGGTGAAACGCTCGTCGCATCGAGATGAATCTGGCTTCCATGCCATCACACAGTGACAGTATGGCATCCTTCAAGACGCACCCCACTTCCCCCGATGGGAGAGTCGCTTGAGCTACTCCAGGACCATGCTTGCGAGAGCCTCCGGTATCATGTCCGAAAGCTCACCGGCAAGGTACCCGAAATAGCCCCTTTCCTCGAGCAACATATCACCCAGGAGTCCATGGACGTAGACACCCGAGCAGGCAGCCTCAACCGGGCTGACCTTCTGGGCCAGAAGGCCTGCGATTATACCCGTAAGCACATCTCCCGAGCCTGCCGTCGCAAGTCCCTGGTTACCCATTGGATTTATGAAAACATCTCCGTCCGGATCGGCAATCACGCTTGGAGCACCCTTGAGCACCATCACCACACCGAGATCCTGTGCGACGCCCCTGGCGAAGTCAACCGGCCGTGAGACTATATCACGTTTGTCAATTCCGAAAAGCCTTGCCGCCTCACCCGCGTGAGGTGTAATCACAAGGGGAAACTTCAGGCCCTTAAGTTTCTTAGCATCCCCCGCAAATGCGTTGATACCGTCGGCATCGAGCACGCACGGTCTGCCGATCAGTGGTATGAGGTCTTTTACGAGATTCACGGTTTCATCGTTTTGAGAAAGCCCGGGACCGATTGCCACCGCATCGGCCTTCTTGATGAAACTCACAAGTTTCCGCTTCGCCTTAAGAGCGAGGGTCCCTTCAGTCGTCTCATCCACGGGCAGGGTCATCACTTCCGTGAGCTTTATCTCCATCACCGGATTCAGGCTCCGTGGTATGGCCAGTGTCACGACACCCGCCCCTATCCTGAGGGCTGATACGGATGTAAGCGCGGCCGCTCCGGTGAAGCCCGTGGACCCGCAGATTGCTGCAACCGAGCCGCAAGTCCACTTGTGAGCCTGCGGCGATCGCTCCGGCAGCGCAGCCTGTATGTCAGGTTTCGTCAGAACAAAGGTGTTGGGATTGGAGGTGACGATCACCTCGGGGGGCACCCCTATGTCATGCACAATCAACTCGCCCGAGAGCGCCCTCCCGGGAAAGAGCAGGTGTCCTCGTTTGGGAAGCGCCATTGTCACGGTGAGGTCCGCATCCACGGCAAGTGTTGCCTCCCCGGTTGAGGCGTTCACGCCGGAGGGAATATCTACGGCAACGGTCGGGGCGGGACAGCCGTTTACCATTTCGATCACATCCCGGGCAAGCCCGCGTGGGCTGCCCGAAAACCCGGTCCCGAAGATCGCGTCCACAACTACATGCGCTCCGGCGAGTGCATCGTCTAGCCCGTCCAGCTCTCCCCTGTCCACTTCTGTGATCTTGATCCGGTTCTTGGCACATTTTTCGAGGTTTGTCTCCGCATCGTCTTTGACCTGAGATGTTTTCCCCACCAGGTAGACCCGGGGCCGGTAACCTTTCCGTTTGAGAAGTCTGGCGGCCACAAAGCCGTCGCCGCCGTTATTGCCTTTGCCGCAGATGATGACAATACCGGATGTCTTGCGGGGCTTGAGGTTTTTGATGATTTCTTCCGCAACACCCTTACCGGCGTTCTCCATCAGTTTGATACCCGGAACATGGTTACGGATGGTTTCCTCGTCGATACTCCGCATCTCCTCGGCAGTCAGAACAGGTATCAAGCCTTCACCTCCGGGGAAGTAACCACGATGGCTACTGCAAGTTCTCGATCATGTGAAATACTCAAGGCGGCGCTCTCCGCGGCCAGGGCTTGCCTGGCCGGGCCGTGAGCGACCAGTGTCGGGTTTCCATTCTCACTTACCACGACCTCTATGTGCTTAAATCCGATCCCGGCGACATTCCGGTTCGATACCGCCTTGAAAAAGGCCTCCTTCGCAGCAAACCTTGCAGCCAGTGACAACGCGGGCCGGGCTTTGCTGGTAGAGTAGGCGATCTCGTCATCGGTGAAGACCCGTTTCAGGAACTTCGTCCCCCACCTGTCGACCATGCGCTCGATTCTGGCAACAGAAACGAGGTCTATGCCTACGCTGAGCCCCGGTGTATTTGTCACGCCGTTCTCCATCGTCGGTATCATATTGGAGCGGCACCCGCGTTTCAAGGACGATATGGCCGCCACCGTATAAATAAGGCGGGCAAAGGGTATCACCCTTACCCGCCGGAAAGAGATCAGAGAATGCTGCTACCGGCCTGAACCATCCGCAGCTTTCGTATGCGCTTTCAAAAACGTCTGTTTCAATAACAGGGGATTAATTGTCGAAATGCTATTTCATGGACTGGCCAATCGTCCGCCCGACACTTATCTCTCCGTTATCGATCCTGAGATTGAACCCGCACTCAGGATTGGAGCACACCCATGCTTTGTAGGTAATGGGTGCCCCTTCACGACCGTAATCGCCCTTCTCATTCACAGTTGCATTGGTCTCTTGCATAAGTCCTCTCATACCACCTTGACCAGTCCGTACTTCATGAAATATAGCATTGATGCCGTCCAATAGTCAAGCGGCCCGCCGCTACCGGCGGCGCTTTCCTTCAAGATTAATCCGCCTCCATTCCCTCTCCCAGGCATGCACCCTCACCGAGGCACAGCGAACAGGCTCGGGCATACGCGTTTCCTTTGCACATGCTTTGACAAGTGCGGACGCGTCTTTGAAGGTCACCAGATGGCCCGCAATCACACCAACCCGGGTTTTGTGGCCCCGTATCTTGACCGATCCGGCCCTCTTTACACTCTCCCATTTCGCGATCGACTTCAGAGAGCTTGACCTGTCGCTTACACCGATTGCCGGTCTCCCGGCGATCACGCCGACATAGCTTGCCAGAGTTAACTCTTCCCTGAGCGAGAGCTCCTTTATCATGATCAGGTCAGTTTTCTGCTTGAGCATCTTGAGCACGCTGAGGATCAATGGAACCAAACTGACATTTCCGAGCTCCGTCTGGATGGCATCATCGAGCTCGTCCGTGGCAATCGCCTCTTCGAGGATGACCATCTTCGGATAGGACAGGAGAGAGGCACAGACATGGATTTTTGCTGCCTGCGGCGTGAGTACTATGTCGACGCCCGCGATCCTCCGTATGCGCTTCGGTGCGGCCTTGAACTTGATTCTCCGTTCAACACGTTCCTTCAGTGTGACCAGCTCCCGTGTCCTCAGATCCTTGAGTGCGGCTACCTCAGCCATCCCGTCCCTCCAGGTTCCTTGACCATCGTCTGTAATCCCTCAGGGTAAAATCCGTCTTACCCCCGCCCTTGCCCATTGCAAGGTCGTCTATGCCGCATGAAGCCTCCATGCAGCCAAGGCATGCGCCGGCGCACTCAGCAGCCGGTTCAAACCTTCCGGCCCGGTTCACATACACAGGGACATCAGTCCCTTCGCAGTTCACCGAGCTCATGAATTCTCTGTTTAGTCCGACAGGCATGCCACCCACAAGTTCATACTCCATACAAAGTGCAAATGTGATACCCCGCGCTTCGCAGAGATTACGAAGCATATCGAAGATTCCCTTTCGATACTCAATACTCGCGTGCAGATAACCATCTAT
Source organism: bacterium (assembly GCA_025774845.1). Taxonomy (GTDB): domain Bacteria; phylum Arandabacterota; class Arandabacteria; order Arandabacterales; family Arandabacteraceae; genus Arandabacterum. Next base: position 34,747 of record JALGZP010000041.1, read on the forward strand.
CTGTTCGGAATAAATCCTTACGAGATCGTACCCGAATCCTACACCGAGCAGCTTGAACTTTGCAAATACTTCTTTGGCGATCTTTGCCGGGACATCCATGGCGCTCGCAATAATGTGCCGCGCACCGGAGTCAATTCCCTTGTCGACAAGCTGCGTGAGATCCGTCCTGGAATCTGTAAGAAATGGAACAACGGGGTCGATCCGCAGGACGACCGGCAGCCCCGCTACCGCGCATTCGGTCATCGATGAGAAGATCTGTTTCACACTTGCGCCTCGCTTCATAAGCTGCGAGCGAACATCCTCGTTCGGCGTAGAGAGTGAAAACTGGCCGAATGAGTGGGTCTGGGTCCTCATGAGATCGATCACGGACCGCGGTACAACACACTTGGTGATGAACTCGATCGGGATGTTTCGTTTGACAAACTCTTCGACGATCTTCTCCGACAGCCGGTACTCAGATTCCACCGCCTGGAATGGATCACAGACCGGCGAGAGATAACCGCCCGATGCGACGCGCAGTGAATCCAGCTGATCGCCAATGGTTTTGTCGAAGTCCTCAAACACCGTGACGATCCCCGTATCGTTGAACAGCCGGAAGTAGGCCGCCGGAAGAGCCCGTGCGTAGCAGAAGATGCAACCCACGGAGCACCCGTTATAGGGGTTGACGAGCATCCTCTCGCCCGTGCACTCACGCTTACCCTTCCACCAGCCGTGAAGCTCCTTCTTCGATGAGACAAGGATGTGAGGATACGGCTTTTCGATCACTTCGAACTGCCTCGAGGTCTTTCCGATCTTGAGGGTTACCCTTTTCGTCAAATCCCATCCCCCGTTTTGGGTCTTAGTAAGAGTACCGGACTCTGTATATGGTGAGTATCTTCACGCCCCCAACTTCCACTGAATGGAATTCGTCCCCGGCGGCAAGCCTTTTGTCCTGCCATCTGAAGTTCGTGAGATAGTAATTCGCTTCCACTGGCTTATCGACAAGGACGAGCCGCTTCCTCTCGTCAGCGCGCAGCATCTGAATGCTGTCCCGCCCGACTTTCCCCGGAACATAGACCTTGATGCTGTCATGTTTGTCATGTTCAAGAATATACTCAAGGCCCTCTCGATAGGACAAGCCCCAGTAGTCGAGTTCGAATCTTCCATCTGCGCCCCGGATACCGCCGACAAGGCCGTTGAAGTAAAGATGCTGATATGGATGATGCTTAACCATGAAAAAGGCCGCATGCGCAAGATCGAATGCGACAGGAAGCGCCACAATCAGGAGGATGACCCGAAGTGATGTTCCGCTGAGCCTCACCCGTAACAACCGGACCAATGAAACCAGACCGGCAACAGATATGATCAGGAGTGCGGGATAGATGAAGAATAACTGGCGCCATGTATCATAAAGCGTCGCATCCGATGCGATTGAATAGACAGGTGGGAACAGGAGCCAAACAAGAACCAGCACGGTGTTACGTCTTGTTGTGACGCAGGTCTTCCGTCCAGCGACAAGACAGCGGGCTGAGAACACAATACCGGAGGCCAGAAGTGCGATTAAGAATACCGGTGTCGATATTGCGATCCAGACAGGAAGATAATGCCAGGGGAGTTCTCTCACCGGTGTCTCGGTTCCGAGATAAAGAACAACTCCCCGCCAGGGGTGGTGGCCCATCACCCGAAGTGCCTCCATGACGCCGGTCACCGGCCCCTTCCAGAGTGACGGCCAGAGAAGGACGGTGAAACCGCTTAAGAGGACAACGTAAATCCCCAGGCTGAGGATGATCCGGCCAGCAGCATGGTCTGTGCGCCGGTCTGCAAGAGCACTGTGAACCACTAATCCGACTGTGAGGGCCGGGATCAGCCCTCCCACGATCCTGATATCGATCAGGATTGCGCTGACTAAAGCGTGAACTGCCACCATTGCGAAAGTTCTGCGGTCGAGATACCTCACAAGTGTGTACATGCTTATTATGAAAACCGACATGAACGGGATGTCCTTGGGATTGTAGAACCCGTGGGCGAAGATACGTGGGCTCAAAACTAGTAGCGCGCTTGCCAGCAGACCGATCTTCCAACTCCCGAACAGCCGACCGCACAGCAGATAAAAGAAAAGTACCCCGGTCCAGAACACGATGAATGTGACAAGATGCCGCATCAGGTATACCGATCTTGTATCCTCGAGACCCGCGACATGCTCGATGGATACAAGACCAATCTGGTACACGGGCCCATAGTGTCTGCGTGGATGTGACAGGAGCTCGTCGTCTTCACCCACGACGTAATTGCGCACCATCTCACCATATTCACGTTGGACGGTCTCATCCCATGACATGCCATAGTCGCCGAATATTGTGAGACCCAGAACAAAGAGGGCAGCGAAGAAGAGGAAAACAACTGTGCCTCGATATTTCATCGATCACTCGCTTATGAGATTGCCCGTGGCTCTTACGGAGCCTCGCAACGCCACCTCCATGTGTCGGATCGCCACGCTCCCTTCGGGAGCTCGCGATGACGAATTATCCTGGTAGCGTAGGATCTCCGTGCCCGACGAATGAACGATCGTCGGGGGTGGAATCCCCTACGCTACGGGCCGATCTGGGGCAACCTGTGTACAGCCATTATTCGTACGCCGTCTATCTTTACGGAGTAGATCTCCTCTCCCGGTGGTCTCGAACGCTCCCATCTGTAACTGGTGAGGTAGTATTGTGCCCTGTTGGGCCTGGTTGCGAAAACCAGCCGTTTCCGCTCTTCCGGCTTGAGGATGTCGGCATTGTACCGGCCCGGCGGGTGCGGAGCATATACCACGATCCTATCCCGCGGGTCGTTTTCGAGGACATACTCGAGGGCCTGTCTGTATGATAAACCCCAGTAGTCCAGGTCAAATCTCCCCTCGGCGCCACGTATCCCGCCCGCAAGAGCACTGAAGTAAACATTCTGATGAGGATGGTGCCGTACCATGAATGCCGCAGTGAATCCGAGATTGAGAACTATCAGGATGACCAGCCCCCCTGCGAGTCCCCTGCCCGCTGTTCCCGGCAGTCGCGCACCGATTACCCGCCACAGCCACCCGACACCGGCCAGGGCAAGCACCAGCATCGCGGGGTAGATGAAGAAGGTATGCCGCCACGCATCATAGAGAACCGCCCCCGACAGAATCGAATAGCATAAGGGCAGAAAGAACCACGCAATAGCCAGCACTGTGTTTCTGGATCGTTTACGTGCTGAGACTATTAGCCCGATTATGAAAAGCACAGTCACGGCTACCGGTGTCGATACCGCGATCCATACCGGGATGTAGTGCCAGGGCAGGTTGGTCGACCACACGTCGGATCCCAGGTAGGTGACTGTCGCCTCCCAGGGGAAGTTACGCATACCTTCGAATACACGAACGAAGTTGCCGAGAGGATCTCGCCAGAGAGTCGGCCACAGAAGCACGGTGAGTGCAGTCAGTATTACGATGTAGAGACCGAAGGTACGGCCGATCCTCCTGATCTCGGACCTGCTCCCTCTCGACTTCAATGCTTCCCGGATGACAAAGCCGGTGGTCAACGCCGGCAGGAACACGCCAACGATGCGGATATCGACAAGGAGCGCGCAGACGATTCCGTGAGCCGCGGCCCGGCCGGCGGACCGGACGTCAAGATACCTCACAAGGGTGAAGACCCCGATTATGAACATACACATGAAGGGGATGTCCTTCGAATTGTAAAAGGCATGGGCGAATATCCTCGGACTCAGGATCAGCAGGCAGCTTCCGAGGATACCGAGTTTCCAGCTCTTGAACTCACGCTTGCATAGCAGATAGAAGAAGACAGCGCCGAGCCAGAACATGAGGAAGACCACCAGGTGCCTCATCAGGTAGACCTGTCTGGTATCTTCAAGATCAAGTGTCTTCTCAAGCGAATAGAGCCCGATCTCAAATACGGGGCCGTAGTACCTGTGACGATCGGTGAAGAGCTCGCGGTCTCCGGCCGTGACATAGTTAAAGACCTTCTCACCGTACTCGCGCTGTACTCGCTCGTCCCACGAAACACCGTAGTCCCTGAAGATACCGAGCCCGATAAAGAGCAGAACAGCGAAGAGGATGAGCGGGACGACCCGGTGCCCGGCTGGTGACCACTTCATGCCTGCCATCTGTTCTTCTCCGGCCTCACTCCGTTGTGCGACGTGTTACTTCCCATATTGAGGCAATTGTAGCACCGGCCTGGCTGTGCTCAAAGCCGTTTCGCCCTTTGGGTATAGTGAAGGGTGAGAAGGCAACGCCTTCTCACCCTTCGGTCTCAACTACTGAACGGCTGCAGGTTTAACCGGGTTTCTACTGGTTGTTTGTTGGGCCCTTGCCGCCGTCGTCCTTGCCCTTGACCACCAGGCGAACAACATCCTCGCCCATGATCTGGGTATCGTCAAAGAGTAGACCCTCAATCGCCAGCACAAGACACTCCCCGTCTTGAGGGTCGCACAGAGTCGCGACAATAGCCTGTTTGTCAAACTTGAGTGTCAGATCGGTGTAGCCATCCGGCCCAAGCTCGTTGCACTCCATACAGTCCATTTTGCCTACATATGGTACGTATGGCGTCGCCACGTCTTCGAGATCCCAACTGATCGGCGCCACACCCCTGATCTCAAGCGACGCAGGATCTATAGTCGTGACGTCGAGATCCATTGTGCCAAGGATAGCTACCGGCAGCACGCCGCCGCTCTTCACATTGAGCGGATTCGGGCATGAGGTAGGCTTTACGTCAAATGGGACTTCGACAATACATTCACGGGTTACGTATATCGTGTCACTGCCCGTGGTCCCGTCGGTTGCTGTTGCAACCGCTACGATCTCATTCTCACCGCAGTCGAGGCAGATATATGCATCGAACACACCGGCAACGAGGTTTGCCAGGATTCCGTTCACTCTGACTTCGTCGATTCCGGTAACGGGGATACTCCCGAAGATATCGATCAGATCCTGAGGATCCTCAGTCGACAGGTAAAAACCACCGGTTGCAGTGGCAATGTCCTGCATCAGGGTCGCACCCGATCCGGCACCCAGGAACACCGTGTTGATGACCACGCCCACGGAGGCGGCGGAGTCGGCGGCATCTATGGCATCCTGTACACTGGATTCTCCGTCCGAGAAGAGGATGGACACCCAGCTGGCTCCTGGAATCCCGTTTGCAATGAAGTCATCCACGGTAACCAGGATACCTTCAGCGATATCGGTCCCACCTGACTGGTCCATGCCCTGCACAGCCGCTATCGCAGCAGCTCCCAGGTCGTCCCCGATCAGGGTCAGGGGAGACGCGACGAAGGCATCCGTGTCAAAGTCGACGGTTCCGATCCGCAGGTTTGCGAGGGGATTGAAGCTCTGGATCAGGGCCACCGATGCCTGCTCGCGAAAGTCTAAGGAATCGTTCCATGAGAGACTCCCGGAGCTATCAAGAATCAGATGAAGATCGATCTCGGCTCCCCCAACTGCAGACGCGGTCCCCGTAACGGTGATACATTCATCCTCTGTTGAGAAACCATCCGGTGGATCCGTGATCGCCACGTTGACTACGGTCTCGTCATAAACATGTTCCCCCGGGGCCTCGGTCTTGAGTATCGGCCGGCCATGGGTCCTGTAATACGCTTCGTGCATCTCCCGGATGACTTCCGAGTCAAAGTCCCCGGCAGCCTGTGCCAAAACGGCCCTGCCCTCCGGAGCGGACTGTATCGGACCCTCCTTGGAACAGGACATGATACACAGTCCTGCCACCAGGAGAATTACAAATGATAGTCGCAGTTTCATGACAGTCTCCTTTCTGGTCTATGATGAAAACTTCCCGTCGTCCCAAACGGTGTCACGACTGAGCAAACCGGCATGCGCCAGGCAACACCCCCTTTCACCAGCAACAATCAGATTCTTTCATCTCTATGGAACGGAAGATGTTCTTGCAGTCAAATCCTGGAAAAGTCTCGCATCCGTGCCGAAAAACCTGCTGCCTCCACGAAAAATCAGCAAACCAAGCCTAAGCGTCCTGCATGGTAGCATGAATATATCAGTATTTCAAGGGGAAAGAATTATAGCCCGGCAGGGTGGAGGTTACTTGATCAGGAGGAGTTTGTGGCTGGCCGCAGTACCGGTAGCAGCCTCAAAACTGCAGAAGTAAATGCCGGTGGCGGCGCGGCGCCCGTTATCGTTCTCACCTCTCCAGATAGCCTCATAGCGGCCCGGTCCGCGGCTGCCTTCGTATAAGACCCTGACGAGGCCACCTTCCGCATCGTAGATCCTCAGCGAGATGTTCTCCCGTCGCGCCAGGTCATACCGGATTATGGTCGATACGCCGAAGGGGTTAGGATAGTTTTGATGAAGAACCGTACGGGCAGGCGGATCGGGTAGCTCGTCGGAGTGCCGGTCGATGAATCCCCTGCTACCCACAAGGAGCATAAAGCGTGCGTCCTCTTCAGGGACGATACGCCTCTCGCCTGAATGGAATGTATAACCTGCCTCATTCCGGAGATCCACTGTGCGTTTGAGCTTCCGGTCTATGAGGTACACACTTGCTTCGTCCGGCAATGTCTCCACTCCACCGAACCCAAGCGATACCTCATCTGCCACACCGGCATCGGAAAAGGACTTAGCTAAATCAAAGACCCATATGTGACCCCAGAGGTCCTCTTCACCCAGCTGGATCTTGAGTTGCCTTGTGTCAAGGGCCCGGTAGGCTCCCCTTATGTCGGTTGTGTACCTCCCCGGATGGTTCGTCCATGACTCGTGCGGGAAGTATAGCGATATCGATCTCCCCGGACACATAGGCGGCTCCGAGCGGTCGTGCCGGTCCCATCCCGTCACAGCCCCCGGGGCGATCCCGACTGAGTTTCCCGCGTCGGCCACGTCTCCACATGATGAGACGATCTCTATCCGCCAGCTTTCGTCCCATCCGGAACTGCCACGGCTGAGAGCATCCGGTACACTCACCGGAATCATCTCCGGTGCCGCCTCCCGCGGTGGAACCGTAAGCGTAACGGTCTTGCTGTCGATGTTTTTCACCCAATAGCCCCGGAACGGCTCCAGGACGTCAACCCCGTACGTGTAACCCTGACCGATGTGCCACGCGACCGCCGGCTCCACAAGAACGGATTCGGCCTCCGCCATTGGCTGCCCGTTGACGAGGAGCGAATCCCATGGGACGGGAAACACAAAAGGATTGCCGATCTGATTCCAGCCCTTCTCAAGAACTATAGAATAGGCACTGTCGGTCGGAGTGGAATATCCCCTGACCGGGGCAGTGCTGATACGGCCTGTGCTTGAAGAGATCAACCAGAAGGCCCTGCCCGGCACGGGCCGAAACCACGCACTTGATTCGTCAGACAACTCATCGTATTCATCGGGTCCGGGCCGGTAGTGGAAGCAACGCCACCGCATAGGATCGTATGGTCCGAAAGCGCCCTGATCCGACAGCAGTGCTTCGAGAGTACCCGTGAAGTCCACGCCGAAATCGAGCGGGATGGTTACCATGCGATACTCGCCCGCTGGTGAAGCATCCTCCTCCTGAAGATCCGGCACGGTGACCGTTATGACTGCGGGGGAGGCAGCCGGATCGGTGGCGGGATAGGTGAGCTTCGCTGTCAGCGTCCGGACATCCACCCAGTATTCCACCCCCCTTGGACCCGCGAGACTGTCGGGAATAATCCCGATGGGAAGCGGCGCCGGCTCCTCCAGATCCAGGGCACTGTAGACGGACTCACCACCCATACGCACATACAGGGTACCTTCTATGAATTCCGCTCCATCCGGCAACGATACAAGGACGGTTATGTCCCGGGCTTCCAGGAAATCCGAACCGGAGTTGGGACGCGGTGTTACCGATATCACAACGGGTGAGGCCACGGCCCGGTAAAAGAAGTCCGAATGGGGGGCACCCACCGGGTCTGTGGCAAAGATACCGCTGTTCTCGACCTCGATGTAGTAATCAAGTCCTGCTTCTGTTACCCCACCGCCCGGAATAACCGCGATGAAATCATCGGCAGATGCTGCAAGAGGGATGCTGTCTGCGAAGGCCGCGGCACCGGATGGGCGATGGTAGAGAAAGCCTCTTTCAACGTTGACCTCAGGACCCGGCGTCACGATTGCCGTCAGGGCTTCGCCCAGCGGTACCTCCGGCGCAGAGGCAAGAAGACGGGTTTCTATTTCAAGAGCCCTGATATCCGTTTCAATTTCAATGGACGTGACCGGGGTCACGGGATCGGTGCTTACCACAACCAGCTCGCCGGAGATCTCGAGCTCCATCCGCGGCTCAAGAAACACGCTGATGTCAATGCTCTCACCGGGAGCGATAAAGTACGGAAAGTAAGGGTCACATCTCATCTCAACCGATGGAAGTCCGACGTCCGTAATGGTCAAGAGCTCATTACCTGCATTCGAGATTGTGAAGCGTATGGAGGTCGTATCCCCAACCGTTAATGTCGGAAATGAAAGCAGATTTGTCGACGGAGCAATCTCGGGGCGCATCGGTTCAACCAAACCGACATCTGTATTGTGCGATGAGATACGCCGGATCGAGCTCACCCTGAGAGGCGTGGAGATGGTCCGCAGACGAAGAATCACACCCCGGGTATCAAACGGTAGCGTTGATACGTCCCAGTAGCAGACATGCTCCTCGCCCCTGGGAGATGTTTTGAGCGGTCCGATGTTACCCGAGTATCCGGTCATCACTGCCGCATACCAGGTGGGAGATCCCCTGAACTGATACTCCGGTACGATCCAGACCGGATCGGACTCAATATCAAGGGTATTCATCGAGATCTGATAGGTGTTGCTCCACTTCTCATCAACCCTCACCGAGTCCAGGAAGGGAGAGTTGTTGGGTAGGTGATTCGTCGGATTGGTCGGGTCCTCCCCGAACACAGGGTTCATGGTACCTTTATACAGGGTGTTACCCTGCCCCGAGTTTCCACATATCAGGTCCTGATCCCCATCGTTGTCCATATCGCAGAGGACAACGCTTTCGGTATTATTCGTAGGGTCTGACAACCAACCCGGAGCGGTCCGGAGAGCGTTGCCGTCATTGACATACACGGTATTGCTCTGACCAACATTGCCACACACCAGATCGAGATCGCCATCGCCGTCGATGTCACCCAGAGTCACACTCTCGGTGAAATTCGCAGGACCGCACGACCATGCGGGACCCGACGAGAAAATGCCTCCCTCGTTTTCGTAAAGCACATTACTCTGGCTGTTGTTTCCGCAGACGAGATCCAGATCGCCATCACCGTCCACATCCCCCAGAGCCACGCTCAGGGTATGATTCGGCGGGCTTGCAGTCCATGCAGGAGTCTCGTCGAAGATTCCACTCTCGTTCAGATACAGCGTATTGCCCTGTGCGAAGTTTCCGCAAACGAGATCGAGATCGCCGTCGCCATCAACGTCACCAAGAGCCACGCTCTCCGTAGGATTTGCCTGTCCCGATGACCAGGCGGCATCTATCGAAAGACTGTCGCCCTCATTCAGGTACAGCTTATTGCTTTGACCGTTATCACCTGAGTTACCGCAAACGAGATCCAGATCGCCATCACCATTGACATCCCCAAACGCGACGCTGGTTGTGAAATCCGTGGAATCCGACATCCAATCCGGGTCTGTTGAGAAGAGCCCACTTATGTTGAGGTACACAATGTTTCGCTTGCCCCAGTTTCCGCAGACGAGATCCAGATCGCCGTCGCCATCGATATCACCCAACGCAACACCCCGGGTGTCCTGTACAATACCGGAGAGCCAGGCTGTGCCTGTTGCAAAGAGACCCCCCTCATTGAGGTAAAGCGCACTGCTGTAGGTATCGTTACCGCAAACGAGATCGGGATCTCCGTCCTGATCGACATCGCCCAGAGCGACACTGTGAGTCACTCTTCGCGGAGCCGACTGCCATGCTACGCTTTCGTCCAGGCCCGGGGTCTCATTCAGGTACACGGTGTTACTCCGGGCCGGATAGCCACCGTTTCCGCATACGAGGTCCGGGTCACCGTCGCCATCGACATCACCTGGAGCTATGCATAACGTGCGGTCCTCCGGGCCCGACAGCCAGTCCGGGTCGGACGGGAATGTCCCGCCTGAATTGAGATACAGCGTATTGCTCACAGCGAAGTTCCCGCACACGAGGTCGAGGTCCCCGTCCATGTCAACGTCGCTGAGCTCAACACCGTGGGTATCGCTGGCCGGTCCGGACGACCAGACGGAATCAGATGAGAAGACCCCCCCGACATTCAGGTATAACATGTCACTGTCTTCCGAGTTTCCGCAAACAAGATCAAGGTCACCGTCGCCATCGACATCACCGAGAGCCGCCGCTGTCGTATGATTCGTCTGGACCGAGGACCAGGCGGGACTTGCGGAGAAAGTGGTATCATCGTTCAAGTAGAGATCGTTGCTTTGAGTGAAGTTACCGCATACAAGGTCGATATCCCCGTCGTTATCGACATCGCCCAGGGTTACGGTCTCGGTAAACTTGTAGGAATCGGACGACCAATCCGGCTCTGATGAAAACACACCGGCAGCATTCAGATACATTGTGTTCTTCTCACCATCATTGCCGCAGACAAGATCGAGGTCACCGTCACCATCGATATCGCCCAGGGCAACGCTGGTTGTATGTAGACTCTCCGACTCCCAGACCGGAGACACCGAAAAGATGCCACCGTCGTTCAGGTGTAATGATGCGCCCTGTTCCCAGTCTCCAAACACAACATCAAGGTCGCCGTCACCATCAACATCACCGAGAGCCACCCCGCGCGTGGAAGTCTTGGCCGTTGAGGACCAGATCGGGCTGATAGCAAAAGTGCCGTGTTCATTCAGGTAGAGCGTGTTGCTTTGAGCATAGTTGCTGCATACAAGATCAAGATCGCCATCCTGATCCACATCGCCGAGCGCAATGCCGCTCGTGGAATTCGTAAGTCCCGACGACCATACCGGATCGGTGGAGAAGAATTGTTCATCTGCATGTACCGGTATAGCCGGGGCAATCACACAGGTGACTGTGAGGCAGACAGCCCCACCGAGACCCAGCACCCGGTAAATGGCGTCCTTATTCAAATGCGTTCCCTTCCAGGGCGGATTCCGACCCACCCTCAGTCTGTCCGCTTCCCTTTCTTTCCCCAGAAGCTCGAGAAGAATGATTTCTTCTTCTCAGCTATCCTCTGGCTCTGCTCAAGCACGAAATCTTTGAAGCTCGAGGCAAAGACGGCGAGGTTGCCGTTTTCTTCCCGGAGAAAACCTCTCCTGAGGAGATCTTCGCTCACAAACTTGTGTTTCTTGCCTATGTTTCTTCCCGTGGCGATGCGGCAGAGACTCTGCTTCGATGCGTCATCCATCCTCCCCCAGATGAAGCTGTAGTGCGGGTATACTTCTTCCTTGAATAACCTCGAGATTTCCTTCCAGTCCGGTTCGGCCTCTGGGTTTTCGATGAAAAACTCAAAGAGATTAGAACAGGCGACCTGAACATAGAGCGGAAAGCACCCCGAAAGTTCCAGCACCTGGTCGGTGTAGCGGCCCAGTGGGACACCCTCCCTTTCGGAAGGGACGGTAACCAGCTCGACGGCCTCATCCCGGCTGAAGGGTCGCAGCGGCAGGTTTGAGAAGATATTGAAGAAAGGTGAGTCCGCTATGTCCTTATTGTGGCACATCTGCTGGAGCTCCATATAAGATGATGTCACATATGCGACCATGAAGTTGTTGGCGAGAAACCGTAGGAATGAGAAGAACGGCATATTAAAGTTCTCGTTCTTCGTTATTGCTTCGAACTCATCCATCAAAACGATTATCCGCTTGCCCTGCTCGCTCAGTTTTTGAATCACGTCCTTGAGCTGATCCAGACTCCTCTCTCCGTCTATCCCCCCTATTTCCTTTGCCTCCTCGTACCTGAACATGCTGAAAAGGATATCTATGAACTTCGGAATGGTCAGGTCGGCACTCCGCTGGAAATCCATGAATATGAATATCGAGTTGTTATGGTTCTGCATGAACCGCTTGCGGTTCTTTCGCTGATAGATGTAGTTCAGCAGCGATGATTTCCCAATTCGCCGCTCACCGACCACCGATATCGACTGTGGATGCGGGGCGTCCAGCCGGGAGTAGATTCTCTTAACCTCGCGGTCCCGCCCGAAGAAATCGTCGGGATTTTTCAGCATAACCCTGTTAAGATAGGGGTTCCTTTTGCCGCGCTTCACCCGCGTTACCACTTCCGATGGTATGGTCACGCTTGAATCCAGTGAACGATCCTCAAGCCTCTTGAAGGCCTCCCCGAGCTCGGTGAAATCTCTATATCGGTCGTCGGGATCCTTTTCCAGGCACTTCAGAATGATGTCCTTGAGTTCTGGAGGCATGTCCCCGGCGAACTTTATGTCCCGCTCGTTCACAATCTGGTACAACACCGATGCGGGATGCTCCGCCTCAAAGGGGAAATGTCCGGTCAACAGGCGAAACAGGCCCACTCCGAATGCAAAGATATCCACACGCTCATCGATGTCTCCCCCGGTTATACCCTCAGGCGAGACGTAGTAGGGTGTTCCCATGAGATCGGCGCTTGTCTGTCCCGTGGCGCTCATCAGCTTGGCAAGACCGAAATCCAGTATCCTGACCTGGTCGCGGTCGCTGACCATGATATTCCTCAGAGACAGATCCCGGTGGATGATCCCCTGGCCGTGTGCATATGCCATTGCCTCGCAGACCTGGCCGGCAAGCGTGATCACCTGCCCGGCGGAGATCGGGGTCTTCTGGGCCATCGCCATCAGCGAGGGTCCGTCGACGAGTTCGAGCACCAGGTACGGCCGACCCTCAAACTCGCCGAAATCGAAGACCGTTACGATGTTGGGATGCATGAGTTTCGCCATCATCTCCGATTCCCGAAGAAACCTTCGCTTGAAATCTTCCTCGTATCCGATATCGGTCAGGATCTTGATGGCTACATCACGCTTGAGATTGAGATCCGATCCGCGGTATACCTTGCCGAAACCACCCTGCCCGATCCTCTCGTCGATGCGGTACTTACCATCAATCACTTTACCGATCATTCCACGCGCCTCTCAATCAGCAAATCTGTGCCGCAGGGTCACCGATTTACCCGACTCCAGCGTTATTTCCTCGGTATGTGACCCCAGTTGCGGATGCTCGAGCACAACCGTATACGTCCCGGGGCGAAGCTCGATCTCATGATAGGTCACATCGTCCCGGATGACATTGCCGTCTATCGACAGGGCTGCATACGGTTCGACATTGAAGATAATCGTACCCGGGGGCAGCTCTTCAAGTGACGCCTCGATCTTATCATTCGGCTTCGAAACATCGATATTCCTCACGTAACCGGTATAGCCCGACTTGACTATCCTCAATTCGTGACTCCCGTAGGTTACCCGGTCCACAATGCACGGCGTCGTGCCGACGTATTCACCATCAAGCTCAACCCTCGCATCCGGCGGCAGCGAGGTTATGCTGAGGGCACCGCCCATCTTCACAAAACTGTGGCTGATGGTTATTGTCGAATCCTCGTATATCCGAACTGCATCCAGTACCCAGCGCCGGTGCCCCGGGAGATTGACTTCAAGGCGATGTGGAACATTGGCGGATAGATGCCTGATCACAGCCGGTGTTGCAAGCCCGGTGTTCTCCCCATCGATGGAAACGATCGCACCGGACGGGTCGGACACGACCTCGAGGTCACCTGCAAACTCCGCGAGATTGAAACTCAGATCTTTGGACTCGTTCACCTCGAGAACAAGTGTTTCAATTACGGCCTTATAGCCGGTGAGTTCCATTCTCAGGATCTTGCTGTCAACGGGCACCTGGGCGCCACTAACAGGTGACACCCCGATCCAGGTGTCATCGACAAAGACGTTGGCCTTCGAAGGATCGGTCTCGATGCTGAGGGTCGCGGACGCAACAGGCTCACCGGGAGGTGTCCCTCCACCTCGTGTCACAACCCGGACGGCTACTGCCGCCAGAACCGCCGCGAACACAACCGCGGCGAGTATCAGGTTTCTCTTCCCGCGGCGTTCGGCCTGAACAGCGCGAATGCCTTTCCCCGGACCACCCTCCTCGACGCGTTCCATCTCATCGATCACCTGCCAGATCGAGTGCATCCGTGTCACCCAGAGTCGCCACATATCCATCTTGAACCGGTAGGTGTCTCCACCCCCGTCTTTGATCAGGACGTCGTGGTGGAAGAGGTTTTCCAGACACTTGCTCAACTCATTGACATCGATCCGGTAGCCGATATTCTCACGTTTCGCATAGCCCATGATGTCCTTTGCTGAAGCCGGCCCGGGGCGCTCTTTCCTCAGCTCTGCAATGACGGAAAGACTCAGCTTTTCCAGGTCCTCGAGAGCGTTCCAGCTGAAGATCATCTGGGGAAGCGGATTTTCAATGATCTCATCAACCACCTGTGTAACATCGGTGGATTCCACATTGTTCCTGCCCTTTTCGTTCAGGTAATCGACCAGTGACTGACAGAGCACCTGTGTGTAGAAAGGCTGACCGGCGGTCAGATTGAATACGCTGTCGGGTATGTCATCGCCGTAGTGCACGCGTCCCTCGACCGGCCTTAAGACCAGCCGCCGTGTATCGCCATGGCTCAGGAAGCTTATCCTCCGGTGAAGCGCCTTGCTTAAGAAGACGTCCCAGTACGGCTTGTCGCGTGCTTCAAGGTTGTCCGAACCCGTCATGACGATAAAGACCTTCTTGTGTTCAACCAGATTCGCCAACAGGTGGAGTATGTGAGTGCTTATGATTCCGGAGTCTATGTGAGTCTCGAAGAGCTCATACTCATCGAACATAAGGATCAGCTTCTTGCCGCTGACACTCCGGTTTATCTTCAGCACCAGGTTCTCGAATGCGCCAAAGGGATTGTCATCCCACTTCGGTTGTGTCGATTCGAGAGTTATGTCGGGATGATCGACCGCGGTTACGATCTCACGGCCGACTTTGGTCAGGAAATCCTGGTCGTTGTTTATCATCATGGACTGCATATCGGTCAGCACCGGCAGGAAATCGTCGCCAAGGCGTCCGCCCAGGATCTGGAAGAGTATGGAGGTCTTGCCGCTCCGGCGCGCACCGCACAGGACTATGATGCCGCCCTCTTTTCCGCCCGCAAACTTCCTCTTCACATAGGAGAAGTCGTCTTCGCGCCCGAAGAACATCCCGGGGTCCCTGATCGGGTTTCCGACTATATAGGGATTAGCAATCGGTTTGAAAGCATCAGGACTCACACGCTCGGTATTCACCCGAAAATCCTCCTACTGTCCCGGTGGCGGCGGCGGCCCGGGCAAAGGCTCCGGCTCACCGGTTGCATCCCCACCCAGCTGGATTGCAACCAGCACCCCCGTAAGCAATGCCGCGGGACCGATGCGCATAAGCCACCATCCCCTCCCCCGTTCCTTCTGGAGCGAGAGCGGCACACTTGTCTGGTATGAGGGTTGGATACGTATGGGTGTTGATTCATCATTGTATCCCGGCCTGGTCACATTCAGGACATACTCACCGACGGGCACATATTCGAGGGTCAGTGGTGAGAATCCCACGAACTCGTCGTCCAAGAAGATCTGGCAGGAGTCCGGTTTGGTTGCCACATTCAGCCCACCGAACATCTCTGCTCTCAGCCGGTCATAGGCCTGGTTGACGCTGGGAGGGAAATAGACTGGATCGGCGGCAAGATCAGGAAAGCGTGTGAGCGCCTCCCTGGCACTCACGGTGACGGCGGTCTCATCCTGTTTCGACAGTAATGTGAAGACAAGGTCGTTGTATGCACGCCGTGCTATCCTGTCAGACATGGCATAGTCGTTGATGATCGTTTCCAGCACGGCGATTGCATCATCGTACTGGCCCCTGGACCGCAGGGAACTCACTTCTTCGAACCAATCATAGATCGTCACATCATCCGGTGCGGCAGGGGCCTGTGCAAGAGTCGCGGTGGGACTGGAGATCATGAGGATAAACGAGAGAAGCAACCCCAGATTGACAGCTCTTGCAAGGACCGGGGTTCTGCCCTGACCCGGCATCCTGGCCCACTCCTTTCAATCCCGCGCCCTAAACTTACCTGCTGCACGGTGGTAGGATTTGGAGGACGACACCGACAAATCTCGCTCTTTAGGACGGCACTCCCCGTGCATATCTGCCCGACTATGGTACACCAGGAAAGGCCGGTGGTTCAAGACAATTAGCAGCTCGGCGGGGTCACAAGCAGGCTATTCCAACAGGGGTTCGACGATTCCGGGTTCAAGCCGCAACATCCTGTATACCTGAGCACGGCGGTCTTTTACAATCACGGGGTTTATCCACTCCCACACGATCTCGCCATCCCTTGTAACCTCAAAGACCTTCCCCTTATCCCCCTCACATATAAGCGTGTTGCCATTCGGAAACCGCTGCGCAGATCCTTTCTCGTAGCTATAGAAGCTCTCCGGAGGATCTCCGGCATACTCCCATTCGATTGTCCTGGTTACCGGGTTTAGCTCGAGAACTCTTGAGTTCTTGTTCCTCACACCATTATCGAATACAAGGATGTTGCCGTTGTCGATCATGGTCGGGTGATGGGGCCATTGAAGCTCGCCTTGTCCCCATACCCACAGAATCTCCTTGGTGTCCTTTTCGAGTATGGCAATCTGATTGACATTCCTGGAGCAGATCAGCAGGTTCCCGGCCTTGAACCTGTTATCTTCCCTGCCAAGCGGCGTCTCGGGAAGCAGACTTATAGTGTTCATATGGAAGTAGTCGTACTGGGTCTGATCGCCGCTCTTGTATGCCTCTATATGACCGGGTACGGTCCATTCAGTCGCGCGCCCACCTTCCAGCGCCAGTATGCTGTCCAGAATCGTATCAAGGAATGCCCGTTGATCGAACTGCTGTTTAATCTCACCCAGATGATCATAGGTTGACCACCTGTCGATCTCTTTTCCCTCAGAATCGACATGCACAATGGAGACAAATCTCACCTGGAGCTCTCGGTAGATCTCCTGGCCACGCACGAAGGTATAGAAAGTACCATCCGGGAGAGGCGTCACTTCGTGGTGCACTTCCATTTCGCTTTCCCATATCACATTTGAATGCCAGTCAAGCTTCTTCAGGCTCTTCATCTTGTTCACAACCAGCAGGTCACCATTGTCCAACATCACTGCGGGTGCCCAAACCCAGACGCGTTTCCTCTGTTCGGGGTAGGTCCACCGGTGCACGATCTCTCCTGCCATATCTATCAGGAAGACTTCGGGAGATAGCGAGGAACAGTATATATTGTAGCCCGCGTGGGTCTTCTCCGGCTTATGAATCACAACACCCGACTCACCGGTTGCCTTCTCTCCGGTCACCGCTGTGTAGGGTACCGAACGAAGCTTTTTCAGCCGCCTATTGAGATCGCTCTCACTCTGAACCGGAGTATCACCGTCCCTGGGTACAAGGGTGATCACGACGATCAAGGCCACGACCGCAAGGCCTGAGCCAATCGCCAGTACTGTTCTTTTTCTCCACTTCAAACCTAATTCCCCCTCTCACCCCGCTCGGGTGACACATCGAATACAAGATATGAGTAGGCTATATGCTCTATCGGCTCATAGTCCTGCCTCAACCACTCATATCGATGCGGGTGATAGATTCCCACGAAATTGTTCACGTTGACAACGATCAGCCCGGAGTCTGGGAACTGAGGATGTAGATACTCATCCATATGTTTCTCCCGGTACTTCTTCATGTGCCACAGGCCCTCTTCCACATAAGCATCCGGGTGCTGCTCCTTGAATTCTCTGACGTATTCCTTATCCTGGCCCCAATCGACGTTGGAATCGGCGAGTATCTTATACGCTCTCATCCGATCCCATACGAGTTCATTGAAGTAGGGTATGTAGTGCGGAAAGTATGAAAGGAGCGAGACCGCAAGATACGCCAGAAGAAGCACGGTCAGCGTCTTTAACTTCCGGCTCCACTGATTCCAGCGCGAGACCAGGCTTCCGCAGAAAATGTATATGAATGGAAATGCGATCAGGAAGTGACGTATTCCGATCTGTAACCTGAAGAGGAAATTGAAGTATATTGTCAGGAACACGATAGGACCCAGCAGGAAGAGCTCGTTCTCCATGAACTTGTACTGTTTCCGCTTAGACACATAGAATACCACCGAAAGGATGATCAAGATCTGCACCGCGATGGGGACCTTGAACAGGAACGCAAAGAAATAGTACCCCTTGAAACCGCCGACCTCTCTCAACTCTCCGAACAGGTACATACTTCCGAAGCCCTTGCCGGTCTCCTCCCGGTACTTGCCCCAATCAAGGCCTTCGAGATAGGCGTAGGGAAGCGGCACGGGGAGACTCCCGAGAGCGCCAAGTCTCGTCTGCAGGTCCTTGAGGGCCTCACTCCTGAACTCGTATTGCTCAAGCGGTGTGAGCGACGTGTCAAATACGAAGCCGAGGTTGATGATCACGATGCTGACAAGTGCAAACAACACGGCATGAACCAGAAACCGCTTTATGAAACGGCCCGCTCCCCGGGTGTCACCGGCACGTGCCATCCTCACAAACTCCCCGGCATAGCGTATGACAACCAGTGCGAAGAAGATCAGATACAACAGTACACACGCATACTTAGCCAACTGGCTCAGTCCCAGCATAATCGCGCTGACTGTGGCCGGTTTCCATCCACCCGTCTTCAGGAATCGCCAGAAATAGTAGGCCGATATTACAGCCATCCCCGCCGCATATAGATCCGTCGTTATCAGGCGTGAATGAGCTATCACCGTGGGTGACAGGGCATAGAGGGTAAGCGAAAAGAGACCGGCACCCCTGCCGTAGAGTTCTCGCGCCCATTTGAATACAAAAACCGCCGTAAGGAGCGAGAAGAGAACCGTTATGTACCGGCCGGTTTCAACCGTGGCAAGGAGTCGGCGACTGTCCGTCGTTTTCGCCAGGTCCGCCAGCTTCCGGGGAAGCGCGTTCAGGGCGGATGCCGGCATCGTTCCATCGACGAACCGGTCGGCGTCTCCGTCCAGGATGTTGCTACCATAACGAAAGTGCCACGGCTCGTCATAGGTAAGCGACTTGTTCTGAAAGCTGAAAACGTTAAGCAACACAAGGATAGCCAGCAACACCGGAACAAGAAGATAGGTTGTTCGATCCATAGTCACTCGCCGGGCAACCACCAGATGAATGCGCCTTGTTGTTTTGAGAGACGTGTGCTCTCGAAGTCCTCGGGCAGTCCAAGGGCGTCTCCGGTCTTGAGCGCTACCGGCACCTGCATAGGCATCTTTCCGCTTCTACCCATGGATGCGAATCTGGGTGGCCGGTCGCCCTCGGCCGTTATCTCGAACCGCACCGGGGCATCTTCGGGCTCCACATCGAAGAGCACCATTTGCCAGGTTCCGGCACTCGCCTCGAGATCGAACGATCTACTGTCCTCCGCCACCGTGATCGACAGATTCCTGTCTATTCTCACAAGCTTTCCTACCGAGCTGAATCGCGCGCCCCGGTCAAGACTGACCCTGGCCCTGAATTCTCTTCCCGTTTCACTACCGGTGAGTGCCATACGCCAACCCCTCGGGTGAGCGCTCGGCACACGTGTCAGCAGGCTGAAGAGCGAATCCGTCATAGAGCTTCCACCGCCCCGGGCATTGATCGTCTCCCCGGGATCATTCTTGAGATCGTAGACCTCTACCAGCTGGGTCAGGGGCTCAACTATCAGTTTCCACTCGCCGGTTCGTAAAGCAATCTTTCCAGGAACTTCTCGATCCGTACAGTCGCAGAGCGCAACATCTGCAGGAAGAAGACTGCCGGGTGCTGCGTTTCGCTTACCTGTCTGAACCAGCGGGAGGAGGCTTGTGGCCTCACCCGGTTCGAAGTCGTGTATACCGGCGATCTCAAGGAAGGTCGGGAAAAGATCGAAGAGTCTGACCTGGTCGCGAATCGTCTGGATCCTGCCATACCTGAGTGGCAGGGCAACTATCAGTGGAACCTTGACAACATCATCATAGGCTCCGGCACCATGCCCGAAGACACCGCGTTCGCCCAGCGCCTCTCCGTGACCGGCGGTGACGACAATGACGGCTCTTCCAGGGGGCCCACTCCCCCTTAAGAAGTCCATGATTCTGCCGACCTGGTCGTCAACGTAGCGGATACAACCGTCATAGAAGAGTTTTCTCTTCACCTTTCGTGCCCTTTCGGCAACGTCGGAGTCCCCGCGGCCTATCTGGATGAGCTCATCAAAATTGAGACCCTCACCGACAAGATCGACATAGGGCATGGGCGGCTGATATGGTGCGTGAGTATCAGAGTAGTGAACGATAATGAAATAGGGCTCTGTGGATGCCTTCATCATGGCAATTGCATCGTCGGTCGTCTGCACCGCATTGCGCTCATGCTTCTCTGCCTCGGTCACCTCGTCGAATCCCCCGAGCACCCCGAACCTGCCCGCGAGACCGATCATGTTGACCACGAACATTGAGCGGTACCCCTTTGAGGCAAGGAGCTCGGGCAGTGTTACCAGACCCTCGGGCATGACGGCCGCCGGATCCGTGACTTCATGCTGGAAGGGATAGCGGGAGGTCAGAATGCTTGCCAACGAACCTTTTGTCCAGGGCGCCTGGGTAATTGCCGTTTCAAAGCGTACTGCCGAAGTTGCGAGCTCATCAATATTGGGCGAGGTCGGCCTGTCGTAGCCATAGCACCCCAGGTGGTCGGGACGCAGGGCATCCACGACTATGACAACAATGTTCGGTAGATCCTCCGCAGCCGCTGCGGGGGAAGAGGTGATGAGAAAGAGTACCATGAGTGCCGGCAGCAGTGCGGTGAGCCCGAACAGGGTTCGCGATTCCCCTCCGGCACTTCCCGAATAGACATGTGACTTCATACACTTAATTATAAACTGGACACACTGCAAATTCAATCACCGCCTTATCCACTCTGCGAACGCGGCTTTGCTTTGACAAGTGGATGGGACTTTATCCAGGTTTCCGAACTTCCCGGTGTATTTCCTCTGGCGGCTACCTCAATAGCCGGGCTGCCGGGGCCGGGGCTATCGCCAATGTCGACTATGTGAAGGTTTACCGTGACTCGAGCGGGTCGCCAATGAAGACCTGAAGTGAGGTTCGCTCAAGCAGATTTACTCGCAATAGATCAGAGAATACCCTATCATACTAGTACTAACAGCAACCGGAGGGTTACTCTCGAATGGAGCAACATGAAAAACTGGCTTATTGCGGTCTTTTCTGTGGTGGTTGCAGGAACTTCAAGGAAAACGCGAATTGCGCCGGGTGCCGGTTTGAGGAGAAACTGGTTGACGATTGCCCAACGCGTGCCTGCGCCATAAACAAGGGCCTGGTCTACTGTGGTGATTGCGAAGACTTCCCGTGTCCCAGCTTAAAGGCTTTCTACGAAGACGGGGTCCGCCATCACGCGATGGCCCTCAACAATGTCTTGCGCATCAGGGAGATCGGCCCCGAGATCTGGTTGAGTGAGCAAGAGAAAGAACACACGTGTGTGTGCGGCCAGAGAAAGATGTGGTTCGCCGAGCAGTGTACTCATAAGACCGAATCCAAGTAGAAACTTAGCCTGCTGAAAGTCCCCACTGCGACAGATTACGCTTGTCCGAGTGACGCTACTTCTCTCCCGCACCCGGCCACAGGGGTGCCGGATGCCGCCCAGGTTTGACCGTGGATAGCTATGGGTTGACAGCCTGCTGATTCTGGGGTAATTAGAAGATGTATCGAGCAGAGTGTTAATCAGAAGCTGTGGCCATTCAACACGTACATATGCAGCATAAGCGGTAATAAGGCCGGCAAGAGGAGGTACTGTGGACATGGTGCGAGGATATGTTGTGTTCGTCCTGATCGTCTGGTGTGCGGCTCTTGTCCTGCTGCCGTCAAGCACGGTGGCGGCGGGTCGCCCGGATGGGCAAGCAATTCAGTTTGGCATCGCAAGCTACTTCAGGCTGTCGAACTTCGACGGGGCCACGCTCGCGTACCAACGCTTCCTGAGGCGTGATTTCGCATGGAGACTCAGCCTCGGGGTAGACCTGCGCGACGATGACGGTGAAGTATCGGAGCAGCGCACCGGCGAGCGCGCTGTCGATGGGTCCTCTGACATCGCGGAGTGGAATCATGCT
The DNA here is from genome assembly GCA_025774845.1 of bacterium. Classification (GTDB taxonomy): domain Bacteria; phylum Arandabacterota; class Arandabacteria; order Arandabacterales; family Arandabacteraceae; genus Arandabacterum. The sequence continues at coordinate 56,828 of JALGZP010000041.1, forward strand.
TTCTCCCTATCAAGTGAGTGCCTCGCGTACCGGGGGGACCGGGTGTCCGTCTACTTCGGCGGAGGCCCGCGCATTTCGTACTCGTCCCGCCAGAACGAGGGCGGGTACTTCTATCCGGAATACTCGCGCTTTTCGCGCTACGCCGAGGAGAGTTTCGGGGGCGGATTGCAGGGTTGCGTCGGTATCCAGTGGGTGGCGGATGACTGGCTTACCATTCACGCTGAGTATAGCGTCAGGTGCATGTACTCGCACATAGTGGAAAAACGTACGGAGACAAGGACGGGCGAAGGCGGCTACAAGCTACAATGACGTGGAGACCGAAGAGATTGACAGGCTCAGCCTGAATTCACTAGGTGTTCGCTTCGGTCTGTCTGCGTACTTCTGATTCGCCGGTCTGTCATGCGTCACGAGGGAGGCGACAAGATGCGTCTGGCCGTTTTGTTCATCATGATTGCCGGCATCGCACTCTTCGGTGGATGCAGCGAGTGTGATCGCCTTACCGGGGTCGATCCAGAGCTCAATATGGTCCAATTCCACGGGGGGACATACCGGTGTTCAGGGGTTGAATGCTCTGTTGCAGGTGCAGAGGGTGGACCACCGTCCTACGGGCTACGAATAGCCCTTGAGATGGAGTCAGGCACCCGATTCGGTTTCAGTATCCAGGCCCCCGACGACTGCATCGACAGCCTGCTCACCAAGGGTACCCACACGGCGACAGGTGGGGCTGGGGATGTAATCCGTACATTTCTGCCTGGCCGGGCCAGCTTCTCCATGACTGGATTGACAGCTGAGGATCTGGAGATCACCTGGGGTGAGGTCAGTACTACGAGCACCGGTTTCTCAGGCGCCGGTTACGTCTATATCAAACGAGAGATCCGTTTTGTCTGCGCGGACAGCGTCTGGATCGGGGGCAGGTTCGTGAAACCGGGGGATCCGGAATACGAAGACTACTACGAAACTTACTGCGCTCCAGACTTCTACTACCCTGAGCAGAAAATCGGATTCGTATGTGAGGATGGCCGGATTGACAGATAAGAACACTGTCACGGGGCGATAGCCATGCGAGGAATCGTCATCGCTTTGATCATCACGTACGCGATTCCCGCCTGCGTCGCTGCAGGTGGGCTGGGTTCACTGGAGCAAGGCGATTTCATACGCGTCCAACATGATGGTCTAACCCGGGTGTACGTTCTTGAAGATGTCCGGCCCGATACCCTGGTTGTCCGTCACACCCGCGTGGGGCTTATGGTGTTGTGCGGATCCGCAGGGGCTCTCATCGGTAGCATTGTCGGTGCCAGTCATTCGGGCTGCACCTGGAACGACGTCGATTTGATGCCACAGACGCCTGACCTGGATTGACCGGTGTCACCTTATATGTTAGCTTGATCTGTGATGATAGAGACACGCTTCCGTAGAC
>JALGZP010000104.1 GCA_025774845.1 bacterium
ATCGCACTCGTCAGTGTCGTCTTACCGTGATCGATGTGACCGATCGTTCCTACATTCAAGTGTGGCTTGGTCCGCTCAAACTTAGCCTTCGCCATCTTACTCCCTCCTAATACCTCACCCGAATCAGCCGACACCTTCTATTCGTGCCGACATCTTCTCGGCGATACGCCTCGGCACCTCATCATAGCTGGAAAACTCCATGGTGAAGAGTGCCCTTCCCTGTGTCGCCGAACGCAGGCCGGTCGCATATCCGAACATCTCCGAAAGCGGCACCGTTGCCTTTACAATATGTCCGTCGGCTCTCAACAGGCTGCCGCCGACTTTGCCGCGCCTTGTGTTGAGATCTCCAATCACGTCACCGACGAATTCTTCCGGGACGACGACTTCCACATTCATAACGGGTTCCATAAGTATCGGTTTTGCCTTGATAACCGCATCGCGGACCGCAATCGCGGCAGCGATTTTATATGCAACTTCAGTTGAGTCCTGTTCGTGATACGAGCCGCCGACGAGCCTTGCCTTTACATCCACAACCCGGTATCCGGCAAGGACTCCGTTTTCAAGCGAATCATGGACGCTTTGCTCAATACTCGGAACCAGCTTGTCCGGTATGATCTCGGCTGTGACTTCCGATTCGAACTCGAAACCCGAACCTCTCGGAAGCGGTTCCATCTCTACCACCACATGCCCGAACTGTCCCTTGCCTCCGCCTGCGGCCTGCTTGGCGAACTTCCCCTCTCCCCGGGCGCATTCGGTTATGGTTTCCCTGTATGCAACCTGGGGTTTCCCGACATTGGCCCTGACTCCGAATTCACGGATCATCCTGTCTACCAGGATGTCGAGATGCAGCTCGCCCATCCCCGAGATCACGGTCTGACCGCTTTCCTCATCCTCCCGTACCCTGAATGTCGGGTCTTCCTCCGCCAGCCTGTTGAGCGATGTCGTCAATTTCTCCTGATCCGCCCTGGTCTTGGGTTCGATCGCAACCGTTATCACGGGCTCCGGGAACACCATCGATTCGAAAGTTATCGGATACTTGGTATCACTCAGGGTATCCCCTGTGTAACTCTTCTTGATACCGACCACACCGACGATGTCCCCCGCAAATGCACACTCAAGCTCTTCCCGCTTGTTCGCATGCATCAGCAGGATCTTGGCAATCCTCTCCCTGTGGCGTCTCCCGGCATTGTAGGTACCCATCCCGGTAGTCAGCCTGCCCGAATAGACCCTCAGGTAGGTGAGTTTTCCGACAAATGGATCACTCATTATCTTGAAGACCAGTGCCGAGAAGGGTTCATCATCACTCGGCCTGCGTTTCTCGGTCTTTTCCGTTCTCGGATTTATACCCTCTACCGGCGGCACTTCTTCGGGAGACGGCAGGTAGTCAACGACAGCGTCAAGTACCTTCTGGACGCCCTTGTTTCTCAAGGCCGCGCCACAGAGCACGGGAGTGACCCCGGCGGCGATAGTCGCTCTCCTTAAGGCCGTCTTGATCCGCCCCTCGGCGATGTTTCCGCCGTCCAGATAGTCAGCCATCAGCTTATCATCATAGTCGGTAAGCATCTCGACGAGCCGGTCCCTTCTCAAGATCGCCTCATCGACATACTGTTCCGGTATATCAACCATATCGAATTTCATACCGTAGGTCGTCTCATCATATATGTATGCTTTCATCTCGATCAGATCGATTATGCCTTCGAGCTCCTTGCCGCTTCCCATGGGCATTTCAACCGGTACGGCGTTTGAGCCCAGATTGTCCCGCATCATCCCGACGGCCCGGTCGAAATCCGCTCCCACACGGTCCATCTTGTTGACAAAGGCGATTCTCGGGACACTATACCTGTCGGCCTGACGCCACACGGTCTCCGACTGCGGCTCGACTCCTCCCACACCACAGAACACCACCACAACTCCGTCGAGTACGCGCAGCGAGCGCTCAACCTCGATCGTAAAATCCACATGGCCCGGCGTGTCGATTATGTTCACTCTGTAATCCCGCCAGGTACACGATGTGGCAGCCGAGGTTATCGTGATGCCCCTTTCCTTTTCTATTTCCATCCAGTCCATCGTCGCCGCGCCGTCATCGACCTCGCCGAGTCTGTGTACTCTTCCCGTATAGTAGAGTATGCGCTCGGTCAGCGTGGTCTTCCCCGCATCAATGTGCGCCGCTATGCCGATGTTTCTTGTTTTCTGGAGAGGGAATCTCCTCATCTCACTCAATCCCCTCTTGCATTCTTCTCCAACAACCCTCATCTAACCCTTTCCCCCACCACTCTCGTTACCACCTGTAATGCGCAAAGGCCTTGTTCGCCTCCGCCATTCTGTGGGTATCTTCCTTCTTCTTTATTGCACCGCCCTCGTTCTTCGATGCTGCGATGAACTCCGATGCAAGGCACTCCTTCATGCTGTGTTCGTTTCTGCCTCTCGCATTCGACAACAGCCAGCGAATCGCCAGAGCGGTCCGCCTTTCGTGCCGGACTTCCATGGGTACCTGGTATGTGGCACCACCGACCCTTCGCGGTCTGACCTCGAGGACCGGTTTCACGTTGCTAATCGCTTGCTTGAACACCTGAAGCCCCGACTGTCCGGTCCGCTTCTCAATGATATCCAGGCTTCCGTAGAAAACAGATTCGGCAACGCTCTTCTTACCCTGCTGCATCAGACAGTTGACGAACTTCGTCACAAGGGGGCTACTATGCTTCGAGTCGGGTGCTAGCTCCCTGCGTTTAACCAGCTTTCTTCTTGGCATATCTTGCCTCTCTTCTCTTAGCCGCCAGCCGGAGTCTGGCTTTTCTTCATCTTGGTCCCGTACTTTGAACGGGACTGCTTCCTGTCGTCGACTCCGCTGGTGTCCAGAGCTCCTCTTATGATATGGTACCTGACCCCGGGAAGATCTTTTATACGTCCGCCCCTTACCAGGACTATGGAGTGCTCCTGGAGGTTGTGTCCTTCCCCGGGAATGTACGCTGTAATCTCAATAGCATTGGTCAGCCTCACCCTCGCCACCTTACGCAAGGCCGAATTGGGCTTCTTGGGTGTTGTTGTATAGACCCTGGTACATACGCCCCTTCGCTGCGGACAGCTCATAAGAGCGGGGGCCTTGGTTTTCATTTTTTTAGCCCTTCTGCCTCGTCTCACCAGCTGACTGATTGTCGGCAAACTTTAACTACCTCCATCGATTTGTGTTCTACGCCTCAACGACTTCTTCTTCCTCCTCGCCCTCCTCGGGCAAGTCGGGGATCTCTTCGTCCGCAACCACCTTTATACGCCTGTTCCTGCCTATCCCCGTCCCGGCCGGAACAAGGTGTCCGATTATCACGTTTTCCTTTAGCCCCAGGAGACTATCCCTCGACCCGTTAATCGCAGCCTCGGTAAGCACTCTCGTCGTTTCCTGGAATGAGGCCGCGGATATGAAACTCTCCGTGCTCAGGGAGGCCTTGGTTATGCCCAGAAGAAGAGGCTGGAAGGTCGCGGGTTTTCCCTTTGTGGCGACACTTTCATTCTGCTCCTTCACACGGACCTTGTCCACCTGCTCTCCCTCAAGGAAGTTGGTGTCGCCGGGATCCTCGATTCTCACTTTCTCGAGCATCTGCCTTACGATCACCTCGATGTGCTTGTCGTTTATCCTCACGCCCTGGAGCCTGTAAACTTCCTGGATCTCGTTTACGAGGTATTCCTGCACTGCGTTTATGCCCTTGATTCTAAGGATGTCGTGCGGGTTGATCGGACCCTCTGAGAGCTTATCCCCGGCCCTTACAATATCCCCGTCTCTCACTCTGAGGTGCTTGCCGTGAGGAATCAGATACTCCATCTCTTCACCGGTGTCGCCCGTTACGACGACTCGCCGCATCCCCCTGGCAACGCCCCTGAACTCCACACCACCGTCGATCTCGCTAACCGTCGCCCGCTCTTTCGGCTTCCTGGCCTCAAAGAGCTCCGCGACCCTCGGAAGACCGCCGGTAATGTCCCGGGTCTTTGCAATCTCACGCGGGATCTTCGCGAGCGGATCACCCGCCAATACCTTGTCGCCGTCATGGACTATGAGGTGCGCACCGGTCGGTATCGGGTACTCACCAGCCTTCTTGCCCGCGGCGGTCTCGATAACCACATGGGGATGAATGGTCTTGTCTCTGTGCTCGACAACTACTCGCTGCCTTAAGCCCGTCTTCTCATCAAGCTCTTCCCGGACCGTCAATTCGTCGATGATGTCGTAGAATCTGACAACACCGGATTTCTCCGCGAGAATCGGCGCCGAGTAAGGATCCCACTCGAAAAGGACATCTCCGCTTTTGACTTCCTGCTTGTCCGTGGCAATGAGCTTCGCCCCATAAGGAACCGTGTACCGGGTCCTGAGGATCTTGCCTTCAAACAGGTGAATCTCACCCTTGGTCGAGAGAACGACCCGCTGGTCTTCCCTGTAACTCACGGCTTTGACGGCCTGGAACTTGATGGTACCGTCGCACTTAGCCTGTATCCTGGATTCCTCTGCGATCCTGCCGGCCGTTCCACCGATGTGGAACGTTCTCAGGGTCAACTGGGTGCCCGGCTCTCCGATCGACTGTGCGGCGATCACGCCGACCGCCTCTCCTATGTTGACCATCCGGCCCGTTGCGAGGTTCCTGCCGTAACACTTGGCGCAGACCCCTCTTGACGTCTCGCAGGTCAGCACGGATCTTATCTTCACCCTATCGATCGCTGCGGTATCCGTGATCATGGCCGCTTCCTCACCAATCTGGTCACCGGCATTTACGATCAATTCACTCGTTATCGGATCGTAGATGTCCTCGGCGGCCACCCTGCCCAGGATTCTGTCGCCCAGCGGCTCTATGATTTCTTCACCCTCTTTAAGGGCGGTGCTATCAAGCCCGAGGATCGTTCCACAATCCTCCTCGTTGATGATCGCGTCCTGTGCAACATCGACGAGTCGGCGTGTCAGGTAACCGGCATCGGCGGTCTTCAAGGCCGTATCCGCAAGACCCTTTCTCGCTCCATGAGTTGAAATGAAGTACTCAAGAACCGTAAGTCCTTCCTTGAAGTTGGACTTGATAGGGGTCTCGATGATCTCACCCATCTGACCCGTCATCTTCTTCTGCGGCTTCGCCATCAACCCTCTGATCCCCGCAAGCTGTCTGATCTGTTCCTTTGAACCCCGCGCGCCCGATGCGGCCATCATGTAGATGGGATTGAAGCCGCCGTCTACCCGCGCCAGGTTGTCAAACATGGTGCCACCGATACGGCTTGTAGCATTGGTCCAGGTATCTATCACCTGGTTATAACGTTCGCCGTCGGTGATCGCGCCCTTCTTGTAAATATCGTGAATCCGGTGAACGGATTTTTCTGCACGCTCTATGATCTTGGGTTTCTCGCCGGGAATGACAATGTCATCAATACCGACCGTGAGACCCGAAGTCGTTGCGTACTCGAAACCTATCTCCTTGAGTCGATCAAGGAAGATCGCAGTCTTGTATGGACCGAGCAATCTGTGGCAGTCACCAACGATCTCCTCGAGCCGCCGCTTATCAAGCGCCTCGTTTACGTATTCAAGACCCTCGGGGATGATATCATTGAAGACGATTCTTCCTACCGTGGTGTCTTTCGGCTTACCGTGGACCGGTACCCTGATCGGGTCGTGCAGTTTCACCGCTTTCTGCTGGTAAGCGAGGATTACCTCATTCGCATCGGGAAAGATCCTGGGCTTCTCATCCTCCCCGACCTCCCTCTCCTTTGTCAGGTAGAAGCAACCCAGCACCATGTCCTGCGTAGGCGAAGCCAGCGGCCGGCCGTCCGATGGTGAGAGTATGTTGTTGATCGAAAGCATGAGTACCCTCGCCTCAAGCTGCGCCTCAAACGATAGCGGCACGTGAACCGCCATCTGGTCGCCGTCGAAGTCGGCGTTAAACGCCTGGCACACGAGGGGATGGATCTTTATCGCTTTACCCTCGACGAGGACCGGCTCAAAGGCCTGTATCCCCAGTCTGTGCAGTGTCGGCGCCCGGTTAAGAAGCACCGGGTGGTCCTTGATTATCTCCTCGAGAATGTCCCAGACCTCCGGTCTTTCTCTTTCAACCAGTTTCTTCGCGCTCTTTACCGTCTGCACATAACCCTTGTCTTCGAGTTTCTTGATGATGAAGGGCTTGAAGAGCTCGAGTGCCATGCTCTTCGGTAACCCGCACTGGTGGATCTTGAGCTCGGGACCTACCACGATCACCGATCTTCCTGAATAGTCGACCCGCTTACCGAGCAGGTTCTGACGGAACCGGCCCTGCTTACCCTTGAGCATATCGCTCAAAGACTTAAGCGGTCTGTTGCCGGGACCGCGAACCGCACGTGACCGCCGGCCGTTATCAAAGAGGGCGTCAACCGCTTCCTGAAGCATCCTCTTCTCATTCCTCAAGATCACCTCGGGTGCCCTTATCTCCATAAGCTTCTTAAGTCTGTTGTTTCTGTTGATTACCCTGCGATAGAGATCGTTGAGGTCGGAGGTGGCGAACCGGCCGCCCTCGAGGGGGACCAGCGGCCGCAGGTCGGGAGGCAGAACCGGAATCACATCCATTATCATCCACTCCGGCCGGTTACCGCTCAACCTGAATGCCTCGACAAGCTTCAACCTCTTAAGGGTTTCCCGCTTTCTCTGTGCGGATGTCTCCACCCTTACCCGTGCGCGAAGTTCGGTCGAGAGCTCGTCAAGATCCATCTCCCGCAGGAGCTTCTTGATCGCCCCCGCGCCCATCTCGGCCACGAACTTCCCCGCGTACTGCTCTTCCAGGTCTATGTAGTCTTCTTCAGTTATCAATTGCTTTTTCTTTATCTGGCTCTCGCCCGGGTCAAGCACGATATAGCTTTCGTAGTAGAGGACTCTCTCGATCTCCCTGACACTGATGTCGAGGAGCTGTCCCATCCTGCTCGGGATACCCTTGAAATACCAGATGTGTGACACCGGTACGGCAAGTTCGATATGCCCCAGCCTCTCTCTCCGGACCTTGGCCTGCGTAACCTCGACCTTGCACTTGTCACATATCACTCCCCGGTATCTGATCCGCTTATACTTGCCGCAGTTACACTCCCAGTCCTTCACGGGACCGAAGATTCTCTCGCAGAAGAGACCGTCCCTCTCAGGCTTGAAAGACCTGTAATTGATGGTCTCAGGCTTGGTCACCTCCCCGTATGACCACTGTCTGATGGTCTCCGGCGAGGCGAGCTGA
>JALGZP010000042.1 GCA_025774845.1 bacterium
TCCTCCCTCTCTGTTGGTTATGCCTGGTGTCTCTGGTAATATAGACGTGACTTTGCCGGATTTCTTGCGATCCAATCAGAGCATAGTCCACGAACGGGAACAGGCTTCTTTATGGAGAACGGAGAACTACTAGAGGGTTTGAAGGCTGGCAGGGCAGACGCCTTCAGGTCCCTCATCGGGATATACCAGGAACAGGTCATAAATACCTGCTATCGCTTCCTTAATAATCGGGAAGATGCCGAGGATGTTGCGCAGGAGGTCTTTCTTGAGATCTACCGTTCTATTTCACGCTTCAGGGGAGATGCAAAGCTATCTACATGGATCTATAGAATAGCGGTCACCAGATCACTGGATGCAGTAAGAAAGAAGCGCCGCAAAAAGCGATTTGCCAGGTTACAGCGCTTATTCCGCCAGAGAGATGGCGAGGAAGAGGAAGTGCCGATCCCTCATTACGATACGCCTGAAAAGAACCTGGAGGACAAAGAGAGGGCGGAGATTCTGTGGCGAGCCGTGGAATCGCTGGTGGAAAGTCAGCGCATTGCCATAACCCTTAACAAGTATGAAGGTCTGAGCTACGCCGAGGTGGCAGAAATCATGGGGACAACGGTTTCGTCCGTGGAATCCCTGATTCATCGAGCCAAAAAGAACCTGGAGGGTAAGCTGCGTGCCTATTTCAAGTCCGTCAATTAGGCGCAAGGCTTTCTTCGTCTTGTCGTCTAAAGGAGTTGGGTGAACCATGGATCATGAACAGAAAATCGAGCAGGAGGTGCAGAAGACGCTGGCCCAATTCGAGCGAGCAGAGAGGCTCCGGCCCGGTCCTTTCTTCCATACCCGGATCGAGGCCAGGCTCAGGGAAATGGATGAGGCCGGGAGCTGGATACCCGTATTCGGCATCCTCAAATCGGCATTGCTCGTGCTGCTGGTCGCCTGTAATGTTGCCACGGCAGCAGTTCTTCTAAGGAGTGGGGATTCCGGAGAAACGGATCGAACCGATGTGGTGGATGCCGTAGGCCGGGAGCTCGGACTTGACAGTCATGGTGCAACCATGTTCTTGATTGAATAGGGAGAATGAGATGGATGTCTTCACGCAGAAGCGCTTCATGCTGGCCGTCATTGTCACCCTTGTGATTCTCAATATCGGTACAATGACCCTGGTACTGCTCAGGGAAACACGGAGACCGGATCTGCCACCGCCCCACCATCGCCCGTCTCACGATGGGCCCGGATCGGCTTCCATGCTTAAGAAAGAGCTCGCCTTGAGCGATGAACAGTTCGAGAGATACCTCGAGCTCCGCGAGCGGCACAGGGATAAGGCTGGCAGAATCAGAGATGAGATGGATCTTCTCAGGCGACAGATGTTCAGGCAACTCTTCGAAACCGAACCTGACACCGTCGAGGTGGCGCGTATCATTCAGATACTCGCCGAGAAGGGGGAGATGCTTGAGCGGGTGACCTTCGCCCATCTTAGAGACCTTAGGGATCTGTGTGGAGAAGGCCAGCAGGAGAAGCTGCAGAGGCTTCTGGATGAATTTTCCCGCGCCACGGGGAAACCCCCGCAAAGGCCGGGTGACAGGCTGCCCCACAAGGAAAACCCACCTGGTCGTTTCTAGCCGCCGGTTGGAGACCCTGCCTTCTAACCTGAGATGGCTCCCCGGACAAATGTCTGAAAGCGTGGTCTTGTGGGATAGGGTCAGGATTCTGACAAAGCGAGTTGTGAGAGGACTCCACCGGGCCATTGGTCTTCGCCAGCCATAGCGCCGACCACAGCCACGTCGACGCTGCCTGCTGGGCGCACTGTCTACAGCTTCCTGGCGAGAAAGAAATAGCGGTTCAGACTAAAGAAGTACTCACCGTTTTGTCCACAGTCTCGCAGCTGTCGAGCCCATGTCTCTGCTTCTTCATGGGTGATACTCCCGCGCCCGACTACGAACGGGACGATCAGATCTATGATGCGATTACTGTAGGTGTTCGGGTCGAATTCGGCGTTATATAGAGGGATAATTTTCTGGGTCGTGACCTGAAAACCCGCGCGGCTCAGCCGTCTGGCCAGCGTTCGAGGTAAGAACGGGTCGGCTGCGTGTTCCTCCCATGCCGCGAGAATTCGGCTCATGCGTGCTCGGTCAGGCGAATACCACACGATGGAATCCCAGTCCGTGTCTAGAAGTGCCACCCTCCCACCAGCTCGTACAACTCGGTGGAACTCAGCCAGAGCAGCATCAACATCGGGGACATACTCCAACACCTGAGTTGACACCACCGCATCGAAGTCCTCGTCCGGATAGGGCAACTGAGCCGCGTCTCCCTGACGGAACTCAATTCCGTATCGCTTGTCGCCCTGGGACCGTGCAACCTCAAGCAGGGGCTCGCTAATGTCAACACCACACACCGAACCCGATTTCCCAACCGCCTCGGCAATTGCGGTAGCTAGAAAGCCTGGACCTGACCCAACATCCAACACCCGCTCGCCAGGCCTGGGACCGAAGGCATGCAGAAAATCGTTGCGTTGTGCGGCAACATCAGGAGTGACATATAGAGCCAGTAATCGCTGCGTTGCCTCGTCGTCATACTCCAGTGTTGCCATCGTCCTTACCCCCAAACCAACTCGCCTGCCCAAGATTTGCGCCACCCAACTAATGTATGAGCTGATCGTGCTGGCTACCATTTGTGCCGCTGCTGATCCTTGTAACACGCAGCACCTCACATCTCTATATTGCCCGAGACCCAATCACCTGTCAACTCTGCCATGATGTGGTCGGATCGGCTAGACCAGGACCGCCTCCGAGCTTGACCTGTCCCGAGGCGAGGCCTCATAAGAGACCGAACCGCGCTTTCAGAGACTGGAGTGGCTCCCCGGACAAATGTCTGAAAGCACTGTTTTGTGGGACAGCGCGGTAGTTCTGGCAAGGCGGCCTGAGAGAGGCGAGATGATGATCACTGTAAATACGTGACGCACTGAGTTTGTCCGCTACAGAGTTCTAACATCCGAGTTGGCACCCGGCCTTCCCTGTCTCCTCTGAACCAAACCACGCCACATGAAAGAAATAGCTTGACAAAAGGTAAGTAAAAAAGTTACTATTCTCCTAAGTTAGTGGGAATGTGTAAGTTCTCATTTACCACTAAGAGAATTACTTTTGTGGCCTTACTTGTGAGTGGAGGTCCTGCAAATGGCTCATGATCGTGAAGCGCGTGAATCGGACGAGAACCTTCCTCGGCAGTCTCCGTCCGCGTACGACCCCACGAAAGGAAGCGAAGACCCAGGTCAGCAGGCCGGACTCCCCAAGAGGATAGGCGGCTTTGTAATCAAGCGACTTATCGCCTCTGGCGGAATGGGTAGGGTCTACGAAGGTCTGCAGGAGCATCCCCGGCGGCCGGTGGCGGTTAAGGTAATGAAACATGGTGTGGCGTCGCGTTCTGCCCTCCGGCGGTTCGAGTACGAAGCACAGATCCTCGCCCGTCTTCGGCATCCCCACATCGCCCAGGTCTATGAGGCGGGCACGTACGATGACGGCTCGGGTGAGGTGCCCTACTTTGCGATGGAGTACATCCCCAACGCGAGGTCGATCACGAGGTATGCAAAGGAGAAGAAGCTCAACACATGTGAGAGGCTTGAGCTCTTTGCGAAGGTATGCGACGCAGTCCAGCACGGCCACCAGAAGGGCATCATCCACCGGGACCTCAAACCGGACAACATTCTCGTCGATTCGAACGGGCAACCCAAGGTCATTGACTTCGGTGTCGCGCGGGCGACAGACTCCGATATGGTCATGACTACGCTCCAGACCGAGGTGGGCCAGCTTGTAGGCACGGTCCAGTACATGAGCCCGGAGCAGATCCAGGCCGACCCCCATGATATCGACACCCGGTCAGACGTGTATTCACTGGGCGTGGTTCTCTATGAGCTGCTGGCGGGCGAACTTCCCTACGACGTAACCAGCACGACCCCATTTGAGGCAGCGCGGGTGATCCGTGAGGAGAATCCCACAAGCATCTGCACGGTGGACAGCGCGCTCGGCGGGGACAAGGAAACGATCGTTCTCAAGGCGCTTGAGAAAGAGCGGGAGCGACGCTACCAGACGGCCGGGGATCTTGCAGCCGATATCCGGCGTCATCTTGGTGACGAACCCATCTGCGCCAGGCCGCCCACCATCTTCTACCAGCTCAAGGTTTTCGCCCGACGGAACAAGTCTCTCGTCGGCGCAGTGGGGGCGGTTTTCGTTGTCGTGGCCGCGGGTGCCATTATCAGCACCTCGCTCTACTTCCAGGCTGAGGCAGAGCGCTTTAGGGCTGAGGAAGAGCGTTATAGAGCCGAGCAGCAGGCGGAGAGGGCTATGGCCTCCATCGGCTTCATGCGTGATATGGTGATGTCGGCCAATCCGGTATGCATCGGCCAGGAGGTCAAGGTCGGAGAGCTGCTCGACAGTTACAGCAAGAAGATCGATGCGGCATTTGTCGGCCAACCTGAAGTCGAAGCGGCGGTGCGAAGCACCATCGGCGAGACCTATCAGTTTCTGGACATGTTTGAGAAGGCGGGAACTTTTGAGAGTTACCAGCAATCCGCCGAGGAGCACCTGACAACCGCGCTCGATCTTCGCAAACGTGCGCTCGGAGCGGAACATCCGGAGACTCTTGAATCGATGGAGCTGCTCGCCGGATTCTTCGAGGACCAGGGCAGGACATCGGATGCCGAGCGCCTGATCCGCCACGTATGGGAAGTCCGCCAGCAAACTCTGGGTGAGGACAATTCATTAACGGTGGACACGATGGAGAGCCTTGCCATCTTGCTCTGGGACCAGGACCGCCTGGATGAGGCTGAGCCCCTCGTTCAGAAAACACTGGAGATCCGCAGGCGTGTCCTCGGGGAGGAACACTGGGGAACGCTGATTGCCAAGAGCAATGTGGCCTCGCTGCTCCAGGAGCGCGGCGAGCTCGCGGAGGCGGACAATCTTAAACGCGAGATCCTGGAGATCTGCCGGCGCATCGAGGGCGAGGGAAGTAAGCGGACGCGCCTCCTGACCAGGGAGCTGGCCGGCGCGCTCATCGCTCAGGGCAAGCTGGCCGAAGCTAACTCCTTATATGGCGGGAAGAAAATGCCGGAAAGCCTCGGAATCGAGAAATGGATCCGGGGCAAAGGCGACCCTGGTAAGGCCAGGGCCACTCTCCTGGTCTTCTGGGAGGAGTGGTGCCCTTATTCCCACAAGGCGCTCCCCAGCCTGCAGGATTCCTACAGCAAGTATCAGGACCGTGGTTTAGAGATGATTGCCTTGATAGGGATCACGGAAAGCTCGACCGAGCAGAAGGTCCTCGAGTGCATCGAGAAGAATGGACTGACCTTCCCCGTCGCCAAGGGAAGATCAGAAGCCATGTCCTTCTTCGAAGTCACAGGCTGGCCCTGGGCAGTGATGATAGCGGACGGCAGGATGGTTTGGCGCGGACACCCGGGTGCTCTGACCGATCAGATCTTCGATGGGCTTCTTGGGATACCAGAAGAGGGAATTGCAGATGTGTCAGATCTTTGACACACATCACGAAAATGGCATGCCACATAGCAAATCACGAAAGGGGGTGAAAACGATGGCAACGTCAAAGGAGATTCTGCAGGAGGTTGAGAAGACCTTAGGGGTTGTGCCCACGTTCCTACGGGAACTTGAGTATGACTCCGTCGCGTTAGAGCACAGCTGGGAACTGGTGAAGAAGTTTGTCCTGGGGGAATCGCTGATTCCACCTAAATACAGGGAACTCGTGGCCCTTGCTGTTGCTTCAGCGGTCCATTGTCGCTTCTGTGTCACCTTCCACTCGGCAGCCGCCAGGCTGTTCGGTGCAACGGAGGAGGAGATTAAGGAAGCGGCCTTCTTGGCTAAGCATACGGTTGGATGGAGCACGTTTGTGGATGGGCGCTTGCTCGACATTCAGCAGCTAGAGAAAGAACTGGCCAAGATAGCAGAACACATGTCGAAGACCTCTCCACAAGCTGCCTAACAAGGGATCTGGGGGGAAGGAGGGTCATCACCTTCCCCCAAATCCTCACTTCATTCGGGTTTTGTGGAGCCCGGGAGAATGGCTCCCCGGACAAATGTTTGAAAGCGCGGTTCTGTGGGATGCCGTGACCGGTGTGGTAAAACGGATTCCGAGAGAACAGACGCGGCTGGCTCTTTCACCAGTCACAATCGGCCTCCGAACTGCAGCTAAGATTATACCCCTCCTCGGGGGAGTGTACACGATCACAATGTGACCGAGATTACAGGTTAGCGATACAGGGACTTGATCGCTCCCCAGCTGCGACTCTCAACCGCCGTCGGGACGCCAACAAAGTGGTTATCTTCAAGGCCAATCGACGGTGCGTTTACCGTAATGCCCTCGGGCAGGATGAAAACGCCATCGATATCCCCGAGCCTCAGCATTACCTCCAGAAACGAGGATTCGCCATCTTCGCCGTTGCGTTGATCGGCGAAGACGTGTCCGATAATCCACGGGCCAAAGCTGATCGTATCGCCGAGCGTGACGTTGTTTGCAGGGCCAGTGACGTCCACCCAACCCGGGGGCGGGAAATGTCCCCACTGCCAGCCAGGGTCATGCACCGCTGATCTGTATCGGCCGCTTATCAACTCCGGTCCCACGTTGCCAATCCAGAGTTCTTCTGCGTCACCGTCATCGCAGATATCCGAGGGGGGCTGGGGCGTGCAACCGCCACCGTGTTCCACGTACAATTCCGCTTTGAGCTGCACCATCACGTCACCCGTCTGTCCGTCCGTGCTGGTGAAGACGAGATCATGCACGAGCCAACTTGGCTTGGCGCGTCCACGGGAGTCTCTGTCACAGGAGATGTGGTCGATGTACACCCAGAAATGGAGCAGTCCGGGCGTGGAGGACACGAGCGCATCCGTAGTGTAGTTCTGGCACCCCGCGTAGTAAGGTCCCTCGATATGGCTGACCCAGGCGGTGATCGCGGCGTCAGACGTCTGTACCTGCGGCGGACCGACAAAAACAAGATTAACGTCGTCAGTGCCCTCGTGCTCGACACGAAACTCGGCAGGATCGGCGGCGGCCGCGCGTGCAGGGACGCCCCCACCGGCGCCGACGATGGCCGCTACGGCCAAGGTGCATGTTATCAGATTCCATCGTTTCATGACTCACTACCTCCTCCGGTGCAATCGCAGATCGCGATAAACCCTCTATGACCCGAGCGTCTCCAGGATCGTACCTATAGCAACCAGTAAACATAAAGTGTAGCAAATGCTATAGGAGAAGTCAAGATCTCGTTGGTCGCCAAAGAACTCGGACTTGGTTTATTCTGGGCGGCGGTTTCTACCATTAGTGGCGTAGCGTTTGGGGCAACGGATCGGTAGAGCGCAGTAGCATGTTGCCGATTTCACTATCAATCTGAACAATAAGACGATGGCTCCCCGGGCAAATGTCTGAAAGCGTGACTCTTTGGGATGACACACCAATCACAGTATAGTGGCCCTTGATGAATATCGGGTCCATAGCGCTTGATTTCCTACGGTACCTTTAGTATGCTCCTAAACTGAGGAGCAGAGAGCAGAGGCCTAGCATCAAGTTGCACCGACGTGGCTCATCAGTGGCATTGCTGAGGCCGGTTTGGCGGAAGACCTGGCTATTGCCCGTAGGGCCAAGCTGTTATCGCCAAAAGTGATTTTCTATGTACCATCCATTTTATAGTAGCCCTCACTGCTGCATCAGATCCATCATAGGGTGCTCCGCTATTCTGACTGGCTGCATCGTGGGACTATGTGTGTCCCCATTTACCTTGTTGGCCAACCCCGAACCCCTGGTTGACGTATGCCCGGATCCCTCTGATTTCGACGGCCACCGCCGTGACCCGGTCGTCTGGGATCATCCTCAGCCTCAGCCGATGTTGACCTGGTCTATCGTGGCGGTGGTCAGGCCTTCGGCCGGCGCCTCAGGAGTCGGGATGACGGTTGTGACGAACGACCTTGGAGGCTGGAATGACGACGTGCTATTCGGAATATGTCCAGAGTGGTCAAACATCTCCCCCGCGTGGAAGTGGGCTGTTATACATCAGGATTCGGACAGCACCGCCCGGACGAAGGCGGTGGTCGCCCAGCAGAACACCGTGGGGGATACGACGTATCACATTGCAGCTACGTCGGACGGGGAGAATCTGAGGTTCTACGTCAACGGGCGGCTGGCCACCTGCCCGACGCAGAAGGAGGGCGCACGCCTCAACTTCGGCGATGCCACAACATACATCGGTGGTAGCGCTATCGGCGGGGGACTCAGATACTTCACGGGTTACATCACCTCTGTAAAGATCTATGACACTGCACTAACTGATGAAGACATAGCGGTCCTCGCCATTGGCGAGGGCCTTTTGGACCAGGCCGCCCTGGGCTGCCGGTGCTACGTCGACAATATCAAGGTTGCTGGCGATACAGTGCGCACGGTGACCAGCATCGACTTCGTCAATGGCTATGAGGTGATCACAGACCTCACCAACAATCGATCCGTATACAGACCCGAGGGGGCGATCGGCTGGCAGGTCGCTGCGGGTCTGGAACCGGTCCCTCTCGATGGCCATCATTCGATCACCTGGTCAGACGCAGTTTCACCGCCTCGCTACTTCGTCGCCGATACCGAACACGACCGGATTGTCTCATTTGAATCGCTGACTGATAGCACAGTTTACAGCAGGGCGGACTCGATCGCCGGCACGTTTCTCAGGAGACCCCATGACCTGGAGTTCGACCCTGCTGGCGGATACTTCTACGGCGTCACTGCCCCGCTCCCGGGCGACGATCCTGACACCTTACCGAAGATCTTGTTCCGGTTCCGCGACATCGGCATAGACGAAGGTGTCCTCGCGATGGCCTCCCCTGGAACGCCCAACGGTGATTTCTACATGCGCTCTCTAAGTGTGGTTGACAACACCGTATACGTCATCAATTCATTCGGTCCAGGTAGCCGCCCCCAGGTCTTCAAGATTAATGACTTCGATACGGCCGATACAACCGTATATACGGCTCATCCCACCTTCCTTGCAGACCTTCAGGACATCGAGTTCCATAAGGGATGGTGGTATGGGACCGGCAACATCGATATCGCCAGGAACATTGGGCCGCTCCTCGCTCGCTGGCGCACATGGGCCGACTTCGAGGGTACAACCTGGGAGGATCTATCCGGTCTGGTTTATTGTCACGAGGATTATGCGGTGGTCGATTCTTCGCATGCCTACTTCCTAACGCGGTGGGATGAAAGACTGTTCTTCACGGTCTATCACAACAAGTGGCTGAACAAGCAGGACCGGGTCTACGAGATAGTTGCCCCGGATTCTGTGGTTGCGTCAGTGGATGTGATCCCTGCCGGGACCTCAGGTTTTGACTTTCGGAGTCATCCTAATCCATCCAACAAGGCTACAGAGATCCGATACCGCGTGCCCGCTGACGGGTACGTGCAACTTACCATTTACGACGTCTCCGGCAGATTGGTGGCCACTCTTGTAGATCAGCGCCAGATTTGTGGAGATCAGACGGTGGTATGGGATGGGCGGGAGGCTGCCGGCGTAGCTACTGCGTCAGGAGTTTACTTTGTCAGGCTTAAGGTAAATGGAGAAGTGCGGACGGGAAAGATCGTACTGTCCCGTTAGCATCCTCTCATTACTCCCAGGATCCAATCCCATGCCCTGTCGGCTGCTGACCGCTAGCCGGTCGTGTGCTCGCAGAGCCACAGGTACTTGGTGTAGATGAGCAGGTCAGATCTCAATGGATAACCTCTCCGGTGGCACCCCTCACGGGGGAGACGCACGCTTTCAGACATTTAAGTGGCTCCCCGGACAAATGTCTGAAAGCGTGGTTTTGTGGGATTGCATATCTATTATGCTGAAGCGGGTCGCCAGAGTCGGCACATCAGGCTATAGCGCTACGGGTTAGCGCATAAGCAAGATCTTCCCGGTAGCCGTGAACTCACCTGTATCCAGCTTTACGAAGTAGAATCCGGACGAGACCGGGAGTCCCTCACTGTCGGCTCCCGCCCACGTTACCTGATACTGCCCCGGTTCAAGGTACTCATCCACCAGGGTTGCGACCAGCCGCCCACTGACATCGAAAACAAGGAGCTTCGTTGCACCCCCACTGGGCAGCCCTAACTCTACTGAGGTAGCTCTGGTAAAGGGGTTAGGTTCACCTGCCCGCAAGAAATAGACGTCGGGGATACCAGCGCCAGGCACAACCGATGCCTGTGTGTCTTCTATCGTTGCATCTCCACTCTCATTGCCAGCGAAATCGATTGCCGTTACGTGGTACCACGCATAGCCATGGCCGGTCATATCCATGGCTGGTGTCACCGTGTAGCCGACGAGTACTGCATCACCGAAATCACCTGTGGCTGAACCATAGACAGTGAAGTAATCGAAGTCTCCATCGGGACACTCGTCCCATACAAGATTGACGTTATCGAAGGCAAGACCTGTGGGGACCGATGGAGCCAGGTTGTCCACAGAGTAACCACTGTCCGGCCTGCTGACGTACCATATTGATGGTGTTGTGGTATGCGCTGTTACTACAAACACTGTATGGTTGGGTCCCGAGGCGGCAGAATCTGACAGCGTTGGCACTGCGGCGATATAGCTGTCTTGCTGGAGAGCCGGCACGGTTGCTACCCATTCCCATGCACCAGGTGGGAAGCTGGAAGCACCAAGCATCGGCTCCGACTGAATGTACACTCGATCCTGATATGCGACCAGGTGCGAGCCCGCGAGCATGACCGCATCGGCATTTAGGCCCTTTTTACCAGTTCGGGATGCTTCAGCACTATGGAAGGGGTTGGCTCTCGGGGCCGGTCGCACCTGATCTGTTGGGGATGACTCGACGCTCCAGACGGACTTAGCCCTGAGGGTGGAAATCATGCCGGGGTCATCCACGCGCCGCCAGATTCCATAGTCTGAGACAGGCAGCCACTCCTCATCTGAGAAATCGTAGCCCGACCGTGTGTGGTGAAGTCGTACCCATCCACCCTGGTCTTCAGGCATGTCGACAATCGAATCAATAGTGGCTGCTCTGATGAACCAGTCTATTTGGAGCAGTGACACCTCACTTGACACACCTGGTTCCCACGTCAGCTCTGAGCGCCAGAGCAGATTGCCTCCTGGCGCTGTCAGCCTCGTCCAGCTTCCATTGGACTCCATGTCCTGCCACGTATTGCCGGAATCGGCACTTAGATCCCAGGTGACCGGACCCGACTGTGTTGCCGTCAGCCGGGTCCGAACGATGGTGTCATCCGAATCATCCAGGATGAGCGACCGGCCCACGTTGTCATACGGATCAGCAACCTCATTTTGGAATACCCATATCACCTGAGGGGCAACGCCCTCGCCAGCTACGAACGCGTGGCCACCCGATACATGGATGCCACCGATTGCACCCGGCGTGCTGCAACTGTCTCTTAGTGTAGGAGAGGTTGGATCGCTGATGTCGATAACGTACAGTAGCGAGCCGGTGACTGCCACGAATGCGTAGTCCCCAGCGACATCGACGCCCCAGGCATCGTCTGGTGTATCGAACGATCCGACTGGCACGGGTACCGTGGGATCGCTGACATCTATCACTTGGAGCCCACCGTACCGGTCCGTTACAAGGGCGATACTACCGGAGACATCTATGTGATGTGCAAAGCTGCCTGGTGGATCGCAGGAGCCCACCTGAGTAGGGGCCGCCAGGTTGGTGATATCGAAAACGTTGAAAAGGTCGTAAGATGCCACAAATGCATGGTCACCACAGACGCGGACATTCCTACCTCCAAGCGCCTGGCAAGCTCCGACCCGTGTGGTTGCTGATGGTTCGCTGACATTGATCACAAACAGGGAGTC
The DNA here is from genome assembly GCA_025774845.1 of bacterium. GTDB lineage: Bacteria > Arandabacterota > Arandabacteria > Arandabacterales > Arandabacteraceae > Arandabacterum. The sequence continues at coordinate 11,840 of JALGZP010000042.1, forward strand.
CCTATCAACATGAAACACATGATCCCCCGAGATACATAGCCCCTCAGGCCAGTTAAGAAAGGGTTGGGTCCAGGTACTAATTCTGGTAGGAGCAGCAGGGTTGCTGACATCAAACACACTTATCCCGGACGTCCCAGTGCCATTTTCGGATGCGAAGGCATGATCACCCGAAACGCAGATGTCGGCGCCGTTACTAGATGGCGACGGCCATGCCCAGGCGCCATCGAGTGTGGGGACGGCGGGATCGCTGATATCAACCACGTTCAGCCCCACGGGGTCCACCACAAACGCATGATCGCCCGAAACACACACAGCCGCGGAACCGCCCGGTATCCCGTAGGCTCCGGCCAGCGTGGGGGTCACGGGGGAACTAACCTTAATCACGCTAAGCCCCGAACCCCTGTCTGCCACGAATGCATGGACACCCGAAACGTGGATCCCACGGGCATCTCCGGCGGTGTCGTAGGTGTAGGCAAGCGTAGGGTTTGTCGGATCACTTATGTCAATGATGTGCAGGCCCACTCCCCAGTCTGCCACATAGGCCCAATCACCCTCAACGTACACAGCGTATGCAAGCCCGGGGGTATTGTAGCTTCCGGCCAGCGCTGGGAATAACGGGGCACTGATATCAATAACCTGGAGGCCGGAGGTATGATCCGCGACAAATGCCCAGTCACCCGATACATGGACGTCCAGGGCAATGTCAGGTGTGTCATAGTTGGCAACAAGAGGGGGGTAACTCGGATCACTGATATCCATGACCTGAAACCCATAGCTCCCGTCCGCGACAAATGCCCAGTCACCCGAAACATAGACGCCATACGCAGTACCCCACGTAGCACCCCATCCGGCGCGCGTGGGGGCCGACGGAGTGGTAATATCGATCACCTGGAGGCCGGAGTCACCGTCTGCCACAAAGGCGTGGTTACCGGCAACATGCACAGCCCAGGCGGTGCCCGGCGTATTGTAGCTACCCGCGAAAACTGGAGCTGCCGGATCAGTAACATCGATCACCTGAAGCCCTGTTCCTGCATCTGCCACGAACGCGTGGTTGCCAGAGACATACACATCCTGAGCACTGCCGGGTGTGTTATAGCTTCCGATGAGCACCGGGGCAGACGGATCGGTTATGTCTGCTACCTGGAGGCCGGATCCAGCATCCGCCACAAACGCATTATCACCTGCTACATAGATCCCACGGGCCTCGCCCGGTGTATCGCAGCTTCCAGCCAGTGTTGGCGTGAAAGGAACGAAGCCGAGCTCTCCGCTCACGGTATCCCACCAAGCTGTCGTATACAGGGCGTCCATGTATTGGGTGGTCATGAAGTCCTCGATGTAGCTATTGATGCCGGCGGAGCATTCTGAGCTCAGGCAGAGGGTGATGGCAGTGAGAGTCACAGCAGTCAGACCTTTCATGACTTGCCTCCTTATTGCAGCTCAAAGCAGATCTCGTACAATATGGAGTATATCACGAGTCGGTGCATTATTCCAGAACAAGCCACGGCCACCGGGAGACGGGCTCTACCCTGAATATAAGATGGCTCCCCGGACAGGACTTGAACCTCGCGATCCAATGATATGGATGGTGGAAGTCAGATCTCGGAGAGGATTGCTACTTGCTGCTCTTCTTCTGGAGGTCAACGGCGCCTTCGAAGTAGAGGTAGTATAGTTTCATATTACCCTGGCCAGGAATTAGCCTTAGCTCATGTGCCCCGAATTCGCTGTTGCTTACCACGTGGACAGGTACGGCGTAACGCATCTGTATAAAAGGCCGGCCCCTTTGGTCCGACATGACATCTCGGCCCCAGAACTCCTTTGGCAGGAAATCTCTATCCTGTTTTACATAGATCCTCGGAGCTCTGCCGTCTACAATGTCGGCCAGGAGCCAGACGTCCTTACCTGAGTAGACAATACGCATGTATTCGTCCAGACTGAAAACACGCTGTTCATTCGAGATCGTCTCCTCATCGACTCTCCACTTGCCTTCAAGGTAGATTACGCCTTTCTGCATATCTCGCGAATCGGTGTAGGTCTCATACCTGCCGAAGGCAGCAGAGTCACAACCGGCGATCGTTGCCGAAGCATGGCCCGTTACGATCATGGGAGTCGGTTCCAGGAACTTTGCATCTGGATCGTCGATGGGTTGCAGTGGTTCAAGCACAAAGGGATGGATCGTGCCCGGCTTCAGTTCCTTTATCAGCCCCTGTATGGCCGATTCGATTTCTGTGAAGCTTTTAGTGCCTGAGGCGCTGAAGATGATCTCGCCACCGGGCTTCAGTAAGATGAAGGTCGGAAGAGCATTAAGCGCGTAATTGTTGTACGCCTCCCATTCGGGATCCAACCCGACAGGAAATTTGATGTCTGCCCGTCCGATTGCGGTGGTGGCGTTTCCCCAATCCTTCAAAGGCTCGAAGATGGGGCAGTGGATGCCGATGGTTCTCAACCCGTCACCGTGGTAACGGCGGTTCCATTCGCGTGCATATGGTGAGACTCTCGCATGTGCAACGTTCCCGGGGTCAAAGAAGACGATCAGCACAGGGTACTCAAGGTAGTCAGAAAGCCTGAGTGTATCGCGACCGGTGCTTCTGGGAAATGTGAAGTCGGGCGCGGTCCCCGCATTGACATATGCGGCGAGACCCACACCGAGACCCACTATGAGGGCAAACGAGACTACGCATCTGGGTTGTATAATCGTATTCATCAGCCACAAATATCGTAAGCAAGCGGGTCGCCGCTGTCAACCCCGCCGGGCAATGGAGTTCATAAAGCCGGGCAGGATGGCTGCGTGTGGCAGGTTGGAAGTGGGGTACCCTCCGGCATTGCTTTGCCGCTTGATGGGAACATCCGGGTCTGATAGGGTCGGTGATGGAGGGGCTATGTCCGAATCGTCATCGCGATCGATCGCAGGGAGGGCAATAGGTGCAGTTGCCCTCATGATAGGCTTCTATGGTCTGGCCGCGGTGATAGTCGGCATTCTGCTCTTCCTGCTCTATGCCCAACTGCGATATGGCAGCCGGCTCAATATCAGGCTGGTTATCTTCTGTGCTGTCGGGGCGATTACCATACTCTGGTCGATCATACCACGGCGGGATCGCTTCACCCAGCCCGGCTCCCGGCTCTTGCCCGATAAACATCCACGGCTTTTCAAGGAACTGGACAGCATTGCGGATGCGACGGACCAGGAAAGACCCGCCGAGGTCTATCTTATACCCGACGTCAATGCATGGGTCACCCAGCGCGGTGGGACAATGGGTCTGGGCGGACGACGAGTGATGGGGATAGGGCTTGCCCTGCTTAACAGCCTCACGGTCTCCGAGTTCCGGGCAGTGCTGGTCCATGAATTCGGGCACTACTATGGCGGCGATACGGCACTGGGCCCATGGGTGTACAAGACCCGGGCAGCCATCGCGCGGACAATCGCTGGACTCAAGCATCAAAGCTCGATTCTCCAGACCCCGTTCGTTCTGTATGGCAAGATGTTCCTCCGTATAACCCTTGCTGTTTCACGTGAGCAGGAATACGCCGCAGACCGCCTGGCAGCGAAAATTGTCGGCCCCGGACCCCTGATGCGCGGTCTGCGAAGCATCCACAAGGCAGGGCTTGCCTTTCGATCGTTCTGGGCAAATGAGTTTATACCGGTGCTGAGCGCCGGCTTTCATGCCCCGATACTTGAGGGTTTCAATCGCTTCTCCGCTATGCCGGCGGTGGATAAGGCTGTCTCAGGCGCGCTTACTCAGGCACTTGAAAACCCGGAGCAGGACCCGTACGACACCCATCCAACGCTGCGTGACCGCCTCGCAGCGGTAAAAAGCCTTCCGGAGAGTTCGGATCCCGCCAGTGATCAACCGGCCGTTACACTCATCGATGATGCGGCGGGGGTGGAGCTGGAGATGATCGGGATGCTCACAGATAGGGACGGGGTATTTGCTTTGAGACCACTGACCTGGGATGAGGTGGGGGCCAGAGTGTACCTCCAGCCGTGGGAAGACCTGGCACGTCAGCAGGGGGTAGCCCTTGAGGAGACAACCGCGGCGTCCCTGGCGGACCTGTCACAGGATATGGATCCGCTGGACACATATTTCGCCAGGTATGCTACACGGGGTCTCTCGGAAGAACACATACGCGGCCTGGGGTATACGGCAGTAGGTGCCGCGCTGGCGACAGTCCTCAGGCGGCAGGGGTGGGAGCTCAATTCGAGACCGGGTGTGGGGTTCCGCATGCGGCTGGGCGAAAACGAGATCGCACCATTCAGTGTGCTTCCGCGGCTGGTCTCCGGTGAGCTCACACCGGAGGTATGGCGTAAGCAGTGTGAGGAGGCCGGCATCTCAGACCTTTCCCTGGGCGTGTAATCTGGGCACCTATCGCGCCGATGCACCACTTTATACGTCCCTACCGGATTTTGCACCCCGCAAAAGCTGTTCCTGCCCCAAAACGATTTCGGACGCGTGAATATTCCCCTTGACAACTCACCGAATTGGTATTAATTGGATTTCAGAATAGGTGGTTTTTCGGCTTAAGGTGGTGTCTAAGGAGGGGGTGGGACCATTGAAGTGTCACTTTCATCCTCGTGCCGGGGCTGTGGCCATGTGTTCGGTTTGCAGTGTCGCTCTGTGTAAGCGCTGCATGATAGATGACGGCGGGCGGGTATTCTGTGATGGATGCTATGCCTCCCATGACGATCACGATGACCACGAGAGTCTCGTTCATGCCGAGCGGGCAGTTGAGTCGGAAGACTATGTTGATATGGAGCTGATGGATATGCTCGATACCGACGATGATGACGGGCTCTTCTAAAGTGCAATAGTCCAGCCGGGTATTTCAGAGTACCCACCCGACGCCCGCACGCGTAGTGTTCCCCTGCGTTACCCGGATCATTCATAAGCCCTCTGCTGCGGTGTCGTATCGGCCAGCCCTGGCGGCGTCATCCTCGCTCGCCGGTCCTCGACGGATCTCTTCGATACGCCTCCGGCCGTCCCACTCGTCTTCCTTGCCATTACTGGCATCTCCGGCACCTCGCGACGAGGTTTATGAATGATCCGGGTTCATTGACTTTGTCTTTGGGGCCAAGTTATATTGAGATAGAGATGAAAAAGTGTCTGAGGTTCCCGACAATTCTGGTAATTCCGCTGATCCTGGCCCTGTCGGGCACTTGGATCTATGGAGCTAACCCGGAGGAATTCAGGATCGCCCGGTTGAAGTACCGGGGAGGTGGAGACTGGTATAGCGACCCCACTTCGCTTCCGAACCTGCTCCGGGGTGCGGAGCGTGTTCTCGGTGTCACGGCGGCACGGGAAGAAGCGCGGCTGTCAATCATGGACGAGAGCCTGTTTGCCTACCCGTTTGCTTACATGACCGGGCACGGCAAGGTCAGATTCTCGGACGAAGAGGCAGCCAGACTGAGACTCTATCTCGTTTCAGGCGGGTTTCTCTGGGCGGATGACAATTACGGTATGGATGAACACTTCCGGCGCGAGATACGCAAGGTCTTTCCCGACAGGGAACTGGTTGAGCTTCCGTTCGACCATGAGATTTATCACATGGTCTATGATTTCCCGGGGGGCCTTCCCAAGATCCATGAGCATCACGGTGGACCGCCTCACGGGTACGGCATAGTCGATGGCGAGAGACTGGTCGTGTTCTACAGTTACAACACCGATATCGGCGATGGACTTGAGGATGCCGACGTGCACAGTGACCCGCCCGAGAAACGGGGGGCCGCAATGAAGATGGCTGTTAATGTAGTTGCTTATGCTCTGACCCACTAGGGGGCGCGATTTGGCCGAGCAAGGCATACAGGTAAGTGATCTCATCCACCGGCTGAGAAGAGTGCGGGTGTCGAGCATCACCGTCGGGATCGCATCGGCGGTTCTCCTTAGCCTTGTCATCCTCGGTATATCCTGGTTGGCTGTATCGGTCCTCGATATGGGACTGGGGCTCAGGTCGATCACGCTGAAGATAGTCACCGTATTTCTCCTGATGCTTGCCCTTGCGGTACTTGCGCACCGCCTCGTCAGGGTCTTCGCGATTTCTCATTCCATTAGAACCTATGCGGCCCGGGTGGGCTCGCGGCTCAAGGAGGTGGGGTTGGATCTGCTCACCGCGCTTGAGCTTTCCGAGATGGATAACACCAAGCTCGGCTACTCACAGGTCCTGATCACAAGAGTGATTGACGATATAGCAGGCAAACTGAAGGACTTTGACATTCAGGTCAGTGTCAGGCGAAAGTCGCTGGTCACATATTCGATCCCGCTCGTATGCCTTGTCCTTGTATGCATGCTCTGGCTGCACTACGACGGTCCGAGGCTTTCATACTCACTGGGACGGCTCGCCTACTTCCTCGGACTTTCGACCGAAAGCGGGATATCTATTGTGGTCAGCCCCGGGGACGATGAGATAATGGCAGGGCAGGAGCTCCTGATCAACGCCGGGATCACCGGCTTTGCCCGGGGAACACCCATACTCCATGTGGTCTCTGACGGCGAGGAGACGGCATTCTCCATGGAAAGCACGGACTCGCTCAGGGCGCCGGGGACGGCTTATTTCAGGAGTGCACTTGCCAGAGTCGACCGGGACATCGGGTATTTTGTAACCCTCGGAGAAGAGGCAACCCGGGTTTATCGTATCACGGTCAGCGAAGAGCCGAAGATCCAGAGTGGCAGACTGACCCTGACATACCCCCGGCACACCGGACGCGGCAGTGAGACCCTCGCCAGGGGAATCTGGGACGTCAGCGCTCCGTACGGCACCATACTCAGTATGGAACTTGAGGCCAATTGTGTACCCGAGAGCGTGTGGATCGCCCTTACCGGTGCAAAGGGTTCATCGGGCAGGGCGGACCTTGCGGTTTCAGGCGACTCCATCGGCTTCGAACGGACTCTCCGCGCCAACTTCGATTATTCTATCGAGCTCGTTACCGCTGATGGGACACGAGCGAAGCCACACGGGCCGCACGAAGTCAGGGTTTCGATGGACGAACATCCCTTCGTGCGGATAGAGAGTCCGGGTGAGGAAATCCTGCTCGAAGCCGACATGATAATACCGCTTTCGGTACTCGCGCTGGACGACTACGGGATATCCATGATGAGGCTTGTGTATGAAGGCCCGGAGGATTCTGCGGCCGTCGCTCTTCCATATGAGGGGACGACACAGGCACGGAGTGAGTACACCTGGGATGTAAGCGATCTCGATCTCTTTCCCGGTGACGTCATAACCTACTATGTTTCCGTGGCGGATAACGACCGCCTGACGGGACCCAAGTATGCGCGGACGGATGCCTACATCGCACGCGTGCCGACCATGTATGAGATCTACCACGAGATTGAGGACCAGCAGTACGATGATATCGAAGACCTCGAAGAGATAGTTGCGGAGGCAGAGGAGCTCAAGGAGGAGTTCGACGAGTTGATCGAGGACATGAAGCGGAGTCCCGAGATCAAGTGGGAGGAGGAGCAGGCCATAAAGCAGAATGTGGCCCGCCAGGACGAGATAAGAGAGAAGGCGGAAGACGTGGCCTCGTCACTTGATGAAACACTCGACCTCATGGGTCAGAACAGCCTGATCGATTTCGAGGTGATCGAGAAGATGGATGAGATCCGCCGGCTCTTAAACGAGGTCGCGACCGAAGAGATGATCGCCGCGATGGACAAGATGCGTGAGGCGATGGAAAAACTGTCCCCCGAGGAAGTAAGGGCGGCGATGGAAAACCTCAGCCTCACCCAGGAAGATCTTCTGAGACGTCTTGATAAGGCAATCGAGATGCTCAAGCGCCTGCAGGCCCAGCAGCGGATGGAATCGGTCCTGGAGCTGGCCAACAAGATCGCAGAGGCCCAGGAGGAGATAAATGAGGATATCCGCGAGGGCGGCGATCTTGGGGAGGCCCAGAACAAGCAGGAGGACCTTATCGGGGATACGGCGATGCTTGAAGAAATGATGAAGGAGCTTGCGGATCTCCTGCGTGAACAGGGAAACCCGCAGAGTTCTGATATCGATAAGGCCGGTGAGTTCATGCAGACAAGCGAGATTCCCCAATCGATGTCACAGGCCGCTTCGTCGATGGCGAGTGGTGATCGTAGCGAGAGCCAGGAGCAGGGCGAAAGCGCCGAGAAGAATCTTTCGCAGCTTGCGTCGATGCTCCAGAGTGCGCGGGATCAAATGATGGGTGAGGAACGCAGGCAGATAATGGAGGCTCTTACTAAAGCCATGAACGGTCTCCGTGAAGTGTCAAGGAAGCAGGAAGACGTGCTTAGCCAGATGGAGATGGGGGAGGAGGACGTCCCCGCGAGTGAGCTGGCAAGGATGGAGATGGTCTACAAGGAGGCGCTCGACCGGATTGCGGCGGATCTTTTCGAGGTATCAAAGAAAAGCCTCTTTGTAAGTCCTATGCTCGGAAGAGCGGTCCTCGGTATAGGAACCCAACTCATGTCGGCATCCGATCTCCTCACTCAGGGGAAGAGAGGCAAAGCCGCCGGTGATGCCAGGGCATCGATGGGAGCTATGAATGAGATGATAACGGGTCTCATGGATGCGATGGATCAGGCTTCCAGCTGCTCATCCCCGAGCGGGATGTGTGATGCGTTTCAGAGTCTCGAGAGCATGTGTGCCTCGCAGATGGGAATAAACCAGGGTACCCAGCAGATGTTGAGCGAAGGGATGCAGGGCTTGAGCATGGAAGCGAGGGCCCAGATGGCGAGGCTGGCTGCGGAACAGGAAGCGGTAAGGAAAGGTATTGAGGGTCTGGCCGAGGAGTATGGAGACAGGAGCGAGATTCTTGGACGTCTGGATGATCTTGCCGAGGAGGCCAGGCGGGTGATCGAAGATCTCAAACGCCAGAATGTAAGCCAGGAAACCCTTGAGAGACAGGAGCGCATCCTGACCCGGCTTCTCAATGCGCAGAAATCGATGAGACGAAGGGACTACTCCAAGCGGAGAAAATCCGAGCCCGGGAAGGTCTATGACATCACATCTCCCCAGCAACTCTCACTCGAAGACAGAGAGGAGCTCCTCCGGGAGATGCTCTACCGGAAACGCGGCTACTATCCCCCGGAATACGAGGAATTGATACGGGCCTACTTCAAGGCGCTGTCCAGGACGGGGACTTCCGAATGATGAAACGATTGAAACTGATATCGCCGTTGGGGGCAATCTTACTTGTGGCCGTGCTTGCATCCGCAGTCTCCCCTGCGGAACTGACCGACCAGGAGCGGGAAGAGGGACTGCGCGAGGCAAGGGAACTCGTCAAAGCCGGTCGCCAGAAGACCGCAATCCGGAAACTCGACGACCTTCACAAGCGCTCGCCCGATAATCCTATGATAGTTAAGGAGCTCTTCCGGGTGCTTGTCGATACGGACGAGTACACAAGGGCCGAGCAGATGATCACGGCATATCTTGAGCGAAGACCGCATGATGCGAGGGCGATGGCGGACCTGGCCGGTCTTTACTTCAAGACGGAGAGGGTTGCCGAGGGACGGGCGACGCTTGACCGCATAGTGAGGGAGGAACCGGACCAACATTGGCCATACGAGTTGGCCATTGAAGCGCTGTCGCGACACAAGCTTGAAGACGAATTGCTGGTGCTCATAGCCGAGGCACGGGAAGCCCTCACCGACTCCACTGTCTTTGCAGTGAATGCCGGGAAGATTCACATGGGTGCCGGCCGCTATCAAGTGGCGACGCGGGAGTTCCTGCTTGCCGCCACAAGCGAGGGCAGAAGCCGCACATCAGCCTCGGGTACCATACTGGTAATGGCTGCGAACGACGAAGCAAGACCGGGTGTGATAAAGAGTCTCGAAGCTGCCAGATCTATCGAATCTCTCGCTCAAGTTGCAAGGGAGACACTCTGGGAAGTCTATATCGCAGATGGAAACTGTGCCCGGTCGCTTGCCGAACTAGCTACCTTGATTGTGGATGACAAGTCATTTTCGAAGTTCCTTCCGGAGCTGGCACGGCTAACGGTGAATGCGGGGTGCTACAAGGAATGTGCAGAGGCCTACTCACTCGCGGTAAAGCATTCGGGGGATAGATCGAAGATACCGTCCCTGCTTTTCGAAAAGGGTGCTTGCGAGTCTAAGGGCGGATCAACCGAGCAGGCAATCTCAACCTACGATGGAATCATTGAGAAATACGGCGACACCGTATGGGGTAGTAAGGCCTCCACTGCACGGGGGCGGATATATCGCGGGCTCGGGGACCTCGAAACCGCGGTTCAGGCAGCCGACGTGGCAATGGCAGCAAGACAGGCCGGAGATGAGCGATTTGTCGCCATACTCTTCAAGGCCGACTGTCTCATCGACATGGGGAGGCTGGATGAGAGTCTTGAAACCTACGATCTGGTGGAGATGGCGTGGGGGCCGGCTTACGCGCAGGAGGCCTTCTTCAATCTCGGTGAAGTCAACTTCTACAAAGCCGGTTTCGATGATGCGCTTTCATACTATAATGTGACATTGAGGCAATTTCCCGACCAACCGAGGGCGAATGACGCCATAGACAGGCTGTTACTGCTCAAGGCATCGAAGACCGGTAATGCTTACAGCCCCGACCTCGAGGAATTCGCTGCAGCCGATCTCCTCAGGCGACAGGGTAAGACCGTTGAGGCCGGCGCGAGGTTTGAGCAACTTGCCCGGAGTGGTGGAGAGAGTATCAAGGTCGAGAGCCTTAAGAGCCTGGCTAAGATCTATCTTGAAGAAGGGGCATTCGACTCCGCGGTCAAGACCTATACGGTGATCGGGGAATCGCTCGATACCTATTTCTCCCCGGCGGCACTCGAAGCCGTCGGCGACATATATCATGAACTGGGCCGGACCGATGAAGCGATTTCCGCCTATGAGAACCTTATACTGCTTTTCCCCGGCAGCGTTTCCGCGGGGGAGGCCCGGAGGAAGATCGAACTTGTACGACGTGAATCTACCGAAAGCTCTTAAGCTCGTATTGATCCTGGTTGTGATTGCAGCTGTCCCGGCTGTTTCTTCGGCGGATAAGATCGTCGTACACATGGACCTCACCCAGACGGATCATCTCAAGGCCTATGGTCTCGCCTACTGGTGCCTCGAACAGGGTATCAATGTGGAATGGTTGCTCAACTACAACAGTGGCTCTTTCATGGTGGATGCACTGGAACTCATCGCACGGAAGGCCACGATCATGGGGGTATCGTTCGCGGTCGTCTCTACGGGTGAGACCGCTGAGATCTACAGAACGATCGAAGAAGCCAACATGGAGGTGGTACTTCTTGAGAAGGCCCCAGCGATAGCTGTGTATGCCCCACCAGGCACGGAGCCCTGGGACGATGCAGTGAGACTTGCGCTGGCTTACGCCGAAGTGCCGTTCACCCTGATTTATGACGAGGAAGTGCTCGCCGGTGTGCTTGATGAATACGACTGGCTTCATCTCCATCACGAGGACTTCACGGGCCAGTACGGCAAGTTCTACGCAAGCTACCGAAACGCCGAGTGGTATAAGAAGCGCGTCGAGGACTCGGAAGCCCTGGCCAGGAAGCTCGGCTTTGCGAAGGTATCCGAACTCAAAAAAGCTGTTGTGCGGAAGATCAAGGACTACGTCGCAAGGGGCGGGTTTCTGTTTGCCATGTGCTCGGCCACGGACTCATACGACATCGCGCTGGCGGCAGAGGGCGTGGATATTGTGATGGATGTCTACGACGGCGATCCCGCGCACCCGAATTACCAGGGTGAGCTGGATTTTTCAAAGGCGTTCTGCTTCACCGGATTCAGGGTCATGCCCAATCCGCTCGTGTACGAGTACTCCGATATAGATACGACTCCACGGGCGGCGGGCCGGGGACGGCAGAATGACTACTTCACACTGTTTGAGTTTTCAGCAAAGCATGACCCCATTCCCGCGATGCTGACGCAGGACCACGTCTCCGTGATAAACGGTTTCATGGGACAGACCACGGGATTTGAGAAGCGGCTTATCAAGAAGGGAGTGACCTTCCTGGCGGAGACCGAAGGCCAGGACGATGTTAAGTACCTGCATGGATCTTACGGGCGCGGTACCTTCACCTTCTATGCCGGACACGACCCGGAAGACTATCAACACATGGTGGGAGATCCGCCGACCGATCTTGCTCTCTACAAGAACTCACCCGGATACCGTCTGATCCTTAACAATATCCTGTTTCCGGCCGCACGCAAGAAAGAGCAGAAGACATAGATGAAATCACCGCCTGAATGTATCCCCTGCTCGGTAAACCAGGCTCTGAGGACGGCGAAAATGGCCGGGCTCGATGAGGAAACCCAGAAGAAGGCGGTGATGGAAGCGATGAGGGTGCTCGCCGAAGGGGATCACAACACCTCCCCGGCCGTGATCGCGACAAAGGCGATACGTGCCAGCGAGAAGTTCTATCCGGGCATTGATCCATTTGGGGGGATCAAGTGGGAGACGACTGTCGAAGCCCTGGCCATGTACGAGCACATAAAGTCCGGTGTAATGGATGACCTGTCGGGGATGAAGCTGGTGGAGAGGATACGTCACTGCGCGAAACTTGCGGCCGCCGGCAACATCATCGACTTCGGTGTCTCAAGTGAATTCGATCTTGAGGGGACCCTGCAGGAGACACTCAAGGGTGAACTCGCCGTCGATAAGTCCGAAGACCTCTACCAGGCACTTGCCTCAAGCGACACATTTCTGCTCATAAGTGATAATGCAGGCGAGATCGTCTTTGACAGGTTCCTGTTAGATGAAGCCGTGCGGCTCGGGAATGAGGTTTACGTCAGCGTGAAGTCGGGCGGGATACTAAACGATGCGATCTTTGAGGATGCCGTACGGGCCGGTATCAGGGAACCCTTGAAGATCATTGAAACGGGCTCGTCCAGTCTCGGTCTTATTCTTGATGAGTGTACCGGCGAGTTCAAGGAAGTCTTTGAGCGTGCCGGCGTGGTCTTATCCAAAGGGCAGGCCAACTACGAGACGCTGGATGACGCTTCGCGGAGTGTCTTCTTCATTCTGCGGGCCAAGTGCCCCATCCTGGCCGGGTACATGGGTGTCCCGACCGCTGCCTCCGTCCTTATGCACCACAACCCCGGGTAACAGCCCCGGGGTCAGGTCTTGAGATCAAGCGTTTCTCCGGGGGTGTCTTGTAGCGTCGGGTCTCCGTGCCCGACGAGCCTCGTCTCAGTCCACGTAGCCCAGGCTCTTAAGAATCCGCCATCTTCCGCTTTCCTCTGCGGTGGGAATCCTGGCCGGATGAAGACCGCCATCCTGCATCCACCTGGCGAGTACCGAATCGAGTTGTGCGGCTCCCGGATGCTCATGGTAGAGACTGGTTGTTTCTCCGGGGTCTGAGACAAGATCGTAGAATTCCTTTATGACCTCGTCATCGGGAGATTCCTTCCAAATGAGCTTCGCATCCCGCGATCGGACAGCGTGACGTGGAGGACACTTCTCCGGAAACGGGAAGGTCTCCGAGAAGAAGTAGTCCACCGTTGACCCTCCACCGCCACCGGCGAGCGGCAGAAGACTCTTGCCCTCGAGGTTATCAGGTGGATCGATATCAAGCATCTCAAGCAGCGTCGGTATTATATCGAGGCTCTGCACGAGCTCGCCGACTCTCGGACTTGTGACCTCAAGTGTTGGGGAATAGATGATGAGCGGGATCATGATACACTCATCATAAAGCGCGATATCGTGACCGAAGTAACGCTCATGCTCATAGAGTATTTCACCATGATCGGCAGTTATCACCACGATGGTGTTCTTAAGAATCCGCATCGAGTCGAGCCAGCCGAGAAGTCTCCCGACCAGGTCGTCGGTGAAGGCAACCTCGCCGTCGTAGAGTCCGGTCAGGTGGTCGACATCCGACTGGTTGAGTTCGACGTCTCCCTTCCAGACTTTCATTATGAAGTCAGGGTCGCTCGTTGCCGTACCTTCGTAGTTGCCCGCAAACATCTGCCTGTAGCGCGGCGGTGGATTGTAGGCACGATGGGGATGAAACCAGTGGACCCAGAGAAAGAACCTCGAACGCCCATGTCCTTTAAGCCATTCAAGCGCTTCATCAAGCGTCGGATCGCCCTCCTCCTCTTTGGCTGTCCGTCGCTCCTGGTAGGTGCGTTCCTTGTGGACCTCCCAGTAAGTGTTAAAGCCCTGGTCAAGCCGGTACTTTGAGTCAAGCGCATGGCTGCTTACAAAGGCCGCCGTCCGGAAACCATTGTCTCTCAAGGTCTCCGCAAGCGTTGTGATATCGGGACCAACCGGGCTTTCATGACTGATCGCCTTATGGGTACGCGGGTTCGTACCGACAAAGATCGACGCATGAGACGGTAGTGTCTGGGATGACTGGGATGTAACACTCTCAAACACGACACCCTGCCGGGCGAACGCGTCTATTCGAGGACTCGTCTCCCTGTGGTAACCGTAGCAACTCAGGTGGTCGGCTCTCAGCGTGTCGAGCGTGATCACCAGAACGTTGAGCGGGGGCCGGCTGCCGCATGCGAGCAAAGCGATAAGCACGGTCAGGAAGATTATTACCGAACGGCGAAAAGGTGCCGCCTGTCTACGGAAGCGTGTCTCTATCATCACAGATCAAGCTAACATATAAGGTGACACCGGTCAATCCAGGTCAGGCGTCTGTGGCATCAAATCGACGTCGTTCCAGGTGCAGCCCG
>JALGZP010000105.1 GCA_025774845.1 bacterium
CACTGGTTACCGGCCTCAGTTCTACTTCCGTACAACGGATGTGACGGGCAACATCAAGTTACCTGAGGATCGTGAGATGGTGATGCCCGGTGACAATGTGACAATAGATGTAGAATTGATAACACCGATAGCGATGGAGAAGGGTTTGACCTTCGCAGTACGAGAGGGTGGCCGCACGGTAGGCCAGGGAGTGGTTGCAGAGATATTCGAATAGTCATAGATCGGGTAAGAACGGGAGGTAGACTTAAGTGCCTGGACAGAAGATCAGAATAAGACTAAAAGGTTATGACCATGCTACAGTTGATCGCTCTGCCCGGGAGATAGTCCGGACTGCCAAGCATACCGGAGCAAGGGTCTCCGGACCGGTACCGCTGCCGACGAAGAGATCGGTCTATACGGTGCTTCGTTCGCCGCACGTGGACAAGAAGTCCAGGGAGCAGTTCGAGATTCGGACTCATAAGAGGCTGATCGACATCTGGGACTCAACACCCCAGACAGTGGAAGCCCTTATGAAGCTCGATCTACCGGCGGGGGTTGACATAGAAATAAAGGTGTAGGTCCCGGCCTGCTTGAGGAAGGTGAGGCAGAATGAAAGGGATTATCGGTAGAAAGATAGGGATGACAAGGATCTTTGACGAGAAGGGAGAATCCGTCCCCGTCACGGTGATCGAAGCCGGTCCCTGCCCTATCGTAGAGATCAAGACCAGGGACAAACACGGATACGAGGCTGTCCAGATAGGTTTTGGCATGCGCAAGAAGAAGACAACGACCAAACCCCTTGCGGGCCACTTCGCCAAGGCCGGCGTCGAACCGCAGATGATTTTGCGGGAGCTCCGGGTGGATGATGTGTCGGAGTATGAAGTCGGCAAGGCGCTCAAGGCCGATCTTTTCAAGGTGGGAGACAGGGTGAGTGTGACGGGGGTATCCAAGGGAAAAGGCTTCCAGGGAGTCGTCAAGAGATGGGGCTTCAGTGGTGGCGGTGATTCCCACGGCAGTCGTTCGCACCGGAAGCCCGGCTCGATCGGTCAGTGTGCAACCCCGGCAAAGGTGTGGAAGAACAGGAAGATGGCGGGCCATACCGGCAGCCAAAGGGTCACAGTCAAGAATCTCGAGGTTGTACAGGTTGATGTGGACAAAAACGTGATAGCCATAAGGGGTGCCGTTCCGGGCCACCCGAAGAGCTATGTGATCGTTAGCGGGAAGGTATAGGAGAATCGATAGCGATGGAGTTTGAAGTCGTAACACGGGAGGGAACGAGCTCGGGGAAGATCGATCTACCCGACAACGTTTTCAACGTAGATGCCAAGAAAGACCTTTTGCACCAGGCTGTCCGGTCATACCTGGCGAACCGGAGACAGGGAACCGGTTCGACCAAGACCAGGTCGGAAGTCAGGGCGAGCGGCAGAAAGCCCTGGAGGCAGAAGGGACTAGGACGGGCCAGAGCAGGTACGGCCGCGTCCCCGGTCTGGGTGGGCGGTGGTGTGGCACACGGGCCCAGGCCGCGAGACTATTCCTTTTCGCTGCCCAGGAAGGCCAGAAGGCTCGCCATCAAGGCGGCGCTTTCAGTCAAAGCGAGAGAGGGCGGTCTTAAAGTGGTGGAGAGTCTCGGAATCAGTGAACCGCGGACGAGGCTGGCGGTGGAGCTGATGAAGACCCTGGGCGTTGATGACAAGAAGTGCCTGTTCGTGTTGCCTGAAAAAAAGGAAGACATGATCAAGGCGACCGGCAATATCCAGGGTGTCAAGACCACGGTTGCAAAGGATGTCAATGTTTACGACATACTGAACTCTGATGCCGTTGTGATTGATAAAGAAGCCGTGGGTATGATTGTGGAGGTGCTAGGAAGGTGAGAGATTCAAGATCGATTATTCTACGGCCGCTGGTGACGGAGAAGGGCTCGAGACTGAGGGAGACAGGCAACAAGTACGTCTTCAGCGTTATCGCCGACGCCAACAGGATAGAGATAAAGAGAGCGGTTCAGGAGATATTTCACGTTAAGGTAAAGAGTGTAAAGACAATGGTTGTGCACGGCAAAGTCAAGAGAATGGGTGTGTTCCAGGGTAAGAGGCCGGATTGGAAAAAGGCGATCGTGACGCTTGAAGAAGGCCAGTCGATCGATCTGTTCGAACAGGTGTAAACAATGGCAATAAAAAGATACAAACCAACGACTCCGACGCTCAGGTACAAGACGACGTCCTCATTTGATGAGATAACGAAGTCCAAGCCTGAGAAGAAACTTGCGTCGCGCCTGATGCGTAAAGGTGGCCGGAACAACAAGGGACGGATCACGATGCGCCACAGGGGAGGCGGCCACAAGCGGCGCTACAGAATTATCGATTTCAAGAGGGATAAATTCGGTATCCCGGCGAAGGTCGCCAGCATAGAGTACGATCCCAACAGATCTGCAAGGATCGCACTCTTAAACTACGCCGATGGAGAGAAGCGCTATGTGCTCTGGGCGGTGGGTGTGGCGGTCGGTGATACCCTCGTCGCGGGTCCCGGTAGCGATATACGTGTCGGCAACGCCATGCCGCTGAAGGAGATTCCCCTCGGAACCGAGGTCCACAATGTGGAGCTGACTCCGGGCAAGGGTGGCCAGATGGCAAGGGGCGCGGGGACACTCGTCCAGGTGGTTGCGAAAGAGGGCAAACATGCTCATCTCAGAATGCCTTCAGGCGAGGTCAGACGTGCAAGACTTGAGTGTCTAGCCACGATAGGCCAGGTCGGCAACGTGGAGCACGACAGCCTGGTCTCAGGCAAGGCCGGCAGGACGCGCTGGCTGGGGAGACGTCCCAAGGTAAGGGGTGTCGCGATGAACCCGATAGACCACCCCATGGGTGGTGGTGAAGGTAAGAGCTCGGGTGGTCGTCATCCATGTTCACCATGGGGAATGCCTACCAAGGGCTATAAGACCAGAAAGAGGAAAGCTTCTGACAGGCTTATCGTAAGAAGACGGAAGAAAAGGAAGAAATAGGGAGGGATAATCGAGTATGCCTCGATCTCTTAAGAAGGGCCCTTTTGTACGGCCGAAATTGCTTGATAAGATCAATGAGCTCAACAGGACCAGGGAAAAGAGAGTGATAAGGACATGGTCAAGGGCCTCGACGATCTCGCCTGAGTTCGTGGGCCATACCTTGGCCGTGCATAACGGCAACAAGTTCATCCCGATCTTTATCACTGAGAATATGGTGGGTCACAAGCTGGGAGAGTTTGCGCCGACGAGGACATTCAGAGGCCACGGGGGCAAGCTTGCCGAGCGGACAACAAAGGTTAAGTGAGGTATAACGGATGGAAGCAAGAGCTGTCGCGAGATTCGTCGTAATATCGCCAAGAAAGGCGAAGCTTACGGCTGATCTCATAAAGGGTAAGCCGGTAAGCGAGGCAATAGCGATACTGAGATATACACCGAAGAAAGCAGCACCGCTCCTTGCGAAGGCTCTTAAATCGGCGATTGCCAATGCCATAGACAAAGAGGGCAGTGGCAAGCTCGATGCGGATGACCTGTTCGTGAAGAACGCGATTATCGATCCCGGGCCTATAATGCCGAGATGGCGGCCGCGGGCTTTCGGTAGAGCATCGAGGATAAGGAAGCGGATGAGTCATGTAAAAGTGATCGTATCGACGGACGTGCCGCCTGAGTTTAAGAAATCCAGGAGAGGGCGCAGGGTAGAAACACCAACGAAGACAAAAAAACGGGGCAAGAAGTAAGGAGGCCAAAACTTGGGGCAGAAGACAAATCCTGTTGGTTTAAGACTCGGCATAGTGAGAACCTGGGATTCGCGATGGTACGCAAAGAAAGAGTACGCTGAGCTGCTTCGCGAGGACATATTCATAAGGAAGTACATAACCAGCAGACTGCACAGAGCGGGGATCTCCAAGGTTATAATCGATCGTGCCCCCAAGAAGATCACTGTAACCATTCATACGGCCAGACCCGGCATCGTTATCGGCAGGAAGGGTACGGAGGTGGATCAGCTGAGAGACGAACTTCAGCATATAACCAAGAAGGAGATTCACGTCAATATCCAGGAAGTCGAAAAGCCGGAGCTCGATGCTCAGCTCGTCGCCGAACACGTCGCTCACCAGCTTGCACAGCGGGTATCGCACAGAAGGGCGATGAAGAAGGCGCTTGCGTCATCGAGACGGGCCGGGGCCAAGGGTATTAAGATACAGTGTAAGGGCAGGCTTGGCGGGGCCGAGATGGCCAGGTGCGAACACTATATGGACGGCAGGGTACCTCTTCACACCCTCAGAGCCGACGTGGATTACGCGAGAGCCACTTCCCGGACGACCTACGGTTGTATCGGAGTCAAGGTGTGGATCTTCCATGGAGAGGTATTCCCCGAGAAGGAAGAAGTAACTGAAAAGGCTTGAGAGGAGCTAAGGCATGCTAAGTCCCAAGAGGGTTAAATATAGAAAGCAGCAGAAGGGCAGAATGAGGGGAGCGGCCTGGAGAGGCAGCTCGATCGATTTTGGTGAGTATGCGCTGCAGGCACTCGAACCGGCCTGGATTACTTCCAGACAGATCGAGGCTGCAAGGGTGGCCATAACCAGGCACGTCAAAAGGGGAGGAAAACTCTGGGTGAGGGTTTTCCCTGACAAACCGGTGACATTCAAGCCCGCCGAGACCAGGATGGGGAAGGGAAAAGGCAACCCGGAGTATTTTGTTGCGGTGGTGAAGCCCGGAAGAATCCTCTTCGAGCTTGCGGGGGTGAATGAGGCGGTGGCAAAAGAATCGATGGCCCTGGCGGCAAGAAAGCTCCCCATCAAGACTAGATTCATGGTCAGGGAAGGTGTGAGGTAATGAAGCCCGAAAAGTACAGAGAACTCACCAGGGAAGAGCTTGAACGAATGGCACGGGACCTTGGTGAGGAGTTGTTCAACCTGAGATTCAGGGTGTCCACTCAGAAGCTCGATAACCCCCTGAGACTCAGGCATGTGAAGCGAGATCTAGCAAGAATACTGACGATCCTGAGGGAGGATGAGATCGGCAGAACCAGGTTACCGGGATCAGCCGACGCGCCGAGCGGCGGCGGTGTCAAGACTGAGCGTGAGAAAGAGGAAATGAGAAATGAAGGGGACAGCAAAAAAGACTAGAACGGGTGTTGTAGTCAGTAGCAAGATGCAGAATACCGTGGTTGTCGCGGTTGAGAGGCGTCTGCGACATCCAATCTACGGTAAGGTTGTGAGGAAGACCCCGCATTTCTATGCTCATGACGACAAGAACGAGTGTCAGGAAGGCGATGTTGTCAGGATCATGGAAACACGACCTTTGAGCAAGTTGAAGAGGTGGCGGGTAGTCCAGGTAGTGAAGAAAGCGGAATAGAGCGAGGCAGCAATGGTACAGGTAGAAACTTTACTAACGATTGCGGACAACTCAGGTGCGAGAACCGCGAAATGTATAAGGGTACTCGGGGGTTCGTTCCGCAGGTACGCGCGCATAGGCGACATAATCGTCGTCAGCGTTAGAGATGCCCTTCCCGACAGCGAGATCAAGAAGGGATCGGTGGCAAAGGCCGTGGTCGTGAGGACCAAGAAGGAATTCAAGAGGCCGGATGGTTCATACATCCGCTTCGATCAGAATGCGGCCGTCCTGATAAATGACGATAAGGAACCGAGAGCATCACGTATCTTCGGTCCAGTGGCGAGAGAGCTCAGGGACAAGCAGTTCATGAAGATCATATCGCTTGCGCCTGAGGTCGTTTGAGGGAGGATTTCTAATAATGCGGGTGGCAAAAGACGACACCGTGGTTGTTATCTCGGGGGATGACAAGGGAAAGACCGGTAAGGTTCTGAAGGTTTTTCCGGGTAAACACCGCGTCATTGTCGAAGGGATCAACTTTATAAAGCGTCATACCAAACCGAAGTCGAGAATGCAGCCCGGGGGCTTGATTGAAAAGGAAGCACCCATCGACGTATCAAATGTGATGGTTCAGTGTCCTCGGTGCGGTGAGGGAACTCGGCCCAAGCGGACCAGGCTTGTGGAGGGCCGTAGGGTGAGAATCTGCAACAAGTGCAACGAGATCGTCGGCAAGGCATAAGTGAGGATTGGTGCAAAGTGGCTGAGGCGAAAAAGAACAAGAAGGAAGCAAAGGGCAAAGAAGAGGCTGATGCATCGACTCGGGTAGAGGAAGGCTACATACCCAGGTTGCTTGTCCGGTACAGGGAAGAGATCGTGCCGGCATTGCAGAAGCATTTTTCATACGGAAACGTGTACATGACACCCAAGATCCAGAAGATCGTCGTGAATATGGGTACCGGCGACGGTGTCAAAGATGCGAAGCTCCAGGATGCGGCACTTGAGGATATGATGACCATAGCGGGGCAGCGTCCCCAGGTTACGCGGGCGAAGAAGTCGGTCGCCAGCTTCAAGTTGCGAAAAGGGATGGCGGTGGGCTGCCGGGTGACGCTGCGTGGCGCCCGGATGTATGAGTTCTTTGACAGGCTCGTCAACGTTGCAATCCCGAGGATCAGGGATTTCAGGGGGCTGTCTTCGGACAGCTTCGACGGGCACGGGAACTACACCTTCGGTATCAAGGAGCAGATCGTGTTTCCCGAGATCGACTATGACAAAGTCGCAAAAGTACGCGGTATGGACGTAACGATTCAGACATCGGCCAAGACCGATGAAGAGGCCTTTGAGTTGCTCAAGAGCCTCGGAATGCCTTTCAGATCTGGCTAGCGAAAGAGGGAGGATCGGTGGCAACAAAGGCCAAGATGGAGAAGTGGAGAAAGGAACCTAAGTTCAAGGTTCGTAAGATCGCCCGAGAGCATACTTGAGAAAATTCGGAATATGCAGAATCTGTTTCAGGGAGCTTGCACTTATGGGTCAGATCCCCGGCGTTGTCAAGGCAAGCTGGTAAGTCATTCGAGATGAGGAGAGTGTTTGATGGGAATCTCTGATCCGATAGCAGATATGCTGACGGTGATAAGAAACGGCTGCAGGGCCGGTCACAAGAGAGTGGAGGTACCAGCCTCGCGTCGCAAGAGGGAGATTCTGCGGGTTCTTCTGGAGGAGAAGTTCATAAGTAACTACAGGTATATCGAAGACAGGAAACAGGGGAGACTGCGCATCTACCTCAGGTACACTGATGAAGAACAGAGTGTGATTGGCGGATTGCAACGTGTGTCCACTCCCGGCCTGCGAACATACGCAGGTGCCAAGAGGCTTCCGCGCGTGCAGGGTGGGCTGGGTGTAGCGATAATCACTACCTCCCAGGGTATCATGACCGACAAGGAGGCACGTAAGAAGGGTATCGGTGGCGAGGTGATATGCCGCGTCTGGTAAGTGAGGATAGGCTATGTCGAGGATAGGAAAGCAACCAATAACCATTCCCAAGGGAGTGGAGGTCAAGGTTCAGGGGAATCTTGTCAAGGTAAAGGGTCCGAAGGGCAGCATGGAGCGGGAGGCCCATCCGGCGATGAAGCTGGTTATGGAGAACGATACTGTCAAGGTCGAGCGCCCGACCGACCAGGGTTTCCACAGAGCACTCCACGGGACTACGAGGATGCTGATCGCGAACATGATCCACGGTGTTACACAGGGCTTCTCGAAGGACCTTGAAATACAGGGTATAGGTTATAAAGCAGAGGTACAGGGACAGAAACTCACCCTGACCCTTTCCATGTCACACCCGGTGATCTATGATGTCCGGAAAGGTATCACAGTCGAGGTGCCGATTCCGACCAAGATCATCGTCAGCGGCATTGATAAGGAGGCCGTCGGCCAGGTGGCCGCCGAGATCCGGAGAATTGACCCGCCCGAACCTTACAAGGGCAAGGGCATAAGATATGTCGGTGAATATGTGAAACGGAAGGCCGGGAAGACAGGGGCAGCACAAGCATAACGGAGTAGGTTTCATGACAGGACAAAGACTTGGCGGAAGAGAGCGAAGGCATCTCAGGATAAGGAAGAAGATCCGGGGAAACTCGGAACGTCCCAGACTGACAGTGTTCAGAAGCAACAAGCACGTATATGCCCAGATCGTTGATGATGTTGCGGGCAAGACGGTAGTCGGCGTGTGCGGATCATCCAAGACCATAGCCGAGAAGGTGAAGGGTGATAAGGAGAGGTTTGCGGAAAGCCGGGCCGTGGGTGATGAGATTGCAAAGCTCGCACTTGAAAAAGGAATAGCACGAATCGTATTTGACAGAGCCGGTTACCTCTACCACGGACGGGTTAAGGCCCTTGCCGATGCTGTGAGGAAAGCCGGTCTCGAATTCTAAGGCCGGAAGGGGGTTGTACTTTGCCAGAAGAGGTTAGCGACAAGGCTGGAGGGGCTGAAGAACCGAAAGCGGCCGCAGACAAAAAGAAACCTGAAGAGAAGCCAGCCGTGAAGCAGGAGACCAAGCCGGCCGTGAAGCAGGAGACCAAGCCAGCCGTGAAGCAGGAGACCAAGCCGGCGGCGAAGCCGGCAGCGAAGCCGGCAGCGACACAGGCGACGAGGCCTGGAAGTCGTCAGGGTGGAGGACAGCTCGGCGGGCGGAGACCTGGTTTCGGCAGGGGCAGAGGAGGGCCGAGGGGAAGAGACTCCCGTGGGGATGATGAGCCCGAGCTGATGGAGCGTGTGATTCATATCAACCGCGTGGCCAAGGTCGTGAAGGGTGGTAGGCGCTTCAGTTTCAATGCGATCGTTGCGGTCGGTGACGGCAAGGGTAAGGTCGGAGTTGGTCTCGGTAAAGCCAATGAGGTCGCTGACTCAATCAGAAAAGGGAGTGAGGCTGCCAGGAAGGGTATGGTGGCAATCCCTCTTCTGGGTACAACAATCCCCCATCAGATAATCGGCAGAAGCGGCGCCGGCAGGGTACTCTTAAAGCCCGCTTCTCCCGGAACCGGTGTTATCGCCGGTGGGCCCGTCAGGGGTGTGGTCGAACCTGCGGGAATCAAAGATATCCTGACCAAGTGTCTGGGTTCGTCGAACCCTCACAATGTCGTCAAGGCAACAATGGACGGACTCACGAGGCTCAGGCGGGCGGCAGACGTTGCGAAGTTACGGGGCATGACGGTACCCGAAGTACTCGGATTCACGGAGAGTGAGCAAAGTGGCGAGACTGAGAATTAAACAGATCCGAAGCGGGATCGGCAGATTAGGCACTCACAAGAAGGTGCTCAAGGCGCTGGGACTCAAGCATCCAGGCAGCGTGGTTGAGCACGGGGATGGTCCCACAATTATGGGGATGATCGAAAAGGTCAAACATCTCATCAGCGTCGAGGTCATAGAGGAGGAGAAGGCAACAAGTGAAACTGAATGAGTTGGCGCCGGCTCCCGGTGCGGTTAAGAATAGAAAACGTGTCGGGCGCGGTGCAGGCAGCGGTCACGGCAAGCGATGTTGTCGCGGCGACAAGGGCCAGAAATCCAGGAGCAAAATACATATATGGTTCGAGGGTGGGCAGATGCCTCTCCAGAGGCGACTGCCAAAACGCGGATTCAAACCTCTCAACCGTGTGGAGTATGAAGTCGTGAGTCTCAAGGCCATCGGCGAGAGATTCGGCGATGGCGATGAGGTGAATCCGGAAACCCTGGTGGCCAAGAACCTGGTAAAGAAGACGGATGCGAAGATAAAGATCCTTGCCTCGGAGGGCCTGGGGTTCGCTGTGAAGATTACGGCTCATGCGATATCGGCAAAGGCAAGGGAGATCGTGGAAAAATCCGGTGGAACAATCAACCTCATAGAGAGGAAATAGACGTGCTTGGCAAAATCCAGGACATGTTCAAAATACCGGAGCTGAGGAGAAGGATTCTCTTTACGATAGCCCTTCTTATTGTCTTCAGAATAGGGGCTTATGTTCCGGTTCCCGGCATTGACAGCGCGGCACTCGGGGAAGCACTTGCAAGAACCAAGGGTACGCTTCTCGGTCTCTACGATATGTTTGCGGGAGGCGCGTTCTCAAGGGCTACGATCTTTGCGCTGGGCATAATGCCGTATATTTCTGCTTCGATTATAATGCAGCTCTTAACAGCTGTTATTCCATATTTCGAAAAACTACAGAAGGAAGGAGAGGAAGGCAGAAAGAAGATCACCCAGTTCACACGCTACGGGACGGTCGTGCTTGCGATGGTTCAGGCGTACGGGATCTCGCTCTTTCTCGAGAATATGCCGGTCGCGAGTTCAAGGCCGATCGTTCCCGAGGGCGGCATACCGTTCAGACTTCTGACGATGGTGACTCTGACGTCCGGAACGGTGTTCCTGATGTGGCTTGGTGAACAGATCTCCGACAAGGGAATCGGCAATGGTATATCCCTGATAATCTTCACAGGGATCATCGCCAGATACCCGAATGACTTCGTGCGGACCTTCGAATCTCTCCGGGTCGGATCGCTCAAACTCTTCACGCTGATCTTCCTGATGGCGCTCATGGTCATGATCATCGCAGGTGTGATCGTCATGACCCAGGCTATGAGAAAGATACCGGTCCAATATGCTAAACGGGTAATCGGGAGACGTATATACGGGGGGCAAAGTACGCACATACCCCTCCGTGTCAATACTGCAGGCGTTATCCCGATCATATTTGCCCAGTCAATCCTGATGTTTCCGTCAAGTATCGCCACTTTCTTCGGCAAGGTGGGCTTCATGGAAACGTTTTCCCAGATCATGAGTCCGGGTACGGCGGTCTATAACATTCTCTATGGGATAATCATTGTATTCTTCGCCTATTTCTATACGGCAATTGTGTTCAACCCGCAGGATCTGGCGGACAACATGCAGAAGTATGGTGGCTTTATTCCAGGTATCCGGCCGGGTAAGAAGACCTCGGAGTACATAGACAGAGTCCTTACGAGGGTCACTCTCCCGGGCGCGATGTTCCTGGCCTTTATCGCGATCCTGCCGTCGATATTCATCTATAAGTTCCAGGCGCCCTTCTACTTTGGTGGAACCGGGCTCCTGATCGTTGTTGGTGTAGCTCTCGATACACTGCAACAGATAGAGTCGCACCTGATCATGAGACACTACGAAGGCTTCCTGAAGAAGGGCAAGCTCCGTGGTAGGGGGAGATAGACAGATGAGACTGGTGTTTCTCGGGCCCCCCGGCTCCGGCAAGGGGACACAGGCCACCATGGTCGGTGAGAAACTGGGTGTGCCGCAGATTTCGACAGGAGACATACTGCGGGAAGCGGTTGCACTCAAGACCGATCTGGGTGAGAAAGCAAAGTCGTATCTGGACAGCGGCAGGCTTGTTCCGGACGATGTCGTGCTGTCCCTGGTCGACAAGAGAGTCGGCGAGGCGGATTGCGCGGGTGGTTTCGTGCTGGACGGTTTCCCGAGGACACTGGCGCAGGCACTCGGGATCGAAGAGATACTTGCCAAGCGTGACCAGGTGATTGATGCCGTTGTTTTTATTGAGGTGGACGACGAGGTTGTGCTGGGACGGCTGTCCAGGAGAAGGGTCTGCCCCCAGTGTAAGGCGCTGTACAACCTCGAAGCCGATCCTCCGCGTGAGAACGAGAAATGCGACAGGTGCGGCGTAGACCTGGTTTTAAGAAGCGATGATAGAGACGATACGATTCGGACAAGACTGGGTGTCTATCGCAAGGATACGCTGCCTCTTGTTGAATATTATGAATCCAGAGGTCTGCTGAGAAAAGTGAACGGCGGCGCTGAGATCCAGGACGTGTTTTCGGCTGTGATGCAGGAAATTACGAAGGTGGGGAAGAACTGATCCCCGGGGGAGCGGTGAAGACGAAAGACTGGAAGGCGGTAAAGAGTGAAGAAGCGATCGAGCTCATGCGACACAGCTCGAGGCTTGTCGCCAGAACGCTTGACCTTCTCGGATCGATGGCCAAGCCCGGTGTCAAGACGGGAGAGCTCGACCGGGCCGCCGAGGACTTCATAAGGTCGGAGGGTGGTGTGCCGTCTTTTAAGGGATACAGGGGTTTTCCCGCGAGCATCTGTGCTTCGATAAACTCCGAGGTCGTTCACGGAATCCCCGGTGGCAGAGTGTTGGAAGACGGGGACATACTGAGCATAGATGTCGGGGTATTGAAGGAAGGATACCATGGTGACGGCGCGGCGACTTTTCCGGTTGGACCGGTAAGTGACGATGCCGTCAGGCTGCTTGATACGACGCAGAAGGCCCTGGTCGCTGGTATCGATCAGGCCAGAGACGGAAATCGGATCCGGGATATCTCGCGGGCCGTCCAGGAGGTTGTTGAAGAAGCCGGATACTCGGTGGTGAGAGATCTCGCCGGGCACGGTATAGGACAGCATATGCACGAAGATCCGCATATTCCCAATTTCGTCACACCAGGCCGTAGTCCGGTGCTTGTCAGCGGCATGACGCTCGCGATCGAACCTATGGTGAACATAGGAACGAGCGAGATCAAGCTCCGGGGGGACGGTTGGACCTGGGTGACGAAGGATGAAGCACTGTCGGCGCATTTCGAGCATACGGTTGCCGTTGGGGAGACCGGTGCCGAGATCCTTACAAAGGTCTGAGGAACATGGCAAAAGAAGAGAACATACAGGTTGAAGGAACAGTGGTGGAAGCGCTTCCGAATGCTATGTTCAGGGTCGAGCTTGAAAGCGGGCACAAGGTGCTCGCACATGTGTCCGGCAAGATGAGGATGCACTTTATAAAGATACTTCCCGGAGACAAGGTCACGGTCGAGCTTTCGCCCTATGACCTCAACCGTGGACGTATAGTCTATAGATACAAATAGAGTGACGAGGAGAACGAGATGAAGGTTAGGGCGTCGGTAAAGAAAATCTGTGATAAATGCAAAATCGTCAAACGCAAGGGTGTTGTCTACGTTATATGCAAGAACCCGAGGCATAAACAGAAGCAGGGATAGGAGGTGCGAGGAGAGTGCCAAGAATTGCAGGAGTAGATCTTCCGGCGGAGAAAAAGATTGAGATCGCTCTGACATACATCTTCGGTATCGGCAGAACGACTGCGAAGGAAATCCTCGACAAGACCGGAGTCGATCCGACTGTAAAGAGCAAGAATCTCAGTGAGGAAGACACCGGGAAACTCAGAGGGGTCATTGAGAGCGACATCAAGGTTGAGGGTGCGCTGAGATCCGAAGTTTCCACCAACGTAAAGCGGTTAATGGACATAGGATGCTACCGCGGTCTCCGGCATAGAAGGGGGCTCCCGGTACGGGGTCAGCGCACACACACCAACGCGCGGACGCGGAAGGGGCCCAAGAAGGGCGTGATGACCAGGAAGAAGAAAGACGTCAGGCCATAGCGGGATGGAGGTATGAAATTTGGCGAAGCCAAAGGCTAAAAGAACGAGGCGGAAGGACAGACGGGTCGAAGAGAACGGGGTTGCCCATATCCAGGCTACATTCAACAACACGATTATCACCATAACGGATTCCAAGGGTGGGGTTGTGGCCTGGTCCAGTGCGGGGAGAGTCGGCTTCAAGGGTTCAAGAAAGAGCACACCCTTTGCAGCTTCCCTTGCAGGCGATGCCTGTGCGAAGGAGGCCCTGGGTTTTGGTGTTAAGAAAATCGAAGTCAGGGTCAAGGGCCCGGGTCCGGCGCGAGAAGCGGCCATAAGATCACTTCAGGCCGCAGGGCTGGACATCACCGCCATACGTGATGTCACCCCCATACCGCATAACGGGTGCCGGCCGCCCAAGAGACGAAGGGTATAAAAGGGAGGGGCTTGATGGCGAGACACACCGGTTCAAAATGCAGGCTCTGTCGCAGGGAGGTAACGAAGCTGTGACCGCTGTATGTCGACTAAGTGCGCGGTCGAGAGGAGGCAGTACCCTCCTGGCGAGCACGGCCAGCGCATGAGGAGACGAACAACAGAGTACGGTCTGCAGCTCAGGGAGAAGCAGAAGGTTAAGAGGATCTACGGGGTGCTGGAGAAGCAGTTCCGGCGGTACTTCGATAGGGCCTCGCGGCAGAAGGGTGTGACCGGAGAGAATCTTCTCAGGCTGCTCGAGCTCCGGCTCGACAGCATTGTTGAGCGTGCGGGCTTCGTGGCATCGAGGAATGAAGCCAGGCAGCAGATAGGTCACAGGCACTTCACTGTAAACGGGAGGATTGTTAACATCCCGTCTTACTCGGTCAGGGTCGGAGATGTTGTTGCCGCAAGAGATTCCATAAAGGATGCTGTCAAGACAAGCCTTGAGAGGCGTGGAGGAGACTCCGTGCCGTGGCTGCAGGTTTCACCGGAACAGCTTTCGGTGACGTTACTCGAGGCACCGACGCGGGAAAGCATAGCCATTCCCATACAGGAACAGCTTATTGTGGAGCTGTACTCCAAGTAATGGGTGTCGCATTGGTCCCTAAGGACGAGGTGGCTGTAATATGAAATTCAAGACCTTACAGATGCCAAAGTCAGTTGAAGTTGATTCTGCATCTGCCACGGATACATACGGGTTTTTCGTCGTTGAGCCTCTTGAGCGAGGCTTTGGAACTACGCTGGGGAATGCCCTGAGACGGATCATGCTTTCATCCATTCAGGGAGCGGCGATTACGAGCGTCAAGATAGACGGCGCGCTGCATGAGTTCTCAACACTGCCCTATATCCGGGAGGATGTTGCCGAGATCATCATTAACCTCAAGAAACTGACGTTTGCATTTGATGCTGATGAACCAAGGACCATGACCCTTGAAGCTGAGGGTGCAGGATCTGTGACCGCGGAAGGTTTCACGGGTGAGCCCGGGGTCGAGATCCGTAATCCGGATGTTCCGATTGCCACTCTTGATAAGGGGGGCAAGCTGAGAATCGAGATGACTGTGGACAGCGGCCGCGGTTTTGTCCTCTCTGAAACACAGAGTGAGGGCGATAAGCCCATCGGTGTGGTTCCCCTGGACTCGAATTTCTCTCCCGTGAAGCGTATGAACTTCCAGGTCGAGAACACACGTGTAGGTCAGCGTACAGACTATGACAAGTTGATTATCGAGGTGTGGACCGATGGTAGCGTCTCACCACAGGATGCGGTCAGCTATGCGGCCAGCATTATCAAGAACCATCTTCAGCTCTTCATAACGAAGGAGGAGGAGCCGGCGGTGGAAGAGGTCGAAGAGATCGACGATGAGTGGATAAGGATACACGAGCTTCTCCAGAGAAGCGTTGACGAGCTTGAGCTCTCCGTGCGCTCGAGCAATTGCCTGCGGAATGCGAACATAAAGTCAATCGCCGATCTCGTGAAGAAGACCGAGTCGGACATGCTGAAGTTCAGGAATTTCGGCCGCAAATCTCTCAAGGAGATCTCTGACATTCTGACCAGCATGGGACTTCATTTCGGTCTCGAAGTCGACTACTATCTGGATGAGAAGAAAGCGGACGCCGCGGCAAAACTAAAAGCGCAGTACAGCTAGGCTATTTCGAGGGAAGGATTTAAGATGCGTCACAGACAGAAGGGCAGGAAGCTTGGGCGTACAAAGAGCCACAGGGAGTTCATGCTTCGAAACATGGTAGCGTCGCTGTTCGAAAACGAGAGCATAAGGACGACCGAAGCGCGGGCGAAAGAGGCCAGAAAGCTGGCGGAGAAGATCCTTACGTGGGGAAAGAAGGGCGATCTTCACTCAAGAAGGCTGGCACTTCGTTATATATCCAATGCTACGCTGATAAAGAAGGTGTTTGATATTATCGCCCCGAGGCTCCAGGGGAGAGACGGCGGCTACACTCGGATCGTCAAGCTTGGTCAGCGAAGAGGCGATGCGGCTCCGGTGGTTATCCTTGAGCTGACCGAGAAGGGCAAGGAAGTCGAGGACGAGAAGGCCGCCCGGAAGGCAAAGAAAGACGCTAAGAAGGAAGCCAAGAGAAAGTCCGAGGAAGAGGAAGAAGCGATGGAGGAGAAGTAGACACAAGGAGAAACCCATCGTGTAATTCGGCAGCCTGAGGCTTAAGTCAGGCTGCGTTTTTCTATGGTCACCTCTTAAGGAATTGCCTGATGATGGACCCTGGAGTAGTCGAGATACTCAAGAGCATTGTCGGCCCCGATAATGTCCTTTCAGATCAGGAATCGCTTGTCTGCTATTCCTTTGATGCCACGCGCTATACCTCACAGCCTGAAGTGGTGGTAAAGCCGCGATCAGCGGAAGAAGTTGCCGGAGTTGTTGCACTCGCCTACGAGGAGGGCATACCGGTCACCCCGCGAGGCGCCGGAACGGGCCTATCGGGCGGATCAGTGCCCGTCCAGGGTGGGATCGTTGTTTCCATGGAGAGAATGAACTCGCCTGCGGTTATCCACAAGGAAGACCTCTATGCAGTTGTTGAAGCGGGCGTCGTGACCGAGCACCTCCAACGGGACGCCGAAGCCAAGAGACTCTTCTATCCACCCGATCCGGCAAGCCAGGCGGCATGTACGATCGGAGGGAATATCGGGGAATGCGCCGGGGGCCTCAGGGGGCTTAAGTACGGAACAACCAAAAACTACGTGCTCGGTCTCGAAATTGTAACCCCGGAGGGCAGATTGACGAGGACGGGTGCCAGGACGGTTAAGAGCGTGGCGGGGTATGATGTGACCCGGCTGATGGTTGGCTCGGAGGGGACACTCGGCATCGTGACCTCGGCCGTCCTCAGGCTGCTGCCGTTGCCACGGGCAAGACGGGTTATCGCGGGAAGATTTAAAGACATCACAAGCGCTGCTGAGGCTGTGGCCGAAATCACAGCAAGCGGTCTTGTTCCCTCAATCCTTGAGATAATGGACGATAAGACAGTGGAAGCCGTCGGAGCGTTTCTCAAGGAGAGCCTGGGTGACGGAGTCCTGCTCCTCGCGGAGTTCGACGGTGCGAAGTCCCTGTGTGAAGAAGAAGCATCGAAAGCCTTGGAGATACTCAATGGCCGGCAAGGTGGTGCTATCGAAGATGACGTGAAGGGCAAGAAGAGTGCGAAACTGTGGGAAGCCAGGCGGGCCGCACTACCTGCTCTCACGCGGCTCTGTACGACCGTGATTCTTGAGGACGTGACAGTGCCGAGGAGCATGCTGCCCGATATGGTCAACAAGATAACGAGGATAGCCGGGAAATACGATGTTGGGGTTGCGGTCTTCGGCCACGCGGGTGATGGTAATATCCACCCGACGTTTCTGACCGATCGCAGGAATCCGGATGAGCTCAAGCGGGTGGACGCAGCCATAGCCGAGATGATGGGTGCTTCCATAGACCTCGGAGGAACAGTTTCCGGCGAGCACGGCATCGGCCTGGACAAGATGCCGTTCCTCAAGTTGGAGATCGGGAAAGCCGGCTACGAAATCATGAAGCGGGTCAAGGGCTCGCTCGATCCCGGTGGCATCATGAATCCGGGGAAGATGTTCTATGACAGCTGATTCCAGCCAGTTAGATCTGTTCAGATCAGGCGCCGACGGGGCCAAGTACAACACGGTCGATACGGTAGTCCCCGAAATCGAGAGATGTCTCAAGTGCGGTCTCTGCCGGTCGGTTTGCCCGGTGTTTGCGGAGGTTCTGGATGAGTCAGGGTGTGCACGCGGTAAGATTGCACTGGTTGAAGCACTCGCTGGAGGGGATCTACCGCTCAGCCGGACATTCAGCGACCGGCTGTCGAAGTGCCTGAACTGCAAGTCGTGTATGGACGCGTGTCCCAGCGGAATCAAGGTGGATGAGCTCATACTTGCAGCCAGGGCGGAGATATTCAATCGAGGGCGGTTCCCACTTCTTAAGAAACTCGTATTCAGGCACCTGTTGAAGCGAGGAAAACTCCTTCCGCCTGTAAGTAAGACATTAGCCTTCATTGAAAGAAAGATACTCAGATGCCTTCCACAATCGAGCCCGTATCGCCTGCTCCTGCCCATGGTCAAGGTCGACAGGGACAGGGTTCTGCCGATCTTTGCCGAGCGGACGCTGATGGAGGATTACGCTGAGATCGTAAGTCCTAAGGGCAAGCCGCGAATGCGTGTGGGCTTCTTCGTGGGTTGTGCCACAAACCTGATCTACACCAATGTGGGGAAGGCCGTCGTGAGGACGCTTGTGGGTGAAGGGATAGAGGTAGTGCTCCCAAAGGGCCAGGGTTGCTGCGGCGTGCCGGTCTATACCGCGGGAGACCGGCATACGGCAAGGGAAATGGCCCTTAACAACATAAAGGTATTCGAGCCCTATACGCTGGATGCGATTGTAATAGCGTGTGCATCAGGCGGGGTGGCACTGAAAACCGATTATGAGAAGATCCTGGGCTTCAAGAAAGATGCGTTCGGGGTCAGGATCTATGACATCTGTGAGTTCCTGGCAGAATATGCAACGACCAGGTGCGACAACGAGGACCATGCCCCGGTGAATGTCACTTATCACGATCCGTGTCACCTGAGCAGGGGCCAGGCGATAACCGATGCCCCGCGCAAACTGCTTCAGATGATCCCGCATGTCAAACTTATCGAGATGGAGGAAGCCGATCGCTGCTGTGGCGGCAGCGGTATGTTCAGTTTCACTCATGCGGAGATCTCAAAGGAGATCGGCAGAAGGAAGGCGGGCTATATCGCCGCAACCGGTGCAGATGTTGTTGCGACATCATGCCCGAGCTGTATCATGCAACTTGAGGATGTGCTCACGCGAAGCGGGCTTCCCCAGAGGGTGATGCACGTGGTCGAGCTGCTCGCCCCTTGCTACCCACCCCTTGAGGTGCTCGCGGAGTGACCTTCCACGCTCAGGCTGCCCATTTCGGACGCAATTACCTGGGGTCAGAGCTCAAACCAGCGCTCATTTGCCCACTTGTCGGTTTGTGGATTTGTGAGTAGAGTTCGGTGCCGAGGTGGCGGGTTCGCTTTGAAGCGAAGCGGCAAGAAGAAGGCAGCGAAGGAGGCTACCCTCGCTGCCTCGGTTTTTTATGCCACTGTTGGGCCGGGTCTCCGTGCCCGACGAATCACCTGCAGGTTTCCAACCACCTTCCGTGGAAAAACCCATGACCATCCTCGCAGATGCAGTAGTGGCACCTGAAGAAGCCCTTTACATCGAGATCTTCATTGACCCAACGGCCTTCGAAGTAGCCGTCCGGACCTCTCTCGGCATCCAGGGGAGTCCATGTTCCCTTGAGTAAGGCCTCGAAACGGCCCGATCTGCTTATCAGTTTTCCGAAGAGAACCCTGCGGCCGTCCCGGATCGTATACTTCCCTCGCACATGGCCGGTGAACCCGCCCCTATCGCCGACCCAGACACCTTTGAAGTGACCCGAAGTATCTGTCTCAGCGATCCATGCCCCTTCGAGGAAACCTCGCGGACAACGCGAAGGGGTTGTCTCTGTGGCCACAACGGAGACCCTGTTACACTCATCGTAGATCACAAATTCCCTGTAGTCCTCAAGATCCTCAAGTGGAATCCTCGCGGTATAAAGCGGCGTGGTAATCGTGACCGCGGCCTCGGTGTCGCCGGTTGCAGGTCTGGGTATGTGTCTGATGTGGAAGACCAAGCCATCGAGATGCGGTTGTGTGTGAGACACCCATTCAACCTCTTGCGGGCCGGGTCGTGGTCTGACGACATAATCACCAGGGTCGAACCTGATAAGCTGTTTCACGGTTACGACTCCGCCATCTACCACAAGTGAACCCGACCAGTCCGTGACAGGGCAATCCTCGCCCGCGCTCACAGTGCTATCCCGTCTCCCCAGATTTCCCCAGACAATCCTTAAGGAGTAGTGCTTTGTGCGTTCGTGCCTCGTAGTGTTCCTGACTTCCGGATGATCTTCCATTTCATCATCGAAGGGCTGTTCGTCCGGGTAGCCCGAAACCAGATCGGGGTCTCCGAATCCAGGGGCCTCATTGGCCAGGGTGTAACCGCCGTATTCCCCAAGATCCGGTGTCTGGTCGGTGTAGCTGCTGTCAGGTCCAAACATCTCACATCCTGCCAGCACGCCGACCGTAAGAGCGACCACGAGGAAATGGATCAGTCTCATTCACGTCACCTCCAGTTGCTCGGTTGTGGGATCGAAACCAAAGCCTTTCTCTATCTACTTTGACAGTTGTGGGTTTAACCGGGTGGTGTGTTACGGAGTGGATATAGTAAAGGGCAGGTCCGTAAGGAAGTAGGGCATTAAGGTGTGGAAGCAGAGCTGCGAGTTCCTCGCCCGTCACGCTCCTTAGGACCCGCCCGTAATCAAATAAAAATGCAATAAATATCCCACTGATGAAAAAAAGCCTGAGAGGCCGTCGATATGCACCTGTAACCGGTGTTGCCTAGCTTGACTCTTGTTGTCCTTCATGATAGAGTCCTTGCTGAGCTTGGGGTGGAGCTCGGGGCAAGGACGCACCGGCAGGCGTGACCCCAGGTCAGTTTCTCTGTGAGAACGTGGTCAACTTTGCGGATTGGTATGTGCTTCCATCAGCACCTTCCGAGGAGGTTGTAATGGCTGATACTTTACAGGTACGGTTAACACCAGAAGAGATGCCCCGCCAGTGGTACAACATAATACCCGATCTGCCGGAGCCTCTTCCGCCTCCGATAGGTGATGAGCAGCTCCAGCAGCTTCCCAACCTGATGATTGGCAAGTGTCTTGAACAGGAGATGTCGCAGGAACGATGGATCGATATCCCGCAGGGAGTGCTTGACCTCTATGCGAGGGCAGGCCGCCCCAGGCCGCTTTTCCGTGCCAAGGCCCTCGAGCAGGCCCTTGGGACCCCCGCCAGGATGTACTATAAGAGCGAGTTCTACAGTCCTACGGGAAGCCACAAGGTAAACACCGCACTGGCTCAGGCCTACTACGCCAAAGAACAGGGAATCGAGAGACTCACCACCGAGACGGGTGCCGGCCAGTGGGGGACAGCGCTCTCCTACGCCTGTTCAATGGTCGGTCTTAAGTGCACGGTATACTGGGTCCGAGCCGTATACAGGTGGAAGAAGTCACGGCGCAATTTCATGAATCTCTTCGGGGCGGAGGTGTTTGCTTCACCGAGTCCCAGGACGAAGGTTGGCAAAGATCTCTATGATAAGGACAACAACCATCCCGGCTCGCTGAGCATCGCTATATCCGAAGGCCTCGAAGCCGCGAAGGATCCCAAGTCAGCCTACGGGCTTGGTTCAGTCCTGAATCATGTTCTTATGCACCAGAGCATAATAGGCCAGGAAACCCAGAAGCAGTTCGAGAAAATTGGCGAGTATCCTGATCTGGTGATCTCGTGTCTCGGCGGTGGGAGCAACTTCGGTGGCTTCGCGCTCCCGTTTGTCGGTGATGTCCTCACCAAGGGCAAGAAGATCAAGTTCATTGCTGCCCAGAGTGATGCGGCTCCTAATCTTCAGGGTGAATACAAATACGATTACGCCGATCACGGCGAAATCACACCGCAGCTTAAGATGTATACACTCGGCCATCAAACGGATTTCCCACCCATAATGGGAGACGGGCTCCGGTATCACGGCTGCTCACCGATCCTGAGTCTTCTCAGAAAGACCGGGCACATCGATACGGTTGCCTATCCGCAGGATGAGAAGTACGTTTTCGAAATGGCTGAGAAGTTCTGTCGGACCGAAGGCTTCCTGCCTGCACCTGAATCTGCTTACAGTATCGCCTGTGCGATTGATGAGGCCTTGAAGTGCAAGAAGACAGGGGAGAAGAAGGTCATCGCATTCAACATAAGCGGCCACGGTTTCATGGACATGGTCGGCTACGATGAAGTCCTTCATCTCTCGGAGAGAAGCCCGCTCAAGGAGGCGACACGGTAGTCAGAATTACGCTTTACTAGTCGTTTTCATTGACTTCCTGTGCCATTTGTGATACTATGCACAGGCTTTACATGTTCTGTTACATGTTTAGTGCTACGCGAGTGCGAACCATGCTTTGATTAGGCGCTAGCCTGATAAAAGCGGGGAACGGCCGTCGCTGGCCGACCACTGGCGACGGCCGCATTTATCATCCCTTTGTCATTGCGAGCTCGCGCAGCGAGGGTGGCAATCTCCCTTGAGGGCGCTGCCTCTTGACACTACCGGCGGGTTGCACTATCATACGCTTACGTGTGCAGGAGGCCCTGAGGTGCCTGCACCGGGCAACCAAGGATGGTTGCCCTCAAACCAGACGCTTGGCAGTGCGGTTCATATAGACTGGTTCCTCGGTAGCTCAATGGTAGAGCATCCGGCTGTTAACCGGAGGGTTGCAGGTTCAAGTCCTGCCCGGGGAGCCATTGTGTTTGGAGCCTCCCACCGGCAGCGTTTCCTTGAGTGCCAGTTGTCCAAAGAAGGGGTACACCTCAATGCTTGAAAAACTGTATAGCCAAAACCCAGATGATACGAACAAATGAAACGGCGTCTCAGAGAAAGGTATCCCGGCTTGGGGGATGCCATCGCGCACAGATATGGTGGACCGAAGGGCTGCGATTATCTCACTAGGACGATTCTCTGGTTGGCAACCCGGTTCCCGGCCTCCAGTCTGCAGAAGTAGACCCCGGGAGAAACACTCCGCCCAGATGAATCCGTTCCCTCCCATGTCAGGTGGTGAGTGCCGACCTCATACCTTCCGGCTGCAAGCAGGGCTATCCTTCGCCCCCGTGCATCATAGATCTCCAGCGCAACGTGCCCTCCCACCTCTAGCGAAAACACGATCTCAGTCGCCCGGCTGGACGGATTAGGCTGATTTGCCAGAAGCCCGAATGTCTCCCGATTCACCTGGTCATCTGGGAATCCTGAGATACCACACCCCTCTCCCAGTGCCCCGACCAGCCCACAGCCCGGAGCATCCAGGCACGGTGAAGCATTTTCCAGAGTGAAATCAAGGCTGTCAGGTTCACAGAACAGCGGATCCTCAGAGAAATTTCCGCGAGTATCGCCCTGCCCAGCGATGCATTCAACCCAGTCACCACCTGCATTGCCGTATACATCACAGCAATAAGCCCAGATACTGCTTCCTGCAAGATCGCAGTATGCAGCCTCCCCGGCAGTGCCAAAAGCGATTATTGTGTTCTCCACCTCAACAATGGAATTAGTCATGGCAGCAATCCCACCGCCGCTCCCGGCAGAGTTGCCATAGAATGTGCAGCTATCCACCGTGGGGTTGGATCCATTATAGCACAGCAATCCCCCACCCTTGTCCAGGCAGGAGTTATTGGCGAAGATGCAGTTCTCAAATGTTGCTGGGGAGGAATCCCGGCAGTAGACACCGCCGGCATCATCAAATGCGGTGTTACCCACAATCATACAATCGTTGAATACCGGCGCAGAGTAACGGCAGTAGACACCTCCTCCGTCATTCCCCACACCACTGGTCGAATTGTCGGATATGACGCATTTGTGTATGACTGGCGATGAGTACGACAGATACATCCCGCCTCCATGGGCAGCCACAGACCCACCGGTAAGAGTAAGGCCCTCGATTTCGGGCGGGGTGCTTGCAAAATACCAGTCATCCATGTGCTCGAAGACAAGCACCCTACCTTGGCCCTGTGCATCGATTATCGCGCACTCGGGCTCCCCGGTCTCGCCCCTGAGGACGACCCCCCACTTAACCATGATGTCGTGCTCGTAATGAGTGCCACAACCCACCACTACGGTATCCCTGGAACACGCTGAGTCCATTGCGGCCTTGATGGTGGGCGCGTCACCGGTCCCATCGGGAAGGACATGCCACACCCGGCGACTCGGCCAAAACGCCATGCACGGACCGATCCATCCGTTTGTCTCGTCCCATGTCCAGGATAGGCAGCCTGATGCGATCCAGTATTCGGCAACGTCAGTATGCAACATATCAATGTCTACGTCCACGACCCTCACCGGGCCAGGTGGTCCCGCGATCAAGGCACCAGCCGGATAACCTTCCTGGTTAATCGGTTGCAGGTCACCGTTGGGGAAAGCGATGACGCCCTCATCATAGTCTGTGTCAAAATCCAGCGCACATGCACCAGGATATGTATAGTTGGATCCTAAACCGCAGACACTAGATCCGCTGTAGTACACACGGCCTTCGTCATCAAGGGCCAATCTGTAATCATAGCCAGTCTCTGTGATGGCTATTATCCTTGCTCCACTGGATGCAGCCGGAGCGTACACCAAGCCTGCAAATACAACGCACCAGACCATCATGAACCTTGTAGCCATATCTTACCCCTCCTTTCGAAGAGCATCTTCTTTACCATCGCACATCCGGCGCGACCACCGGAATGTAGGTGATACGCACACTATTGTTGAATCCCGGGGGGGGAGACCAGCGAAGGCACGGACCACTTGCGAACTCGCGATGCAGGGAGCAGGCCGAATTGGCTCCCTCAAGTGCGGCTTCGCGGGGTCTCGGGATTTGGGGACTGCATTCGCTGTAGTTGCGGTAGGCTGAAGTCTCATCATGCCTGTCCCCAAATTGTGCCACTCTGTACCTTACCGACGGAAACTTAGAGTATACCAGGCGGAATGTGAGTAGTCAAGCGCGAACCAGGTACTGCAGTGGGGTTAGCAAGAGACAAGGTGTCCCCTCCAGGTGGCTTGGGAAGTTGGCCTTACTTGGGGAGGATCTTTGGTGGGAGTTGGTGGGTGCATCTCTGCCTTCTTGTGCTGTGAAGGCTTTGATCTTCCTAAGTGTTGCATCTGCTCTATTTGCCCTCAGTGAGCGGTGGAGTCGAAGGAGGCATAATCTAAGCCGCACTTTGGTAGTCCTTTCAAACCAACACAGCCACCGTGGTCTGTCTTCGCGCAATCTGCTTTGCCACAATTGCCATCCTATCCCACAGAACCACGCTTTCAGACACTTGTCCGGGGACTCAATAAAGAACTGTAGGATTCGCTGGTCTTTGGAGAGTTCAGAATGGCCTACTTGAAAAGAGCTTTTACCCGTGTACATATGTCAGACTCACTAGGACATATCGTGGTCGGTCTTAGGGCACAGCAAACGGGGTCTTATGCTAAGGAAGGAAGTCAGGCATTACCCGGCACTGAGAAAAAGGACGTCGGCTCTGGGCCAGTCTGCACTTCAGATGCCCCCTGTGACTGACGAACGAGCCAGCCTCACGCACCCTCTGGCAATCCGTTTCGCCGCAATCACCACACTATCCCACAAAACCACGCTTTGAGACATTTGTCCGGGGAGCCACTTCAGTTCTTGGCACGAACCACGCCGTGGACCAACAGCGAACGGCGGGTCGAATGACCCGCCGCACGCACTACAAGCGTTGAGATCAAAGAGCAACTCGATCCTTATGTGCTTATGGCTGTCGAACTGCACTCAGGAGCCCAACCAGAATTCACCCACCATTCTAATCGTTGGGATAGAATCTCAGCTGAACGAGTTTGCAGCCGTGATTGTCATAATCCCAGAAGTACTGCCAGAGATCCTCATCAAAGATACCAATACGGGTATCGGCTACGCCGTCTCCGTCGGTGTCAACAAAGAGGGTCAGGAGTTCCTCGCTCACATCGACGAACTTCGACCTGCCCGTGTTGCGCTCAAGAACGAGGCTGTCGCCCGAGCAGTACTGGTCCCCCCATTCGTCCTCGTAGCAAGTGGTTACCTGAACCCATCCCAGCGGCGTGCCGAGTGCCCGTGCGTAAATCGAGTAGTCGAACACCAGGTCATCGAAAGGGTCGGGATCAGGCATCTGGAACTTGGCACTGCCCTTCGTTCCATTTGCATCGAGGACCTGGAAAGAGTCCCCCTCCTGAAGCAGTATCTTTGACTTGCCTTCCAGCTTAACAAAGATTCGGTGCCCTTGGTTGTCTGTCATGTCTGCTTTCTTGTCCTTAGGAACCCCGATAATGTTCAGATTGTAATGCGGTCCCGAAGGAGCACCGTGGCCTGTAGCATATGCCACCGAGGCCGCGACGGTGATTAACACAGCAAAGATGATGGTCGCTCTCATAACACTGTCCTCCCTCCAGCGCGAAATGCTGTTATCCAGGTATACTGCGTGAGATATGTGAGGGAGCCCGGCGGGGCTCCCTCCGAGAACCTCCCTCGCAGGAGTTCTCCTACATCTCAAGTACATCGACGACAAGTGGCAGGGTCTCCTCTGTCTCGTACTCCATGTCTTCGAACCAGAAGGTGGCTGAAGCACCGCCATCGAGCTCATGACCGAGCTCGGGACTGGTGAATTCCTGATAACCGTTGGGATTGAATCCTGTTGTTACAGTCACCAGCAGCGACGCGGTTTCTCCAGCAAGCAGGTCGCCGACTTCCCATCTCACCATAGTGGCACCCATCTTGCCATTTCCCTTCTTGAAGGCATCGGCGGTACCATGGGTCGGGAGGCCTACTGCGATCTCATCGAGATCAGCACCCATGCCATCCTGAACGATGACACCAGCGACATCGGCGTCAGCGGTGACCTCGATAGTGATATCCCAGGCTTCCTCCTGCCCGGCGTACACGACTGCCGGCCCCGCAAGGCTGGTGGTTACAGTCACCTGTGCGGCTGCTGTGCCGGCCAACCCAACCATGAGGGCCACGATAGCCAAAATAGCAGGCTTTCTCATTGCGTATCACCTCCTTTCATTTCAATTCGCGGTCCGGTGCTTATCCCGCTAGCCCAGACTGAACCCGGGCATACTTCTCACATCTGATCAAGACTAGATCCGTCAGGCCTTGATGGAGATCACGCGGACGTGATTGAGCTGGGCTGTGCGATAGGACGCATGCCAATTGCAAAAAACTCAGCTACCCCGGACTGCCTTGGTTGGTTTAGAGCAAACAGTGTGCCAGTAAGTGACCTTTGGACCCGGGTTCGTTGTTAGCCCAGGCGAATGGGGCAAATAGCATGTTATCGTCGGAAATCAGCGTTGTCACATCCGGGTGGGACGTGACGCCAAATGCGGCTGCCCAGGGCACTGACCTTGCGGAATATCTCTCGAAAGGTCGGGCTGATAGCTCGGAGGAGCCCGGCAAGATGCAACGACTTCTCTTGGCGGAGTCATGCAAGGGCTGTTCTCTACACAGCATCCCACAAGACCACGCTTTCAGACATTTGTCCGGGGAGCCACTTCTTTGTCCGGGGAGCCACTTCGTTTCAAAGGCAGAACTTCTCGCGTGAGGGGTTGTGCCCCTTTCCTAGCAATATCAAGGGTGTAGTCGATTGTGACCCTGCGGCGGACCTCTCGGACTACGCTTCAGGACTGCGACACTCCTGGGTACTCATAGCGGCTTCCTCCTGAGGCCCAATAGGTCTCCGGAGCGCAGCTTAGATTGTACCCTTCTCGAGTTCACTTTCATCTAACGGCAAATAGTGGGTTCTGTTGGCTCTGGGGAACCTCCGCCTCGGCGATAGCTGGCTCGGCCGCTTGCCAATCTACTGTTTCTTGGAATCACGACGCGCTTGCGAGCGCCTTCCACGCGCCGAGACGTGCGCGCGAATCCGAGTATCAAGACCAGCGGTCTTGATGCGGTCGCGCTTGGTCGCCGCGTCTG
Organism: bacterium; assembly: GCA_025774845.1. Taxonomy (GTDB): domain Bacteria; phylum Arandabacterota; class Arandabacteria; order Arandabacterales; family Arandabacteraceae; genus Arandabacterum. Next base: position 27,221 of record JALGZP010000105.1, read on the forward strand.
CCCCCTGCTGCCTAGAGGAGTGTTGGCCGACGATGTTCTCTGCGTGCACAGCCAGCCTCTTCGGTTTCTTGGCCGTTTCCTTCACGGCTCTCTTGAGAGCCGCTGCAGTCTCTTTTGTCTGTGCCGGAGCAGCAACTTTTTTGAGTCGAGCCTCGACCTGCGCGAGGACCTCCGCGAACAGTTCGCTTTTCTGCTGGCTACGCATGCTCCCCCTGCTCGCGGGGAACCCTTGCTCCTGCTTAGCTTGGCGACGTTGCCGGGTGAACGCGTCCCACCACTTGTCGCGTAGTTCGCGAGCCAGCGCGATCTTCTCTTTCAGTTGAGCCTCGGTGTCCTTTGCTAGCGCCCGCGCTCGGCACGACTCGATGAATCGCAATTCTGCCGCAGTGCATAATTCGCGTGCCTTGGAAAGCCCGATCATTGCTTATTCCTCCATATTCGATTGATTCGAGAAATGAAATAACGGCGCTTCTATCCGGCTACTAGGCCAGACAACGCTTGAACCATCGTATCACTGGGGGTGTCTTGATCTCAAGGAGTACTTGTCAACGCTCAAAAGTCTCTCATCCGAAATGGATCAGGATACCGGGAGCAGAACAGAGGCAACTCTGAAGAAAGCGGGAGAGATAAAGGCCTGAAAGGCGGGCGGAAACGGAAGTTGACACCGCAGACTGGACAGGTGTACGCTGGGAATGTGACACGTGTGGATGCCCTAAGGGGTGCTGTGCTTGCACACGGGTGGGTCTAACAGGGTTGGTTCCCAACAAGGAAGGTGTGTCATGAGGTATTTTGCTGTTGCGTTGGCCCTTGTGGTCTTAACGGTAGTGTTCGCCGCTGGCTGTGGGGAAAAGGAGCAAGCCGCGAGCAGGGATGAGGTGAGTTCAGAGCAGGTCAAGCAGGAAGCAAAGGAGTCCATGGAAGCAGCTAAGACTTACACTCTGGAACATAAGGACCAGTATGTGGCGGATTTAGAGGAGCAACTGGAGCAATACCAGGGCAAGATCGAGGAGCTCAGGAAAAAGGCCCAGCTGGCAGGCCAGGACACCAAGGCTTCGCTTGAGGAGAAGATCCAGGCGCTTGAGAAGCAGCAAGAATCTGTAAGAGAACGGCTTGCTGAACTCAAGAGTGCGAGCGGAAATGCCTGGACCGACCTGAAGGCCGGAACTGACAGCGTGATGAGCGACCTTAGGAAAACCTATGAGAAGATTGTGGCGGAGTATAAGAAGTAACACATCGGGGCAGTAGGCCGATCAGCACGCCGGTCCTTATCGCAGCATTCAGATACACCTGGGAGTTCACCGGGATTACAGTCTTGTCGTGGCTGGCGTCGTGGGAATGCTGCTCATAATAATGCGGCTCAGGCCGGTCACAGATTGTTAATAACCCGCTTCAGTTTCACTCTCACCTGGTCAGCGATATGACGAAGGCCGTCATTATCCACTGCAGCCATAGATGCCAATGGGTCCACAGCGGCAATCTCGACATGTCCTTGTCCGTGGTCTTGAACGATCACGTTGCAGGGTAACATCAAACCGATCTTGTCCTCTGCCTGAAGAGCTTGGTAGGCGAAAGGCGGATTACATGCTCCGAGTATGCGGTATTCCCTGAAGTCGACATCCAGCTTCTTCCTGAGGATTTCTTTCACATCGATCCTGGTCAAGATGCCGAAACCCTCTCTCTTGAGCACGTCTGCAACCTTGGTGATAGCTTCATCGAAGGGGATGGTAACTACCTTGCTGAAATAGTAGCTCATGCTGACCTCCTTCCGAGACGGAAGCCTCAACTCTCAAATCCGGACTGCTCAGGTCTGTAAGCTTGGGGCACATCTCCAGCTCCAAATGTAGCCCAGGCCCATCGGCCAGACAATAGGCAACTGTTGGATACATACCACGGAGGGCAACTGCTCTGAATTTCACTTTCAAACAGACCGACGCCAGAGGGTGCCGGCAGGCCGATCCGGTTTCGAGTGATGGCCCTGTATCCCTCCCGCCGTAACCACCCCATCCCACAAAACCACGCTTTGGGACATTTGCCCTGGGAACCATCACCTTGTGTGTATTAACATCTGAAAACAAGTCGTCTATAGTCCAACTGGATGCTGATGGACATACCTTGCAGGGCTTGCGGGGGATACGACAGAGACTAAACCTACTCTTGGGTGAGGGATCTTTGGAACCTAACCACATTTCAGTCAGGCTAAAGGCATTGGGAAAGAATGTGACCAACCGGCTGATGACTCAGCGTGGCGGATACTTCGAGTATGAGCGGGGCATCGACCTTTTCAACATCTCCTCTCTGAAGATTCGAAACGTGAACTATTTGTCTTTGGTTTCCTCAAAAAGAGCCTTCAAAACCCTGAGGGGGCCATACACAACTAGCCTGTCACCGGCCTCTATCCTCTCTTGATCTTTCGGAATAGGAATCCAATTCCTGCCGCGTTCTATGCCCAGAACTAGAATCTCTTTCTCGGTTAACTTGCACGCAGAAAGAGGACTCCCGACAAGCGGAGAGTCCTGGTCCATGACTGCCCTCACCAGACCGTACCCCTCAAGCAGATGAAGGAGATCCTCAGTTACGCCTTCCTCAAAGGCAGAGGATTTCACGAGCCTATCCTCGATGAAACTCTCCCATCTTCTCATCAGTCTCGTACGAGTTGCGACTTTGTAGATGATGTACACTCCACCAGCCAGGACGATCAGGCTAATGGGAAAATAGAATCCTCTGGCAGTGACAAGAGAGGATGTAGCGGTTACGATAACCGTCACAAGTCCTACGTTGCCTAGTATCATCAGCCATGTGATGATCCGTCGCCTCGAGGGGTGCCTGACCACGGACTCAGCTTCTTTGGTAGTGAATCCCGTCCCTGAGAACGCGGATAGCGCCTGAAAACCAGCTCTTTTCTGGTCGAGTCCGGTCATCATCAAGGCAATAGACCCCGCTCTCACCGCAAGAAAAGAGATGAATATCACCAGCAGTGTGGGAAAGAGAAAGTACAGACCAGCCATACTCAAGCACCTCCCATAACCATTTCTTTCTCCTAAAATACGCTAACATGAATATACCAACTGCGCCCATGATGGACAATATTAATGAAGTACCCCCCACGCCACACCAACTCAGGTCATGACCTCATATCAGGGCCACGATGGCGGCAGGAGATAGAAAGAGTCCGAAGCGAAGGCTCGCTATCATGCCTTTATCCGACTTCCTTGCAACGAAGAGGCCGACTATGGCACCGGCGAGTGAGGCCACGAAGATCGTGATAAGTGCGAGCTTATAGCCGAGAAAGGCTCCAACCATGGCCATCAGCATTACGTCGCCGCCCTCCATGCCGTCCTGATGCCGTACTACCTTGTAGACCACCGAGACTAGATAGAGGCTACCACCGCCCACGATCATGCCGATCACGGAATGAAGCAGCGACCGACCGGGTGTCCCCATCTTGAGCAGGGTGACGGAGAACACCAGCCCGAGAATGAGGCCAGGGACGGTTAGCTTGTCCGGGATCAGCCCCAGGTCACGGTCTATCCCGGCACACGCAACCAGGATCGACGCGAGACTCCAGTAGGCCATGGCCTGCAAAGGCTCGAAGGCCAACCAGATCAAAAGGAAGCCCACGCGCGTTGCCAGTTCCATAATGAAATAGCTGAACGGGATCCTCCAGCTGCATGACCGGCACCTGCCCCTCT
>JALGZP010000043.1 GCA_025774845.1 bacterium
AACCTGGACAAGTTTAAGATGCCTCAATTCCACATCTTGCTCCCCGTGCAATCTTCCTATGCTGATGTATGCATTCTGCGCATGGAATCTATCACATGATTTCAGACCACGCCAGACCAATTCGTGGGTATAGTTGATAAGACGCCAAACTTGCAGGTCAGACAGCCAGACGACAACGACGGCACAACCAGCATCAGGAGGGACGCTCATGGACCGCATGGACAGCTATCGCTTTGTTACGGTAGTCTCTGTTGTTGCAGTTGCTCTTGGTCTCATCCTCACCTCCACCGCAGCCTTTGGATTTCAAGAGGGCGTGATCGTAAAGGTGGAAAAACCCATCAGCACCGACGCACTCTCCGGGGCAGGCATGCTCTTTCTAGCTGATCTCGGGGACGCCTACCTTGGCCAGGGTAGCCCGGTTGCAGCCCGGAGGTTGGCGGAGCTAACGCCATCATTCAATCTCTTAGCATCAGTACATGCAGGAAAATCTGTTTATCTCTTGCAGGCAAAACAGCCTGTAAAAGACTGGCCTTATTCTGTGGCTCTCGTCGAAATCGCGAGAGGCGTGTACCTGGCCCAGTTGGATATGGATGAGGCAGAAGACCCGAGCCTTATCCACTTCTCAAAGGCCAGACTAGTACCCCACACCTTCATTCGGCGAGAGCCGCACCTATCGGCATACGCACCGGCCGCGATCACACCCAAACCACAGATAGCCGCCCTGGTTGCAGAAGTCTCAGGGGACAGCCTGTGGAGGTACATATCCCAGCTAAGCGGTGAGGAAGGGGCGGTAATAAACGGTGTGCCGGACACAATTCTTACGCGTTACTCCTTTAGCACCGGGATCGATGACGCCGCCGACTACCTGTATGAACGTTTTGAGGAATACGGCGTGGACGTGGAGTTTCAGGAGTACGAGAACTATGGCTGGGTGGTTGGGTACAAACAGAGAATCTACAAGACCACCGACGCGGGACTCACCTGGACCAGACAGAAGACCTTTGCCTTTAATGACGTATACATTGACGTTTGCTTCATTGACTCGCTTGAAGGCTGGATTTGCGGTGTCTCAGCCGCGATCTACCATACCACGAACGGCGGGGCCACATGGACCAGGCAGACCGCGTCCGCCGGAAGCCCCGTCTGGCTCAATGACATATACTTTATCGATTCGCTCAACGGTTGGGTCGCGGGTACGGACGGCTCTATCGCAAGCACCACCGACGGGGGCATCACCTGGGTAGATGATGTGACCGGGACAACGGAGTCCATCTACGGCCTGTGGTTCAGGTCGGCCACAAGAGGTTGGGCCTGCGGAGATGTGGGAACCATCCTCTTCTGGGATGGAGTTTCGTGGACTTCCCAGACAAGCGGGGCGAGTGAATTCCTTCGGGATGTCTGCTTCATCGATGACAATACGGGCTGGATTGCGGGAGCAGACCGGACTCTGCTTAAGACCACAGACGGGGGGCAAAACTGGGTAGCGCAGACGGTTCCCAGTAGTCCCAATTCCTTTCTCATGGATGTTTGCTTCATCGACTCGCTCGAGGGCTGGGTGGCCGAATATGACGGGACGATTCTTCACACCACAGACAGCGGGGCCAGCTGGGAGATCCAGCATACCGAAGGATCTCCGGCTCCTTACGGCATCGACTTTGTAAGTGCCTCCCACGGCTGGATTGCGGGCTTGAGTTGTGCGATCCAGCACACCGGTGATGGTGGGGACACCTGGGAAAGCCAGACCACAAACCTCTCAACCGGTGCCTGGAAACTAAACAAAAATGTGGTCGCAACAAAGCCGGGGACTGTCTCCGACGAGCAGGTGATTATCTGCGGTCACTACGACAGCATATCGGAAGCCTCAGCGACAGTGGCACCAGGCGCCGATGACAATGCCAGCGGTACATCAGCGGTGGTCGAGGCGGCACGGGTCATGGCTGATTTTCCCTGTGAGCGGACGATCAAGTTCATTTGCTTCGCCGGTGAGGAACAGGGTCTGCTGGGAAGCAGCGAGTATGTCGGACGGGCGCTCTATGCAGGTGATGTGATCGCGGGGGTGTTCAATTGCGACATGATCGCCTATGTCGACACAGCTCCGGAAGACATCGATATCGTGAGTGATTCTGTCTCGGAGTGGTTTGCCGACCTGGCGATCGATTGTGCCAACGCTTATGTGCCGGCACTTGGGACTGATAAGACCGTCGATCCGGATATGCTTTACGGGGATCACGCATCGTTCTGGCGGATCGGCTACCATGCTCTGGACTGTGAGGAAGACAACCCGGTCAACTACCCATACATTCACACGTCGACAGACAGAATCCACCAGCTGACTCAGTCGCTTGCCACAGATATCACGAAGGTGGCAGTAGCCACACTCGCAGAACTCGCTATACCCGATACATCCGTCTCCGGCGTGATTGGATCTGAGATTGCCTCCATTATGTCGGTGGAGCCGAATCCCTTCACCGCAACGACAAGGCTTCGCTTCGCCCTTAATGCGACGAGCGATGTCAGGGTGAGTGTGTTTGATGTGGAAGGTAGGCTGGTCAGGACACTTGTTGATACTTCAATGGCTCCGGGCCGGCATGATGTCTTCTGGGATGGAAGCGATGGGCGGGGGCATAGGGTTTCGCCAGGTGTCTACTTTGCGAGCGTCCGGACTGAACGCGCGAGCAGGCATAGCAAGGTTGTACTCCTGAAATAGCACCAACCGGGTCGCCGCGGGCCCAAGTCCTCTACGGCCGGCGGCGGCCGTTCCCGATATATCACAGGACCCGGATGTTGTATGAGTGTTGCTCATACATTCCATCAGATGATTTCACTGTATGCAATGACATGGGTGGGTTATACTAAGAATGTAGGTCCCCGGACAGGGGGCGCGAGAGGAGGAGAAGTACACGATGACGTACCTGTTGGTGATTGTTCTGACTGTTCCGGTTTTGGTCTTGGCATTCGCAGGTCTCACAGCAGCCGGCGAGATCCATGAGGCAATAAGTGCCGGAGATCCAGGTAAGGTTGAAGCTATCCTGACCGTTGATCCGGACCAGATCTCGGCCCGTAATGATGCTCTTAGCACACCGCTTCACGTGGCGGTCTCGGACAGCCAGGTGGACATCGCACGGCTTCTCATCTCAAAAGGCGCGGATATCAACGCCGGTGACAGTGACAACTCGCGGCCAATTCATCTGGCCGCAATTGATGGCAAGCACGAGCTGGTCGAGATCCTTCTGGAAGCCGGAGCAGACCTTGGGGTTGAGGAGGACTACGGGAACTCCCCACTCACTTACGCAATCTTCGGCGGCGGTATTGAGATCGTAAATCTCCTGCTCGACCGGGGTGCGGATCCGCACCAAACCAATACGCAGGGCCAGATACCGCTCCAGTACGCAATTGCGATCGGACAACTGGAGATAGTTCAGATCCTGGTGGCCCATGGCGCTGATGTGAATCATGTGGATGCCTACGGCCTGACGCCGCTCTTTTCGGCCAAGGCCAGGGGGTGGGATGAGATCGCCGCTTATCTAAGAGAAGTAGGAGCAACCCGTGACTTCGAAATTCCCAAGGCAAAGGTGGAGAAGCTTGCTCCCGCCTTCCATGCGGTCACGGTTCTGCTTAGCAACCAAACCAACTGCGGGGTGCAAACAGGAGCGGATGGACTGCTGCTGGTCGATACAGGTTACCAATCGGCGGCACCGCGAATCCTTGAGGCTCTCGGAAAGATATCCGGGAGCAAGCAGACGGACGATCCCGGTGTTGAATTTATCATCACCACCCATTTACATGGGGATCACTTCTCCGCCCACAGTTATGTAGATAGTACAGCCACGGTGATCGATTTGACAAACCTTGATCAGATGGTCACCGACGGCATTCTGGTTAAGACCGAGAAGGAGATGAAGGGCCGCACAGACAAGTCGTTTGCCGCACACTACTCCTTTGCGTTTAACGGTGAGGATATCCTGCTGATTCCGGCACCGGGGACGCACTCGGAAACCGATATGCTTATCTGGTTCAAGCCGTCGGATGTGGTCTGTACGGGGAGTCTGCTCCTTTCAGAGGCCTTCCCGGGAGTCTCGGCGGGCAAGATCGAGCCCTACCTTGAGATTCTTGACACGATGATCGATGTCTTCCCCGATAATACGATTTTCATGACGGGCCACGGTCGCCCGCTCGACATGAATGGGCTCAGGATATACTCAAAGATGGTTAAAGACTCAGTGCGGCGGATCCGCGAAGCATCGGAGAAGGGTAAGTCAATCGACGATATGCTGGCTGCGAACATCCTCGGCGCCTGGTCCGAATACGGTGAGTGTCCTTTTATGCCGTACCAGACTCACCGTCTATGGGTCTCGGCCGTGGCGCGAACCTATAGTGCAGAGTAGGGTTACGCTCGTGACCGTGGGGCGGCGTTATGAGGGGTGACTCCGCTTCTACCTTCCATCCTGTCGGCAACTGGGTGTATACTCAGACCGTCTTGCCCTTGATGGGAGAGCGTGCAGCGTGGCGAATAAGCGAGTTTTGTTCACAGCCGTTGTGACGCTGGTTGTTCTGGTTGCCGGGCTTGTGGGACTCGAACTTTATCTGCGTTACACGGCTCCCAAGATCGTCGAAAGTGATTCTGGATCCCTGGGGCCATTCGCCCAGGGAAATCCCGACTTGTTGATTCGACATACACCCCGCGGCCGGCGCCTGATCCCCAATGCCGATGTTGTGATAAGGAATCACAATCTCTCCGGACGCGACATCAGGATGAAGATCAACTCCATGGGTTTCCGCGATGATGAGATTCCTGAGGATAAGCAGGAGAATGAGATCAGGATTCTCATACTCGGTGATTCGATCACCTGGGGCGACTACCTGCAGGCCGAGGAAACCTATGTTGAGCAATTAGAGCAAATGCTCCGCGATTCATATCCCGCTCACACGATCGAGGCCATCAATGCCGGGATCGGTGACATTGGAATCAGTGAAGAGATCGATGTTCTTCTTGAGACAGGCTTATCTGTCTGGCCTGATATCGTTATCGTCTCGTTTTACTTAAATGACAGCCGCCCTCCATGGGGATTTCCCGGTGAGATTGGACATCGTGGCTTTCTTCGCCGTCACAGTCTACTTGCGGAAACCGTTTACAGAAACTTCAAGCTCCGTCGCTGGGTCAAGGACCAGGGCGGGGAGCGCTTCGTGTGGATCCGGGAGCTTGGTAAACTCGATTGGCACGGTGACCGGCAGGAGTTTATGAAGCTCGCAAAGCTCGCACAGTATGACTGGGGGGCCGCGTGGGAGAAGGACTCCTGGGAGATCGTCGACGACCGGCTGGCAGCGTTGAAGTCCCTCTCCCGGGAACACGGCTTCGAAGTCGCCGTAGTGGCATTCCCGGTATCATTTCAGGTCTACGCGGATTTTCTCGAGACGTACCCCCAGGAGCGGCTTCGCGAGATTGCGACCAAGTACGACTTCGGTTTCGTTGATCTACTGCCGGTGCTGAGGCAACACACCGATACGAAACTCTTCTTCGATCAATGCCATCCGGGTGTGAGTGCAAATGCTATTATCGGAGAAGAGATCGCAGACTACCTGAAAGAGACGTTCATGGCAGCTCCCTCTCAGGGATCTCCATTCTGAACCTATACAGATAATCATGCAGGCAACCGCAACTATCTGAGCGACTCTGCCCTCTAAAGATGGAGGGGAGGAAGCGAGATGTCAGATACGGTCAAACCCGATAAGACACTTGACTCTATCGGCTTATATTGTCCACAGCCTCTGTTTATGACGCGAGAGGAGATAGATACCCTCGAAGTCGGCCAGGTACTCGAAGTGCTCAGCGATGACCCGGCAGCGGAGGAGGATTTGAAGCGGTTTGCGAAAAGGACGGGGCATGAACTTCTCAGTATTGAGAAGCGGGAAGACGTGCTAAGATTCTTGATCAGGAAGGCAAAGTAGGAGGTGCGTGATGAAGGCCAATAGTTCAATCCTTTATGTCCAGACAAGCGATGACGTAGAACGGCAGTATTCCCCTCTGGTTTTGGCACAAACTGCGAAGGCAATGGACATAGATGCCAAGGTGTATTACCTGGGCCAGGCATTGAGAATACTTAAGCCCGGTGAAGCCGAGAAGATAAAGATGGGAAGCTTCCCGAGTGTCCAGGAGATGATCCAGCAGACCCTTGCAGCCGGTATAGAGATCTATGTCTGTGAGGCTTCCAAACAGATGCTGGGATGGGACAAGGTCGAGCTGATACCCGGGGTTAAGATAGTCGGGGCCGGGACCTTGAATGATCTGGCTCTCGAAGCCGACGCAACGATGTGGTTCTAGAGCCGGGGGCAGGTTAATGACCGCATACCTGGATTACCAGTCTTCAAAACCGGTCGATCCCAGGGTGATCGATGCCATGATTCCCTATCTCCATGGCAGCTTTGGTAATCCCTCGTCGCTGCACGAGCCGGGAGAGCAAGCCGGAGAGGTTCTGGATAAGTGCCGCCAGACCGTCGCCGCTTTCATCAACGCCGACAAGGATGAAATCCTGTTCACCTCGGGGGCCACCGAATCAAACAATCTCGCTCTCATAGGTTTTGCACTGCGTAATAAGGACAAAGGGAACAACATCGTAACGTCAGAGGTAGAGCACATTTCCATCCACAACCTGGCCAAGCACTTGACCAAACTGGGATTCACCGTGTCAGTAGCACCTGTTGACCGGTATGGCAGGGTTGACGTAGGTGAGATCGAAGCGCTGATAACTGATGAGACGATCCTCGTGTCCATTGGGTATGCCAGTAACGAGATCGGTACGATCCAGCCAGTGCAGGAAATCGCCAGGTTATGCGATGAAAGGGACATTGCCTTCCATTCGGATGCAGTAGCGGCTGAAGGCTTGTTGCCTCTGGACGTCAAGGCGGACAGCATTGGCCTGCTATCGCTGTCATCGAATGATATCTACGGTCCCAAGGGGGTAGGGATTCTCTACAGAAGGAAAGGAATAAGGCTGAAACCGGTCATAATCGGGGGCGGCCAGGAGTTCGGACTGCGGTCCGGTACAGAGAACATTCCAGGAATAGTCGGAATGGCAGAGGCTGCGAGAATCATGCAACAGGAGATGGCTCCGGAAGTCAAGAGGCTCACGGGGTATCGCGACAGGCTGATAGCGACAGTTTTAAAGGAGATCCCCAAGTCTTATCTTAACGGCCACCCGACCGAGAGACTCCCGAACAATGCGCATTTTCGTTTTGACGGTATCGAAGGAGAGGGTTTGCTTTTGTTACTCGGGGCGAAGGGTATCGCGGCTTCAACCGGCTCTGCCTGTTCATCAAAAACCCTGGAGCCCTCACGCACCCTGCTGGCCCTGGGACTGTCTCACGAGCAATCGCACGGCTCCCTGGAGTTAACCTGTGGGAGATTCAGCAACGACGAAGATGTCGAAGCCGTCTTACATGGATTGCCCAAAGCGGTTGAACGCCTGAGAGAAATATCGCCGATCTATGGCAGCGAGTAAGCCCGCTTCCCGCCGGACTACGTCCGTGGTGCTGATACCCTGTTCTATCGGGCTGCCTATCTTGGGGCTCTATTAGGTCCCTTGGCTCACCGGCTCGCGGGAGCGTCTTGGAGCATGATTCCCATCTCCCCGGCCCTTTTAATCCAGTTATCCGGCTCCAGGTCGAACCGTCTCTTACTTTCGTCGCAGCAGAAGTAGACCCTTTTCCCTGCATAGTCTGAATAGATGTTGCTCTTGACCGGATTGCCCGACATTATATCTTTGGTTTGCTTCTGCGGTGGCCGGAGAGCTATGTCACTCACCGGAGGACGCTCGGTAGTCTGAGGCGGAACTTCTCGCTCCTTCACTGCAACTTCCTCGGTTTGCTGTGGGGGCTCCACCACCTTCTTTGCTGTGACTTTTGCCGCCTCCTGGATTGGCTCTTCCTCTTTGGCACACGAGACAACGATGAGTGCCGTTACCATCAGTGATACCAGCAAGATGCTGGAAACTAGTCTGCGCATACTGCACCTCCTGTTAGGGTAAGACTAAGCAAAATCCGGCTTCGAATCCATAGTTATTGGATATGCACCAGAAGAAAGAGGTTCAGGGCAGTTCGCCCTGAGGGATCTTGACTCTGAAGCGACAGCGGTCATCGCCGGCGAGGACACTTTCAAGGACTTCGACCTCGGTCGGTTCTTCAAACACCACATCGAACTTGAGTTTGGCATAGCCACCGCTACAGTAACACCAGTCAAGTGGGATATCCGGCTTGCCCTCGATTATGGCCGCCCGCGCCAGCGGACAGTGACAACCATAGTAGCGCTTCATCACGGGGTCGGTCTCTTCCAGCCAGTCCTTTGGCGCGTATGGAAACTTGGTGATGTAGAGGTACTCTCCATCCCGAACGGCGGAGAGTACTTCCTGATTGCCTCTCACGAACTCGACTATTCCGGGAGTGATCTCCTGCTCGTACCAAACTTTGCCCTCATTCATATAGTGCTCGAGCTCGGCAACGGCCTCACCGTGAACCCTTTCTAAGAAGCCATCGATGCTTCCCGCTTCTTTGAACCACTGCTTGTGCTTTTCGAAGCTCTCTAGGGGGATCTCGTGGTGGTTTCCTGCGAGGACGTTATGGCAGATTTCTGTACCAAGCTTCATAAGATTCCCGACAAGGCGACCGGTGACTGCTGGATATGCTTCCGGCGGCGACCCGAGAGGCGGGAGCTCGACATCCTTAAAGACCTCATTCCTCGCCGCCTCGCCTGCAAGCGAAACAAGTCGCCCGGAAATGGAGGGGAGTACCTCTCTCCCATTGAGTATTGCGGTGAAATAGATAAAGACCTCATTTAAACCGGTTATGTAGACATAACGAGCCAGGGATAGAAACCTATCCATGGTGTTCTTCTTCCCCGCAATCAGGATATCTGCATATTGCTTTACATCGTCAACATCGTGAGAGTCGAGACTCTTACCTTTTGCGGCCAGATGCTGCTCGAACTCCTTGACGTACCCCACGGCAGCTGAGATCGCTTCATCGGTCTGGTTCCGTGAGCGAAGGTAGCCGATGTATTCCTCTTCCCTCATGTCTGTACCTCCATAGATACACGTGCGCAACTACAGGGGAGTTGATTACTGTCCCTACTATACCAATGTTCCGGGGCAAGTGCATGCGATTTCGAAGGAGAAGATATATTGACACGAGTCAGCAGGTTGACCCAACATATGATGGACTGGTTGAAAGGAGATGCACGATGGCGAAGGTAATAAACATCGAACAGTGCTTCCGGAGGTTCACGGATACGTATTCACCCAAGATCGTTGGAGAGCTTAACGGCCAGCACTTCAAACTTGCGCGGCTTGAGGGAGAGAAAGTCCCGTGGCATACCCATGACAATGAGGATGAGCTCTTCCTTGTGGTGGAGGGCGCGCTGGATGTCTACGAGCGGGATGAGACCGTTACGCTGCATGCGGGGGAGTTCTGTATCGTGCCACGAGGTAAGGAGCATCGCGTTGTCCCCCACGGGCATGTCAAACTGATCCTGGTTGAACCCATAGATATCGCACACACCGGTAAGGTGCAATCCGAGATAACAAAAGACCACTACGATCGACTTGATGTCTGAGGAGGCGTGAATGAAGATCAAGGTTGCCGACCCGATTACATACGTAAGGATATACGCCGATTCGGACGGTGAATCGCATTTCGGCGAGAGAGAAATCCCGTTTAACCTGGCCGACTTTGCACCACCTGCACCACCCATATCGGTCACGGATCTCTGGGAAGGGACCGGCGCGTTCTTGATGTCGAGTCCTCCCGGCTGGATCGGGGACTGGCATCCCGCTCCGCGCCGGATGCTGATGTTCTTTCTTAAAGGCACGCTCGAGGTTGAGGTATCGGATGGTGAGGTGCGCTCGTTCGGTCCCGGATCGGTCATGCTTGTTGAGGATACATCCGGCAAGGGCCATATCTCACGCGTCACGGGTGATGAGCGGGGCTGCCTCGTGGCAATTCCTCTGATTTGAGGTTAAGCATCACGAAAGACCGCGAGAGTCCCCAAAAGTACCTGGAATGAAAAGGCCCGGCTGCCGAATCGCAAGTGACCCGGCAGCCGGGTTCTAATAACCAGACCTCAGCCTTTGAGGTTAGGTCGTCTGATTACTGCGACAATACGACTTTCCGTGTTACCTCGTATGCACCTGCACACAGCCGCACGAAGTAAACACCCGTTGAGACTTGCTTACCTCTGTTGTCACGACCATTCCAGGTCGGACGATGCTCTCCGGCAGTAAGGCCGCCTTCCTGAATAGTCCGCACAAGGCTACCCCTCGCGTCGTAGATGCGCAGGGTCACATGTTCATCCATCGCAAGGGTGAACCGAATCGTCGTGGTGCCAGTGAACGGATTCGGAGCCACCGGGAACAGCCTTGTCTCGTAAGTAGGGGCTTCGGGTACTTCGACACCTGCTGTGCCCGAGCCCGGGAGATCCACCGGCTGACCCAACCGGAAGATATCAGAGACCAGATAGTCTATTCCACCGGCACTCACGTAGTGAAGGCCGACCGGGTCAATCGGGTCACTCACCCATACCTCACCCATCTGCCCTTCGGCCACGTTCTCAACCAGAGGCTTAACGCCCTCAATCCGGTACCAGACTACTACGTCCATCAGTCCATCACCGTTTTGATCCAACTCTTCCCAGCGATCAGGCACCAACACCCCTTTGGTGTTACCAACATAGGTCCGGCTCATATCCAGCTGGGTGGCATCGAAGAGCTCTTCAATCATCATAGCCTGGCCGTTCTCACCGACTCCAAATACATCAGTCCTCGAAGGAATCACGAGTGCAAACGCATTCCGACCGCTCACAAAGCCCGTGCCGTTCTCGTTGAAGCCCGTCGCGGCAAATGCCCCGCCTGACTGATCATGGGGCACCCGCACCAAGACCACATCCTCAGCCTCATTCCCAGAGAGGTCCGTAGCGCGGTAGGTTATGGTGTAGATTCTGCCGATTCGCTTGCCGCTCCGCTCGGCCCGTAAGCGGAAATCATAATCCTCGGTACCGAACTCGGCATCGATATCATCATCGGTCTCTCCGTCTCCACCATCATCGTCAGGCTCGTTGGATGTTATGTCGACAAGTATGACCTCGGGGCCGTCATCGCAGATATCTTCCACCGTAACCGTGGCAACGATGTCAACCATCTTGTGATTCGGCGGCCACAGGACATAGCGGTTGAGCTCGACTGAGATCACCGGTGGCGTCGTGTCCTCCACCGTTACGGTGTCGGTGCACGTGCCTTCGTTACCGGAATCGTCCGTGGCTGTGAATGTCACCTCGGTATCGCCCAGAGGGAAGCACGCCGGATAGTCGAGCGATGTGACGAGATCGTCATCACAGATATCTGTTGCGGAGAATTCATTGAAGAAGTCTACGAGCTGTGGATCATCCGCCGGCGTACCGCAGTAGTCGCTGCACTCAACAACGATGTCGGCCGGGCAGGTCATAGCCGGCTCTGTCGTATCCTCGACCGTAACGTCAACCTCATCCGTGTCGCTCTCAAGCCCATCAGACACGGTTAAGGTAATCGTGACCATACCGAGTGAAAAAGTACCCGTTGGTGTAGGTGATGAAGGATCATCGAAGTAACCCTCAGGTGACCACGTATAGTAAAGTACGTCGCCATCCGGATCGGATGACCCGGTCCCGTCAAGCATCACCGGCGTTCCTGCCGGCCCTGAGCATTCCGCAGTTACATCGGAACCTGCATCAGCCACCGGCGGCTGGTTGACGAAGATCGAGAGGTTATCGCCAAGGTACGGACCCGTGGCAGGCGAGGCTGTGCTGTAGCCCTCGACAGCCCACAAGACTTCGTGGTTGTCGCTTCCCCCGATCAGCGTCTGCAGCTGTGCCAGGCTGAGCGTGGTGCTCGTCGTTGCCAGTCCCGGGATAGTCAGGATCAGGGCGTAGGTCGTGGGGTTGTAGAAGACGAGATCCCACTCGTCGCCCGCGGCGACAGTGCCGCATCCGACAGCACCGGTCCACGAGAAATCCGCACTGCCCGGCGAGACCGTCGTCCCTGCCGTCGGACTTACTGGTACCGGTCCGACGCCATAATCAGAGCACATCCCGCCGATGGCGAGATCTGTCTGGTTGTCGGGAATCAGCGACGACGCCCTGAGTGCTCCCCACCCTTCGGTAAGTGTCTCGGAGTTATCAGCATCGAACACATCGAAGAGGTCCTTGGCATCAAAAGTCACGTTGTCATTGCCGTCGACAGCGGCATCGTAAAGATCCCAATTGATTCTCATCAGGCTCCGTTCGTTGTCGTCGCCAGCCAGCGGCTCCGGATTGTCCTCGAGGCTGTACGAAAGATTTTGATCGTCGGTATCCTGATAGCTCACGTCGCCAACGCGCGGTATGCCGAGCAGATCAAGATTCAACTCTGCCTGGCCGCTGAGTCCGAAGTAGGTCGGCCAGCTTTCACCCCATGCGAGTTTTAGCCCCTCGCTCTTACTAGGCCGAACGTCGGCGGCGCACTGAGAACTGCTGTGTCCCCCGCCAGGGTTGTCTTCAAAGTTAAACTCATCCATCACATAGTGACCATACTCGTGGTGGAGCACATCCCAATCCCACTTGTCACCCTGGCGTATATTCACACTGGCGCCGTCGTAGAATGCACCGCCGGCCGGCCAGTTGACGGGTATCAGCGGAAGTGCTGCCCCGCCGTTGAGATTGAACTTCACGTAGGCGGCTATATAGCTCGCCCCGACACAAACGCTGCCTGCAGGGCCGTCACCCGTATCACCGAAGGTGAAGTTCTCGGTGACCACCGCACCGTCCGCGACGTTGCTGTGGACACTGGACTGCTCTATGTACACACCTCCGTCCTGGACCTGGATCGCTTCATTCTTCGTCACGAACTTCACAAAGATGTCCAGGCCGTTCTGCCCGATACCATCGTCGTTGTCGAGAACAAATGAATACTGGCCGTCACTGCCGAGTACATCCAGTGTTAGGAAGTCATCGATCACTAAATCCTTGTCCCACACCTCGACCTGAACACCGTAGGCTCCATGGGTGGCCCCGTTCTCATCGGTGAAAAGCACCGTTCCCTGGACTGTAATGGTTCCGGCGGTACCCGCGGGAGCCCTCCTTACCGGCTCCTCGCCTTCCCGTGCCGCCGCCTTGAGCTTTGGCAGGACCGGGCCGATGGGGACAGCAGATGCCTCGCGAGGTACCTGATCAGAGTGGCCGTCGGGCCTCAGCGCTTCTTTAATCTGAGTCTGATACTCCTCCTCTGTGATGTACCCGAAGTCAAACTCCTGTCTGATGGAGGAGTGTTCCAGTGCGACGAAGCCGTCACGACCGTGATAGACCCGGTCACTACGGGAAAGCGTGTATACACCCTCACGACGTGAGATTGACTCACCGGTCTTCGTATCCCGTGCTGATGCTGTTACCAGAACGGCCGCCCGATCCACAGCGAGGTAGTGCACAGGAATATCGATTTCAACCTGCTGGTCCCGTGTAAGCGACCCGATGTACTCGGTCGCAGCACCCAACAGTTCGACCGCTTCATCGCCTGCAATCCGGACGTCGATGTCATCAAGATCCGCGAGCGCAGTAATCGTTGCCTGCAGGTCAACCATGGCACCAGCTGACAGATTGGCATCAGGCAGGGAAAGCACGATATCGATAGGCACGGTCTCCTTTCCAGTGCAGTGATGACTACCGGGGAGGTCAGTATCCTGCGCTACACCGGTAGCAGCTGGGAACCCGACCAAAACCAATAGAACAACCGTCAAAAACACAAAGCGCAAGTTCTTCATGATCACCAGTCTCCTTTCGAGTGAGTTTCATCCAGATAGCAGCGGAACAACGCGGTGAAACGCTGCCCCTGATGTACGGCCGGGTCAGGGTGGGGACCGCGTAATGCACCATCGGCTTTTGAGGTACACGTAAACCAACGTCGAACACCAAGCGTACTTCGAATCAAGGATCGTGCACCTGCCCGTCGTTGTCGACAAACCAACCCCCTCGAGGTACGAACCTCGCAATCTCCGGTTACGCAATATTGGCAAACTTTATAGTTTGCTTTATATCATAAACATGCGAGAATGTCAATGATGGCCTGGCAAAAGCCCGAGGTTCTTTGTCTGCCAGCAGATTTACTCAGTTCTGGAGGCGGTCATGCGATCGATACACATGAACAAGTGGAGGTGTATTCACGTTCTTGGGCTGGGATTTCTCTTATGCCTAGCCGCCGTTGGGTGCCGTCATACACTTGAACGGCAGGCAACGAAAACCCAGTGTGAGTACGAGCCTGTGGGAGAAGTGACCGTGTGGGTGGATGAGGTTGACGCATTGAAACCGGTAGTCTTCTCGGGAACAATTGATGCGATCTCGGAGGAGGACTACCAACGCAAGCAGCTGTCGATCATAGATGAGAACAGCAAAGAATGGTCGATCCGCATTCACGTCCCGGGTATGTCCCTTCCCCTGGAGATTGGACAGCACTATGAATTCGAGGTGCAGTACGTCGGTGGTTGGCCGTCAGCCTCTTCGATTCTCATCTGGGACCGAGATGGCCTCCTGTTTGCGGGGGTGAGTGATTGGGAAGTGGGCACCAACGTAGCCCAGGGCGGCGTACCCGGCTTTGGGATCGAAAAGATCTCCACTGACTGTGGAAGCCGTCCTCATAGTAAGTGTTATGATGAACTCAGGAACGCCGTTCTGAAAGTCAGTACGGACGGGGAAAGCGTTATGCTCTTCCACGGCGAGTCGGCACGGATTGGATCCTATGAGGTAATGTGTCTCACATGCCAGGACGTGGTGTATAACAGCTCTTGCGCGGATGCAGGCCTGAACACGGTCTCTTATGCCATCGTCCGGCTTCGGCCGGTCCCGGCCCGGTTTCCCGCTGATTGAGTTCCCCTGCTGGCCTGTTTCATGGACCCATCTCTGGATACTCGCTTGAAACCCGGTCCGGTATCCTGTAGCATGTCAAGTGCAGCGAGAAGTGAATCATTCGACTCGAGACATCTCAATCTACAGGAGGCGACGAGTCATGCGACGAGGCTTCGTACTGGCGGCAGCGATACTTACCCTGGCGGTTCTATTTACCGCGTGCAGCGAAGACAAGGGCGGTGGCCCCACACCGGATACGACGGCACCTGCTGCCGTTACCAATCTTGCGGCAGTGAACCCCACGTTCAACTCAATCCAGCTTACCTGGACGGCGCCCGGGGATAATGGATCCAGTGGTACAGCATCAGAGTATGATGTTCGTTACTCCACAGCGCTTGTCACGGCAGCCAACTGGGAAACTTGCACCCAGTGTGATGGAGAGCCTGCTCCCCAGCTCGCCGGGAGTGCAGAGACCTTCACCGTTATGGGTCTACTGGAGAATACTACCTATCACTTCGCTCTCAAGACGGGAGATGAGGTCCCGAACTGGTCGGGATTATCCAATGAAGTGGGCAATGTCACCTCGGTGGTCACCGCCTATGTTTTCGTGAGACTGTGGGGAACGTGGGGTAGTGGGGATGGCCAAATGGATTATGTTGTCGGCGTGGCTCTCGACGGCTCAGGTAACGTATATGTCGCAGATCATGAGAACCAGCGCGTCCAGAAGTTCACTTCTGATGGGGTCTTCATTACGAAGTGGGGAAGTCAGGGCTCCGGTGACGGCCAGTTCTCATACATGGAGGGTATCGCAGCGGATGCCTCCGGTAATGTCTACGTGTCCGACGCCGAGCAGTTCAGCATCCAGAAGTTCACTTCCGATGGGACCTTTGTCACAAAGTGGGGAGGCCAGGGTAGCGGTGACGGCCAGTTTGAGTGGTATCCCCAGGGGATGGCGCCGGATGCGACGGGAAATGTGTACGTTTCGGACAGTGGGAATCGTATCCATAAGTTCACATCTGAGGGGACCTTTGTCACAAAGTGGGGAAGTGAAGGCACGGGAGACGGGCAATTCCGGCACCCCTATGGTATTGCTGTTGATGCGTCGGGCAACGTTTATGTGACTGACTGGCTCAATGGTCGGGTGCAGAAATTCACATCTGACGGGACCTTTGTTATGACCTGGGGAAGCGAGGGTACGGAAGATGGTCAGTTCATACGTCCAACCGGGATAGCAGTCGACCAAGCCGGGAATGTCTTTGTAACCGATCATGAGAACGACCGTATTCAGAAATTCACCAGTGACGGAACCTTCATAACGAAGTGGGGAACACCGGGGGACGGTGACGGCGAATTTCGAGGACCTAAGGGTGTCGACTTCGATGCATCGGGCAATGTCTATATAGCGGACTCCAATAACGATCGCATCCAGAAATTCGCTCCTTCAGAGTGATTCGGGACAGGGGAATCCGTGGCCTCGCCCGGAGAAGAACGATAGGGCTAACTTCCTGCCCGCTTTATAGTTAAGAGACATGTCTGCTCGCGGGCAGACTCCCTCCTTTTTCTGCTTGACACTTGGGCTCAGATGGCCGATTATATAACCAGTTAGTTTAACTAAATAGACGGTGAGGGCGTAACATGGCAATTTCAAAAGATTTGAAGAGTAGTAAGGAAAGGATTCTCTCGGCGGCACTGGATGAGTTCGCCGAACTCGGGCTCTCCGGGGCCCGGGTCGACAGTATCGCCGCCAAGGCGGGGATCAACAAGGCGATGATCTACTATCACTTTGACTCGAAGGAGGCCCTGTACGATGAGATCCTCAAGGCCCACCTGGAGGCCGGGGTCACCGACCTGTCCAAGGAGATTACAGAAAGCATGGCGCTCGAGGATGCGCTCCGCGCTATAGCCCGCTACCATGCCAGGGGCTTGAGAGCGAATGACAAGGTGAGCCGGATATTCCTCCGTGAGATCGCTGCCGGCGGTGAGCGTATCCAGAGCATTCTCCCCAACCTCGCGGGCAAAGAGGAGATCCGTGGCACGATCGTCCGTCTGATCGAAGAGGGCAAGCAGTCGGGCGAGTACCGCAACATCGACACACGTCACGCGGTTATCTCGTTTGTTGGAATGAGCATGTTCTATTTGATTATGGCTCCGATGGTAAACCAGATCTGGGGGATCGAAGATGAAACCGAATTCACCGAACAGAGAATCGAAGCGATCGTGGACCTTCTCATGCATGGACTTAAGGCCAGGTAAGCTGGTCGCAGCGGTCTTCGTCGCCTGCGTGCTTGCAATGACGGCGGGAGTCGAAGGGCGTGATCTCAAGATTACCGAGGCGATAGACCTCGCGCTTGAGCATGACTACGGCATCAAGTCGGCGATGAGTGACTCGGACGCGGCGCGACTTGAGTACGCCGCGGCACGTGCCGGGAGATTCCCATCGCTCTCACTTGAGGCACGCTCAAGCCGCAAGGACGAAATCCCGAGTCTCGAACTCGAACCGCTCGGGATCACCAAGGAGATCGGCTCCGAGGAGATCCACCAGGCCGATGCCACTTTGAGTCTTCCACTTTTCACGGGAGGCAGAATCTCAGGCGCGATTCGAGCAAGCCGTGAGACGAGTCTCGCGGAGGCGTCGAGGGTGCGGGCCAAGCGAATGGGGACTGCCTATGGATGCAGGCGGGCCTATCTTGAGATGCTGCTCGCCGAAGCACTTGTCCGGAGCGCCGAGGCCTCACTCAGCCGCCTTGAGGCTATCGGGAGAGATGTCGGCGAATTGCACGAGAGCGGTATGGCAGATTCCATCGACATCTTTGAAGCGGGGATCGCCGCTGAGAGGGGAAGGCAGGCTCTGGCGGAAAAACTCGCCATGAGGGAGATTGCGGAGGCAAATCTTAAGACCCTGACGGGACTAACTGAATCCGAGTCGGTTCGTCCAATCGACAATGTCGTACCACCTGATAAGCCGCTGGATGATGCGTTGGATCGCTCTATGCAGTCGGCGCGACCCGAGATCGATCAGCTCGCACACATGGCACGAGCCGCTGAGCACGCCGTGACCATTGCGACGGCGGACAACCTGCCATCGCTCGCAGCCTTCGGGGGTTATTCAATCGGGATGCCAAATCAGGATCTGTTTAACAATGAATGGAATGACTACATGATGGTGGGAGTGAGCATTACCTGGGACTTCAATCTTGCAGGGGCGACCGTGAGGACGAGGTCGGCAGCGCGGGAGCGGGCAAGATCGGCCCGTATCATGCAAGATGACCTGCTTGAGAGGCTCGCGCTTCAGCGTGAGATTGCAATCGAATCCGCCCAAAGGTCGTATGCAACCATGGAACATACGGGGCACCAGCTCGAACTTGCCAGACGCAGATTCGCACTTGCAGAGGAGCGACAGGGGGCCGGACTTCTCTCAGTAAACAGGCTTATCGAGATGGAGGATGACCTTAAGTCTTTAGAAGAACAATACCGCGCATCGATCATAGACTGCTATCTTGCCGAAACGGATTACTTCTATTCAATGGGTTCAACCAGGATCTATGGAGGTCTGCGATGAGACGGTTCCTAGTTGTATCAGCTCTCACGCTGCTGGGCTTAAGCCTGGTTTCATGCGGTAACAACAATGGCGTGCCCGCTGGATCGGGATTTATCGAAGCAACCTCGGTCGTGGTCTCGGCCGAGACCGGCGGCAGGCTGGAGGCTCTTTACTTCGATGAGGGGAAGACAATACGCACGGGTGATACGATTGCGCTTATAGACACAACGACTGTGAGTCTTAAGCTGGATCAGGCACAGGCAAGGTTGGGCGCCGCGTGGACCCGGGAGAGCTCCGCCCGGCTCAAGATCGAAAAGGCGGATCTTGATAGTTCGCTGGCGCGCACCGATTTCCTCAGGCTTAAGAATCTCGTCGGCAAGGGATCGGTCAACCGGCAGCAATACGATCAGGCTGAGAATAAGTATCTCCAGACACGGCTTGCCCGGAAGACCGCTGGTGCATCGCTTGCAGGTGCACGTGCCGACAGGAAGCGGGCCGAGACCGAGATAGCAATCCTTGAAAAGCAACTTGGTGATTGCCGGCCGGTTTCACCGCTGGCAGGAACAGTTGTGACCTCGTATGTTGAGCAGGGTGAACTCCTTGGTGTTGGAAAGCCTCTTGTGAAGATCGCACGACTCGATCCGGTCACGGTCAAGATCTACCTGCCACCGAGTATGCTTACCAGCGTCAAACTTGGTGCACGGGCCGAAATCGATCCCGAAGATGGAAGGACCGAGCCCATAGCGGGAAAGGTGAGCTGGATCTCACCCGAGGCCGAATTCACACCGAAGAACGTTCAATCCCGGGAGGCGAGAGCCGACCTGGTCTATGCGGTCAAGATAACGATACCTAACCCTGAGCAGGTTCTGAAGATCGGGATGCCTGTAATGGTGAGGATACCTTGAACGCAAACGTGGCGGAGATAAATCGATGACACCCGGGAATACACCAGTTCCGATTGAGGTCAGGGGCTTTAAGAAGCTCTATGGCTCGATCGTTGCGGTCGATGGTATAGACCTCAGCCTGGGCAAAGCCGAGATTCTCGCGGTGGCCGGACCGGACGGGGCCGGGAAGACAACGCTGTTTCGTTCGATCTGTGGTCTTGTCGATTTCACCGAGGGAAAGATAAGCGTCGATGGTTACCACATACCCAAAGACTTCGAAGCCGTCAAACCCATCCTTGGCTATATGCCCCAAATCTTTTCGCTCTACCCCGATCTCTCGGTTGAGGAGAACCTCGCGTTTTATGCGGGGCTTTTTGGACTCAGCCGTGACGAGTTCCGGACCAAGAAAGAGCGACTCTATGAATTCTCGGGTCTCGGCGCTTTCGCCGACAGGAGGGTCCAGAACCTCTCCGGAGGGATGAAGCAGAAACTGGCCCTGAGTTGCAACCTGATCCACAACCCCGAGATACTTGTCCTCGATGAACCAACAACCGGGGTGGATCCGCTCTCCAGAAGGCAGTTCTGGGACATCCTCGCAGACTTGAAGAGAGAGGGCGCATCAATCCTGGTTTCGACACCCTATATGGACGAGGTTGGGCGGGCCGACAGGGCTATCTTCATGAACAGGGGAAAACTTCTGGCTGAAGGGACCCCGGAAGATCTGGTCAACCGGTATCAAGGCAGAGTCTATGAGGCTCCTGTAGAGGTGACGAGTGCCGGTATGCGGAAACTCGATGGTCTCGGCATTAGGGCCGGCCGCTTTGGAGCCACGCTTCATATCTATACCCACGAAATGGTTGATGGTGGCTCGGTCACGACGGCGCTTGAGGGAGCTGGGCTCGCGCCGGGCGGGGTCAAGGAGATCGAACCGGGTCTTGAAGATGTCTTCATACAGCTGATGGGAGTGGAGCCCGGGAATGAGCATAACAGCGAAGGGGCAACCCATGATTGATAAGGCTGTTGTCGTAGAGGGTCTTACCCGGAAGTTCGGGGACTTTGTCGCCGTCCATCGCATAGACCTTAATGTCGACTACGGTGAAATCTTCGGTTTCCTTGGGGCCAATGGAGCAGGCAAGACCACCGCGATCAGAATGCTTTGCGGGCTGCTGCTTCCGACAGCTGGGACAGGCACGGTCAGCGGGTATGATATCATGACCGAACCGGAGAGGATCAAGCAGAGCATCGGTTACATGTCTCAGAAGTTTTCGCTCTATCCCGATCTCACGGGACAGGAGAATCTCAACTTCTACGGCATGGTCTATGGTCTCAATGGAGGCGAGCTCCGGAAGCGGATCGCTGATCTTACGGAGCGGCTTGGACTGGGAGATTTCATCAAACGCCTCACGGGGTCGCTTCCCGTCGGGTGGCGCCAGCGAATCGCATTGGCCGCGGCGATCCTTCATGATCCGAAGATTGTCTTCCTCGATGAACCGACGGGCGGAGTCGATCCCGTCTTCCGACGGCGCTTCTGGGATATTCTCTACGACATGGCCGAGCAGGGCACCACGCTCTTTGTCACAACCCATTACATGGACGAAGCGGAATTCTGCCAACGTATATCGATCATGCATCGCGGTGGGATCGTAGAGGTCGGTCCGCCGCACGAACTTGTTGCGAAGTACGGCGAGAGTAATCTCGAGGAGACTTTTATCTCGCTGATATTGGAAAAGGAAACGAATGCATAGCATCCGCTACATAGCCTTAAAGGAGATCAGGCATATACTGAGGGATCCGAGGTCGCTCATGATCGCGATCCTGATGCCGCTCTTGATGACTCTCCTTTATGGCTATGCCATCAACCTCGATATTAAGAACATAAAGCTCGCCATCGTGGATTATGACAACACCGTGGAATCGCGTGACCTCGCAAGCAGGTTCTACAACTCCGGTTACTTTATAGGACCTGATGCAGTACCCACTCTTACAGATCCCGAAACAGTGTTAAGGCGTTCACAAGCCCACGCGATTCTGGCGATACGGCCGGGTTTTGGTGCAGCTCTTGAAGATGGAACACCGTACGATTTAGGGCTTGTCGTGGACGGGGCAGATGCCAACACAGCCACGGCCGCCGCGAGCTACGCCGAGATCGTGCTACAGAGTATGCTCGAGGATAGATTCCCTCCCGGATTTGAGATCCCGGGAGTTAGACTGTCCCAACAGATACTCTATAACCCCGATCTTAAGTCATCCCACTTCTTCGTCCTCGGACTTATCGCTATCATCCTTATGCTTGTATCGGCCCTTCTAACGTCACTTACGATCGCGCGGGAAAAGGAGACAGGCACGCTTGAGCAATTGCTCACGGCACCCGTAAAGCCGCGCGAGATCATCATCGGAAAGATCATTCCATATATCGGTCTTGCAGGCCTTGACGGGCTCATTGTCTGGTGCTTCGCGGTGTTTCACTTCGGTGTCCCCGTTGCAGGCTCGATGGCCCTCCTTGCATTCTTCGCCGTTATCTTTATCGTGGCCGCGCTTTCGATCGGTATCCTGGCCTCCACGCTCGCACGCACCCAGCAGGTAGCCATGACCATAACGCTCACACTTACCATGATGCCGTCGGTCCTGCTTTCAGGCTTTGCCTTCGAGATAAAGAACATGCCCAGAATACTCCAGATGATAACACTGATCGTACCTGCACGATATTTCATAAGCATAATCCGAGGTGTGATGCTCAAGGGCTCGGGGCTCGCCACACTTTGGCCGCAGGCTGTCGGGCTTGCCGTGATCTCACTCTTGCTTCTCAGCCTTGCAGCCAAACGCTTCAAGGTAAGGATCGGGTAGCGATGGGACGACGTAGAACCGTTCTTGCACTTGTTAAGAAGGAGTTCCTACAGGTCTTTCGCGATAAGATGATGATCCGCCTGATCTTCGTCGCACCTATATTGCAACTCCTTCTCCTCGGATATGCAGTCAACCTTGACGTCAGACTGATTTACACGGCGGTCTTCGATCACGATCGTACCGAAATCTCACGCGAGTTCCTGCGCTCATTCTCCGCAGACGACTACTTCGTGATCGATGCCCCGGACATACCCATCACTCAGGCTGAGAAAGGGTTCCGGGAGAACCGCTACAATGCAGCACTGGTGATTCCCGAGGACTTCTCCGAGCGGCTCGAAGCCGGTCAGGAAGCCCGGGTCGGCTTCTGGGTTGACGGTACTAATGCAAATGCGGCGGGTATCGCGATCGGCTATGCGGGACTTATCACCCAGAAGTTCAACGAGCGCATGACACCACTCGAGCGCCCGATAACCTTACACAAGAAGTTTCTGTATAACCCCGAGGCAAAGACCATTTACTTCATGGTACCTGCTATTGTTGCGACACTGCTGACATCGTTAACTGTGATGCTGACATCGATGGCGATCGTGCGTGAGCGCGAGATGGGCACACTCGAGCAGGTCATGGTGACACCCATCTCAACACCGGCTTTCATCATGGGTAAGACCATTCCATTTGCCATACTCGGTTTCATCGAGATCACGGTCGCACTCGCTGTCGGGATCGCGTGGTTTAGAATCCCATTTGTGGGCTCACCGCTACTTCTCTATAGCCTCGCATTTGTGTACCTCTTTACCGTCCTGGGCGTGGGCATGTTCATATCAACCATATCCCACACCCAACAGCAGGCTATGTTCTTCGGCTGGTTCTTCTCGGTCTTTGCTATCCTCACATCCGGCTTCTTCACACCGGTTGCGAACATGCCGGCAGTGGTCCGATACATAACGCTTGCCAATCCGCTTCAGTACTTCATGAAGATAGTACGCGGCATAATAATGAAGGGGGCCACTGCCGGTGACCTCTATCGTGAGATCGCAGCCATGTTCGTGTTCGGTGCCGTCATTTTCAGCTTCTCCTGGATCCGCTTCTCCAAGCGCACCAAGTAACGTGGTGTTCAAATGTTGTATGGCGCCTTACGGACAGCAGGAGCTCCCTACACTCTTGGCCTTAGGCCTCACTTGCTTTGCCTCTTGAGCCTGACCGGTGTCCCCGCAACCGGGCGCACAACCGGGTGTTTTGGTTTGCTTAGCTTCGACAGTCTCCGGCTTTGTAAGCTTCTCTCGTGAAAGCATGTGATCGAGATTTGCCGTTCCCAGTGCCCCGAGTGCAATCACCGTAGCGGAATGCTCGAGGTACTCGGGGATCACCTTGTCGTAGGTGTCCTCCGTAGTATGTATCGGATAGCGCACCGTGGAGTCGCCTCTCTGGTGCCACCAGAAACCCGGTACCCCGGCTGCGAGAAAGACACTCTGATCGCTGCTTCCTATCGCGACCATCTTCCGCTTGCCCTCGCCGCCTTCGATTTCGACACCCTCTCCAATGTCCTCAGGGAGCAGTCCCATGGCCTTGAGGTCTTCGATCGTAAGCTCCTGCTCGCCTCCCGCCCCCAGCCCGCACCCTCCGGAGACCACAACTCGCTTCCTGGGCGAATCGCCGCAGGCCGGCTCCTCACCCTGCTCCAGTTTCTCAAGCTCCTCGGGATCAACCTCCACACGCTCAAGACTTCCGTCCGGCTGTTCTTTGAGCATTACGGCGTATACGACAGGTCCGTCTTCTCCGAGAGATACCATCTCGCCATCCTGCGGGCAGCAGTTGGGGTCGCCCTTTAGAAGCCAGTCGACGAGCTCAACTTCAAATGGCATGTCGGTGTCCAGGTCCTTAACCGGCGCAAAGACCGCATCCAGATCGTCCTTGAGCGGTTCCGTCGCTGAAATACCCGAAATATGGTGAGTGCCCAGATCCATATTATACATCGCCGATATCCTGGGCATGAGCTCAGGGTGAGCGGCCAC
Source organism: bacterium (assembly GCA_025774845.1). Taxonomy (GTDB): domain Bacteria; phylum Arandabacterota; class Arandabacteria; order Arandabacterales; family Arandabacteraceae; genus Arandabacterum. The sequence goes on from JALGZP010000043.1 coordinate 24,166, forward strand.
GTATCCTCTTGAACCGACGAGTCCCGATTCCTCACCCGCAAACAGCACAAACCGGATTGTCCGCTTCGGCCGGGCACCGGATTTCACGAGTAGCCTTGCGGCCTCCATAACTGTGGCGGTGCCGGTACCGTTATCGAGTGCCCCGGTACCTATCGGCACTGAGTCGTAGTGGGCTCCAACAATCACATACTCATCCGGCGTCTCAGTGCCGGGAATGTCGGCAACCACGTTATAGACCGGAACTTTGTCCGTGCCATCTCCCGACCTAAACACACCGGCTACCTTGCTAAAGAATCCCTTGGACCCGCCTTCTTCTGCGCGAGCGCTGACCTCGCCACACTGCTCAAGGTGTACATTTGAAAGCCCGAATTCCCTGAACTTCCTCTGTGCCCACTCACCAGTCTCTTGGTGGTTCTCACTGCCCGCGGGCCGTGCACCGATCTCGTTTGCGAGATAGTCCAGATGTTCCATCGCGAGGTTCTCACTCTTGCTGGCTTCCGTTATCCGCCTGGTTATCTCCGGGTCGTGGACGGCTGAAGTCCCGACACCCTGAGAGCCGATTACCCCGTCAGCACCGGTGAGGATGACTGCAGCTACCGCCACCAGCATAAGCACAGGTATCGATTTCATTCTTCTCAACATCATCTTACCTCCTGTGTTTCATGATCCGGGATGGGTGTCTTCCCATCTCATCATCAGTCAGTTCCGTCTATCCCTACCCCAAACAACAGCCGGCAGGATTAAACAGGGGGTTAATCGACTTCATCATAACAACTGCGCTCTCCGGACAGATCGAGGCGAATTCTTCGGTAACCTTCACTTCATCCGGAACAGTCTTGCGGTCTACCGGGCTGAACCCAAACTGTTCGAAATACCGGGCCGCGTCGTCTGTAAGCAGAAAGACGCGTGTGAGTCCCTTTACCTCAGCCCACGCAAGGCGGTCATCGACAAGGGCTTTCCCCACCGATGTTCCGCGCCGGGTGATCGCGACAGCCACCGAGCGAAGGAGGCCGTATTGTCCACAGACCTCTATGCCTGCAACACCGACGATACCCTCCTCACGCGTGGCCACCGCATAGCCCTCTTCTATATGCTCGCCCACCCCGACAATCGGAAGACTGCAGGCTGTGAGCAGTCGCTCGACCGCACCGAGATCAGTAGATTGGGCTGCTCTTATCTTAAACATCGGACCCATACATTCCCTATCTCCGCACCGGTTAGCTGAACCCCGGCACCGCTCCTACAGTGAGGTTGTACACTCCCCGGGCAAAAAAGTTGCAACTGACAACTATATTCTCAAAAAAACTAGCCTGCACCGGGTTCCGCATCCGCGGCTTTGCTTCCAGAGAATCTCCGGGACGCGGTCTCTGCCAGTCGTGCTATAAGCTCTCCGGTAGCCCGGCGCACATCCGGGTCTAGACTCTCAAGCAAGGTCTTCATTTCACCGACAAGGTCCTGAGTGATCCGTTCATGGAGATCCCGCCCAGTCTTTGTAACCTCTAGCCTGAGCGCCCGGGCGTCGTTGGCGTCGGCTGACCTGCGAACATACCCTTTCTTCTCAAGCGAATCGGTGACGCGGCTGGTCGTGCTCTTATCAAGATAAAGTTCGGCTGCAAGGCTATTCAGAGTCATCGGGCCATCCCCAACGATCACACCGAGGGCGTGGCACTGTGTAACAGAGACATCGTAGTAGCAAATGCGCTTGCGGTCACGGAACTGGTAGACGCGTACAAGTTCACTTACTGCCCGGTATAGATTCCAGGCATCGGTCGTGAGGTTTGCATCCCGGGTGCCAGCCGTGCCAGCCGGCGACTTGCGTTTTCCTGGTGACATAGACCCACATCCTGCCTGCATGCAACACCGCATGTCCATAGCCTATTTAGTTGCTACTAGCAACTATAATGTGCCGGCGAAGGGATGTCAAGAGAGCGCCCGCGTGAAACCACGCGGGCGCTATAAAAGACTCGGATGTCTTATGAACTTACTTCAGCATCACCAGTTTTCGTGTCGCCTTCCGTCCAGCGGCATTGAGCTCGGAGAAATAGACGCCGCTTGCCAGCTCATTGCCATAGTTATCCTTGCCTTCCCACCGCAAGGTGTGAATTCCCGGCTGAACCACGCCGGACCCGGCACTCATCAGAGTCCTGACGAGGCGGCCCCTGACGTCGTAGACCTTCAGATCCACCGGTGACGCCACGGGAATCGAGAACCTCACCAACGTACCCGATGCGAACGGATTGGGCACATTGGGCATGAGCGCAAAGGCAAACCGGTCAGACTTGCCGGGTCCGCCGGAGACGTTGTCCTCCACCATCACGGTGAGGCTGCTGCTGTCGATGTGACCGGGGGAGGTAAGTGATGTTGCATGACAGTAAATAAGATCAGTCGTAAAGGGCGCGCTGTCCGGAATATCGACATAGGTCATGATATCAACCCATTCACCCGGATTCAGCGGTTCAATCCAGCCATACTGGCCAAGCGGCCAACCCAGCACGCTCGTCAGATTGATGTTGACGATATCGGGTGCCTCACCCTGGTTGGTTATCGTGAACCCTATGCTCGGCTGGGCAAGAGGGTAGCCGCTTACGTCCGGCCCTGCGGCCACATCAACCACCGGGATAACGTGTATGAAGAAGAAGTCGCTTGCAGAGTCCATCTGCATCGGCGCGAATCCCGTCGGCTCGGGGAAGATATCCGAGTGAACGTGACACCAGACTTCGTTTCCAATCCCGAGTTCGACTGTAGGAGGGACTATAACACTGACTTCGAGGGTGGTCTCCTGCTCAGACTCAAGCCAGAGTTCGAACCAGCTAGGCATGATCGGCCATCCCTCGTCGTCTTCGAAGTAGCCGGAAACGATCTGGGACTCATCTGACGCGTTGGCTATCGTGATCGACTTATGGACTATCTTGTCAGGCAGCATCCTTACAATCCGATCGGCAAGCCACGTCGGGTAGATCGATCTGAGTCCCGCTCTTATGTGATAGACCTTCCGCTCCCATATCTCCTGCTTGAGTGAATCGTCGAGACTGGTATCACTTCCGAAGTCGGCCTTGAGCTCTGCATTATAGGCCTCGATCTCATGCCAGTGATAAAGCCATGTGCACTTCGCCGGGCCATCCACACCGGGGCCCCACTCACCATCATTCTTCTGTTTCACATGTTCCCACTCGTGAATCTTGGTTGACGCGACCCAGTCAGGTCCATCTTTGAATGCGCCTTCACAGAGCCTTATATAACAGCGCGACGAGGTATAGCCATCGGTGTCCTTACCGCACTTCGGGTCATACTTGATATCCGCCCCATGAGGTATGCCGTCGTTAAATGCAGAATCGACCTTGGCTATTGTCGAGTCGCGGTTTGCCTGAAGATCATCTTCGGCGTCGTCCATTTCCTCCAGATCCTCGACGGCCGCATCCCTGTTTTCCGTAGTGGGATTCCCCTGCCAGGTCGTCCCGGACTTGATGAACTCTTCCCGCTTTTTCTCAAACTCTTCTCTGAGTTTCTTTCCCCGGTTCATCATCTGCTGGATTTCCTGGCGCTCCTTCTTGGTGGGACCGGAGTAGAGGAGTGATGACACCAGGAGACTGAGCCCCACCGCAGCTACAAGGCCTATCCACAGCGTTTTGCGTTTCATCGTCATCCCCCCTATTCAAGCGTTATTATGACAGGATCGGATAGCAGCTCTCCCTTCCAGGCACCGATGCCATCGGGGTCGGCGTAGTTCTTGTAGTGTGCTTCAATCGTATAGTCGCCAAGCAGCTCGAAACCGTAACATCCCCAGAGTTCAAACACCTTACCGATCACGCTGTCAGGGAGTACGGTGGTGAAGTGTATCGCTCCCGGGGGGCCGCTCTTTTCGATTTTGCAGACAAAGGGCACGGGCTGTGCGTCGGGGCCGGTGATGTCAAAGCCGAGCTGTGTGTCGGTCTCACCCTCTCCAAGTGATAACTCCTTATAGAGGATATGACTCCCACCGCCCGTGTTCGTCAGGCTTATAAAGCAATCGATCGTGTCACCGGCGGTATAGGTAAGGGGTCCTGGATCAGTAAGACTCTTAGTCATGGACAGTTTGAGGTCAATTTCAGCGCCAATCTCTAACAGGTTTATATCATCCACGTGGAGTCGTCCCTGGCCCACCGGGTGAAACGAGTAGAATCCAAGATAGTACGTTCCGGGCGTCGGTACTGAAAACGCCACCGAGGCCTTAAGGTAGTCATCGTTGATTATCGCAGCGTCAGTCCAGATGCCCACTGACATCGACATAGGGTCCTGGGCCGGCCCCGCAGCAACAGTCATCGCCTGGGGAGCCATCGCCGAGCTTGTCTTATATCTGAATTCAATCATGTAGACCCCAACATCGGAAAGCGTAACACCGTGGGTGAAGAACCAGTCATCCGCAGGTCCTGGAATGTACGGATCGGGGGCATACCGGATGCACTGCCGGCCCCAGTTGACCCCGCCATAAGCTTTGGTCTCCCAGACACCCATGTCACCGTTCATGTTGATTGTTACCCACCCAGGTGGAAGTCCGGGGGGAGATATACCCTCGAAGTCCTCAAACAATACATTCGTGAGACCCGTGCCGGCAAACGACGGCACGGCGATCATCAATACCAGAAAAGCAGCAAAGAACGATTTCGCTCTCATGGCAGATCGGTCACCTCCTGATTGGATACACGCCCCTAGAGTGAACATGTCGGATACCGTAACAACTAAGCTGGCGCCGGTTGGTCAACTCGCACTACCTCTCAGGCACAGAGCACACTGGTGCCCCGAACACATGGTGCAGGGGGGGGAAACACCAAAACCAAGCCAAAGAAGAATGGCCAGGAGACTACGTACAACTAACCGTCGAAGGTCGTAGACATAGAACTCTGTCCCCACCCCTTGTCCAGCCAATGCTAAGCATATCACAGGCAGACTACCATTGTCAACCAAGAGAACGGGGAGGATGGTGTACGCGCCGGTACCGTTTACTACTGAACCCGGACCACTTCCAGCAAGTCCAGGAGGATACCGCCAGGCTGGCGGAAGCCGCCGGAGTAGACGTTGATTTCCAGACTCCGGCCGGCAGGACACCATATGTCACCGTCTGCGTAGTAATGTCTCCAGTCGTCTCCCTGTACTATGAGGTCGACCGATCCACTCTCAAAGTCTCGTGCGAGTCTCAGCACAACCCGCCCGGGCGCATGTACCACCCTGGCCCAGCACCTGATCGAGTAGCGACTGCCAACCCCCCGTGGTTCCAGTATGAAACTCGCATGGGGTGCAATGCAGCCACCTTCAACACCGAGTGCCCGTGATCCACCGCTCTGAGGGGCATCATCTTCAAGCCACAGGGCACCATACCCGGTCCAGCCGAGTGTGTCGGCATCAGATTCGAACGAGCAGAAGTAAATGACCTCGCCGAGTCCCGGTCCACAGCCACAATCCTTGGAGCCCGTGCAACCCAGCACAGCCAGCGCCGCAGCAACACAAAGTAGAGAGACCAGGAAAACACGATCGAGGGAAGACTGACCAGTCATCAAACCCACCCCCTTTGAGCAGCCGAACACATAGGGGCATCCGGCCGCACTCACCGGTGCCCGGGGCGGGCACCAGGCATCAAACCAATATTCCTTTCACCAGTGACTATACCAAGTTATACGCCTTGTTGACAACCACCCTTCGACCACATCAAGGTCACACGGGGGTGTGGACCGAATGACGTGGCCTACCCTGTTGGTAAGTGTTGGAGTCTCGATCTCACATGCCGAGGCGGACTGCTGCACCCAGTGTTATGGTGTCGGTATCGATATCGATCTCTTCGTCCTTAAGATCGCCCCACTTGGTGAACCTGTAATTGGCGCTTATATCAAGCGCGATCGCCGGGATCAGGCTGAACTCCATCCCGGCGCGCAGGGCATAGAACGGCTCATCGGACCAGTCCCCGTCGGAGTAATACCAACCGACGCCGCCTGCCACCGTAATAGATTTTCCAAGGACGGCGTAGGCCTGTGGTGCATAGACCTTCTCGGAGGAACCCATAAAACCCTCGGGCATGAACTCGAAGTCTGCCTCCCATCCGATCAGCTGGTCGCCTCGCCTCTGATAAGAGATAAACCAGGATGTCCCGTTTCTGTCGAATTCATCGAAATCGATATCATCGAGAGCATACCAGTAATTCAGTCCCGCCCCTATCCGGCTTCCTGCCTGTGCCCCGGTCAAACCACAGAAACCGATACACACCACGAGACCCAGAATCCATATTCTCAAGGTTGTTCTCACGACATTCCTCCTTCGGCTTCCAGGGGTACCGAGCGTTACCCAGCTGTGCCCACCGGGCCAGCAAAGAAAAGTCTGCGTGCGAACCCGCACAATGTCAATACAGAAGTGATGTCAATGCCTGGCACGGCCGGCACCGAGGGAACAGAGGCTACCGTGTAACAATGAGCGGAAGAGCCCGCTTGCGACCTTCGACTGAGAGTCTGCAGAAATAGATCCCACCGGCAACAGGCTCACCATACCTGTCCCGGCCGTCCCAGTATGCGCGATGGCTCCCGGCGGGCATGCCGCGATTCACAAGGGTTGAAACCAGTCGTCCAAGGGGATCATAGATGCTGATACGAACACCGGTACCCGATGCTTCACGGGGCACTGTAAACATGATGTTCGTTGCCTGTCTGAAGGGATTGGGATAGGTCCATGCCGTAAGCATTCCTGATTCGTGATCAGGTTGCGTTTCGGGATTCGTACCGGCCATTGGTGCCTGGATGAATGCGATATCAAAAGGCGGTATACCCACATCACGGAATGCGATCGCTGTATCCGCCACGGTGTCAAAGATGCGGATACCCGGCTGGGTGAGATCGCGGTCGCACAGGTAGAGTTCCCGCTGCCTGTTGAGTTCGATGGTGGCCAGTGAAGCGCCCATACCCGATGTCTGCCGGTGGAGGGTGTCCTTAACAACACGTGTAGCGCGGTCAAATACGACCAGGCGTCCATAGTTATCAGGCCAGGCCGCAGGATCGAGGACTACGGCATAACCCTTGCCGTCGGGCGCAAACAGACCGTCGGATATGTCACCCCCGAGCTCGGTCTCGGTTATGGCAACGCCATTGCTTTCAAGAGTCACTGGATTTATGGTCTCAATCCCACCATCCAGAACCCCCCACGCACCAAGACATCCGATAACAAGTTCACCGCGGCAGCGGTCATATCTGATCTCGCTGTATGGATTGGGGAGCGCAAGTGTGATGGGCTGGATACCCGGGGCGAGTAAGTCACAGTCAATCAAGGTATCCGTCTCGGTATCGATTACAGCGATCTTACCCGGCCCGGCGGGGAGCCAGGTGAAACGGTCTATGTTGTTCAGGGTAACAAAGAGTCTGTTACCCACAATCTCCATGCGATCCATCTCGGGTATGCCGTCGGCGTCCGCAAGGGGTGAGAGATCAATAGTTCCCAGAGAGTCCCCGGTATAGGGATGTACGATCAGGAGGGTCTTCCACTCATAGCGGGACACATAGGCCTTGGTCCCGCTCGCTAATCTTATGTCATGAGGGTTGGACCCATTTCCGACTGAATACTGCCCGATCGTAGAGAAATCCTGACCGGCCTCGACAATCTGAATATTGTCGGCAAGATAGCGATTGATGACGAAAATCATGTCTTCATCTACATCATAGTAGGCCAGAGGATCGCTGCTCACGGGTGCGATGCTTACATCAGCGGTCCGAGGTGGCCCGATCTCGATAGTCGAGTAATATGCGGCCGAGTAGTAATCCGTGGTCACGACAAATGCGTATTCCTCAGCCGGGAGTGCTGCTGCGATCACGACTACCACGAGTGCAGCTCCGGCAATGATTCTTATGAGTACTCCCATCCGAACGGGGGCGTGTGTGATGCTGAGTCTGTTCACGGTGATTCCTCCTTAAAGTCTGACCACGAGGGTCACGATTGTCGATCGACCCGGAAGCGGAAAGCCCATTACATCTTCATATTGCTGATTCGTTATGTTTCTCATCTCGATACCGAAACCGGTGTGCGGGATACCCGTCGGTACTTTCACGCCCGCGGCGTGCAGGCTGCGAGTTGCGAAGAGCGGACCCTTGTTATTGGGTGCGACGCCATTGTACGCATTCCAGTAGTTGCCCGAGATATGGTCGAATTCATAGAAGGCCGATGCCCCGCGGTACGACCACCTGACCGCGGCCGAAGCTTCGTCCCGAGGCCGGTTTGGCAGATGCTTGCCTGTCATGTAGGACACCGGTCCCGTATTTATAGCTGTAAGGTGGGTCAGGTTGGCCGATACTGTGAAGCCGCGCCAGGTGCCGCTTGAAATCGAACACTCATATCCCTCGATTTCCGCACCGTCGATGTTGATGGCCTGGGCCGCCTGTGCGAAAGGCACGTAGACGAACATGATGAGGTCCTCTACATCAGACCAGAAGTACGCGAACTCAGCGGCGAGATATTGTCCGGCCCCGAATTGAAAGTCGTAACTGATACCCACGTCACGGTTGAGACCCCTTTCGGGTTTAAGCCCAGGGTTGGGTACCGTCATGCCGCGGTAGCCGAAGATTTCCATCAGGGACGGTATCCTGTATGAGCGACCGTAGTTGGCCTTGATGCTCAAGCCCGCCCCTGGAGCTGCAACCAGCCCGACCCTTCCTGATAACTCCGAATGGATGACGGTTGTATCAATGAGATCGCGGTTATACGTTGTCATATCGCGGCGTATCGTTTCAAAGGGCTGTGTACGATCTGTGTAACGCTCGTATCGACCCGTGGGCACGAGACGCAGGCGCTTCGTGATGAGGTTGATCTCATCCTCAAGATTGAGGACAAGTGTTCTCCTGGTTTGCCGTTCGCCTTGCTCGACATCGGTTCTTAACTCCTCGGGGCGAAACGCCTCCTGCCCGAACTCCACAAGACCCCGCAGGGTTTGCCGCCACTTAGAGAGAGGCAGCGACCAGCGCAGGTTTCCACCAAAGGACAGGGTACGATTCTTTTCATCAGGCTTGACACCGACCGTCTTCGGCCGGCGGTCCTCGAAGTGATCGCGCTGGTAGAGGTAGTAGAGACCCAGCCCTGTCCGGAGTCCGGCCGCGGCAGCCCAGCGCCTGCGCCAACCGATATGCGAGAGATCATAGACTTTGGTGATACGTTCCGTTTGTGATTGTATGGCGCTGTAGCCGGGAAGTCCCTGACGGCGGTAGTAGAACTGGTTTGATGCGACCAGGGTACCACCCGAGAGAGGCCGGCTGACCTTGAGGAGTGCCTCGTACTCATCTACATCGTTGTTGATGCGCTCAACGGTCTCATCGTCATCCGGGTTATAGGGCGTACCATTATCATCCAGGAACTCGAAGTTGTTCGCCGACGAGGTGGCGGTTGCGACGGCAAGCATGTCCCAGTTTGACCGGGAGAAGGAGTAACTTCCGTGGTATCTCGCCGTGGAGAGCGAGCCGTACGAGGCCGAGACCTGTCCACTTCCCGTATCAGCTGCTTTCCTGGTCACCAGGTTAACAACACCACCGATTGAGCTTCCTGAGAGATCGTACGGTCCGAAGCCTCGATAAACCTCAATCCTCGAAAGCGATGACACGGGAATATCGGCAAGATCGACGACACCACTCTGGGCCTGACCCAGTGGGATGCCGTCTAAGAACACACGGACCTGCTTTGCGGATGATCCCCTGACTGAAGCTGTGCTGTAGGTACCATAGCCGCCGGTCGAGCGAACATGAACACCCACACTGCGGGCGAGGTATTCGGCGGCACTCGAGACCCGGTGACCGGTGTCATCCATGGGGATGATTGTGAGAAATGCCGGACGGTTTCTGAGTCCCTCTATCTCTGAGATCCGTTCGGCCTCGATAAGGATCTCCGGCAGAGTGAAGACTGTGTCCGGGAAGGCGCCGGTCTCTGAGGCCAGGCAGCAACTACGCCAGCATGGGATGAACGCAAAACCGGATGTAATCAGAGTGAGTGCAGCAAAGATCGTGAATGACGATGGCCGTTTCACCAAGACCCCCCGCTCGGTAAACGATTTCACCACGGAGACTCTTGCGACCTACAAAAAACCCGATCTTCACAGAATAAGAGATCGGGCCGCCCATCTCTTTGGCCACGAAGAGTTCCATGGGCCCTTCCCGGCAGGTCTCCTGACTTATGGCTCAGCCGCTCACCCTCGCCTTCCAGGTGGGGCCACCCGTGGCTATCTGAGGTTGAGCTCACCAATCACAGTGGCGGGACCGCGGAGGAATCGCACCTCACTTCCCTTTTCAGTCCCTACGGACACCGAGAAAGAGTATTCAGTTTTCTTGTCAACAAATCTATCAGGCTATCGCGCGGGTGTCAACACAATTGCATAATTCGGTACCAGTCACCAAATTACACGGTCGTGAATTTGTTGGTTTGAATTTGTAAGCTGGTACGGAATTATCTGCCCGGCAGCGCTATTCCGGAGGAAACTCCTCGAAGAGCTCGGTTACGGCTTCGAGAATCCTTGCCTCCATATCCCTTGGATTGTAGACCGCACCCACCGCCGTACCACGCCAGATGAGCTGCTTCACATCCGCATCGACCAGATCCAGTAGCAGAGTGCCTTCCTTGTACCTGTGGACATCGACGTGTCTTCCGACCCACCGGCCTCTTGGACCGTAGCGGTAGCCGTGTGTGGTGACATCGACCTTGTTCTTGGATCCAATGTGATATGCAACGAGCAGGTCGGGCTTGCCCGCCGTTACCCGCTCGTAACCCTTGACCGCAAGCTCGGCCTCAACAGCACCTCGAAGTCGCTTGTCAAAAAGCGTGGCATCGAAAGCTCGCCTCGGCGGGACTTTGGATTTCTGCTTTATCCAGTCAAAGGTCTTGTATTGGGTGAAGTCGGTATCCTGATCATAGTCGGTGGTGACCGACATTGTTGCACAACCGTATGTGCCGCTCAGCATGAGCAGCACCAAAACCAGTGCCGGGTATTTCATTGGACGTCCCTCCCTCCACGCCGGATGTTCGCATATGGCAAACTGGTTGGCAAACCAAAACCATATTGCCTGTTTGCTCATGCCCTGAGGACCCGGTGCAGTCTTGGCAGGAGGCCAAAAGTGTGGTAAAATAGGGGGTGGAACACCAGCGGTAAGGACGGAGCCTACCCTTATAGCTGTCCCCTGTTAAAGCAGGCCGGGCCACAGGAGGTAGTGACATGCACTCACGCTTAGCGGGCCGTTGGCAGACGACCGGTATCACGTTCTGGATGCTAGTACTTGCCCTGACCATTTTGATAGCGCTTCCATGTATTTCGTTGGGTAGGAGTCTTCAGGCACAGGTGAAAAGTCAGACAGACGGTGCTGTTATCGAGACACGCGTCGCTCTTTCCTTCTCGCAGGACGGTCTGAGCTTCAGTAGTGTTGATGGTTACGATGCGGTGCATCTTGAGGATGCCTCCTACCTTGCCGAAGCAGGCAAGCCCAGGTTACCGGCAGCCACTATGTGGGTCGCGCTCCCTGCCGGAATGACCGTAACCGGCGTCCGCGTGATCGACGTCGCGACGGAGGAGATTCCCGGTCGTTTTCTTGTCGCGCCAGCCCAGCTCCCGCGGCCCATGACATCAGCCATACCCTATGACGCGACGCTGAAACCTGATGCCGCTTTGTATGCATCGTGCACACCATACCCCGTTGAGCGAGTTGAGTTTCTGCGCCAGGCCGACCTTGCAGGTCAGAACATCGCGGCATTTCATGTGCGCCCCGTTCGCTACGTCCCCTCGGAGGGCAGGCTCACGCTTGCTACGCGTATTGAGATGGTGATCGAGGGAACAGAGGGAAGGCAGTGTGGTGATTATCTGCCTCGAAACCTCCGGAGCGACTCTCGGGTGACATACGAGCAGCGACTCAAGACAATGGTCGTCAATCCCGAGGACGTCGAGCTCCGGACTGTCTTTGGGCCACAACCGATGGGAGTCGATCCGGATCAGTATGATTATGTGATCATAACGTCTGAGGCTCTGAAGCCCGGGCTTGAGGAACTTGCCGACTGGAGAACGCGGCAGGGGCGACGGGCAACCATCGTGACCACCGAGTGGATCTACACCAGCGGAGGCTACACCGGTACCGATATTGAGATGATCAGAGCGTTCGTGGCCGATGCCCACGCCAACTGGGGCGCTACCGATTTCCTGCTCGGAGGAGAGTCCGACATCATCCCCTACCATATCCGGACGATCACGGTCCCGGAATACTGGACCGATGACATTGCGAACGACACCTACTACGGCGATTACGATGACGACTGGATACTTGAAGTCAACATCGGCAGGATATCTGTACCATCTGCTTCAGCGGCCAGGAAATTCAAAAACAGGGTACTGATATATGAGAGAACTCCACCGCTGACCGGTTATGCGAAGACGGCCCTTCTTCTCGGTTTTGATACTCAAGCATGCAACGATCTTGATGGCGAGACCTTCCAGGAGGACTATATCCGCACGCCGTTTATTCCGGGAACGTGGAGTATTGACACCGAGTACGACAGCGAGCCGGGTACCCACAGGGGTGACGTGATCGCTTACCTCAACCAGGGTTATCACCTTGTGAACCACTATGACCACTGCAACACAACCGTTATGGCTATGGGCTGGAACTGCCACACCGAGGACATAACCTCAGCTGACATGGATGCTCTCACTAATGGCGATCGGCGGAGTATCCTCTTCCCTATCGGCTGCTTTCCTGCCGATTTCCGCACGTTCAAGTGTATCGGTGAGGCTGCAACCACCAATCGATTCGGCGGGAGCATTGCCTTCATAGGCAATACCTGCTACGGGTGGGGAGGCCCTATGGGAGATATGGCCCACTATACATGTGCTCAGAACGAAAACTTCTACCGGAACCTCTTCGATCTGGGTATGACATCTCTGGGGGATAACTTCTCGCTGGCGAAGAACGACCAGTATGACCCTTATGATCCTTACAACCTCAATATGTATTGCTTCACGGAACTTCATCTCCTCGGGGATCCGGCACTCACTGTCTGGACGGATGATCCCGACAGTCTTGTTGTTACCCACCAAGAGGGCCTCTTGCCCGGAAATCCGGTCACATTCCCCGTCGATGTGTATGGCGGCGGAGGACCAGTCGACGGCGCGACGGTCTGTCTGTATAAGGACGATGACGTCTATGAAGTGGGAGTGACCTCAGGAGGAATAGCATCGTTCGGATTTACTCCTGCAACCGAGGGAACGCTCCTCGTAACTGTCTGTCATCAGAACTGCATACCGTATGAGGGCTTTGCCGTCGTGAGTGCCAG
>JALGZP010000106.1 GCA_025774845.1 bacterium
GGGAGCTTGTTTCGGACCTTCGATACTGTCACAAGCAGCGGGGCAGAGCAGCTCTCTACCTCATGGAGAACAAGCCCTGGGACTTCTTTATGATCGTCTTCACCGGAACAGACCGGATTCAGCATTCGCTCTGGAACTATCTCGATCCGCGTGGTTTTCCCGAGGGACTCAAGATGGATCCGTCCGTGGAAGAGGATATCTATCAATATTACCGGGATCTCGATCAGACGATCGGACAGATTCAGGGGCACCTCACCTCCGATGACGTACTTCTCATCGTTTCCGACCACGGATTCGGCGCGATGGAAAAAAAGGTGCACATGAACAAATGGCTTGAGGTCGAAGGCTATCTGCGGGTGAAGCGAGGCAGGTACCTCTATTCCTCTTTCAAAGAGAAAACCTGGCGGGGCTTGAGGAAAGCGGTCGCCGGTGTGGATCGGTGGAAGTTGAGACGGAAGCTCGTGACCGGAGCAGGCGCAAGGGCCCTCGCGAAACCGGTAGGCCTGGAAGACCGCCTCACCCAGTTCTACCGGTGTGTGGATTGGACGAAAACAAGGGCCTTTGTCAGTGCGATCACAGAGCAGACAGGTATCTATATCAATCTCGAGGGCAGGAGTCCTCTGGGTATCGTTCCCGTCGAGCAGTATGAACCGCTGCGAGATGAGATTATCGAAAGGCTGAAGAATCTCCGGGATCCTGAAACCAACGAACCTGTCATCACCTCCGTCATGAAGCGCGAAGAGTACTACTCCGGTCCGTTCACGAAGTGCGCACCGGATATCCTGATAACGATCAAAGACTGTGAGTACCGGTCGGACATGTTCCTTTCCAACAGCGTTTTCGAGGCTCCGAACAGAGAGTTCGGCTGGGGGTGCCACAGAATGGAAGGTATCTTCGTTGCACACGGTGGCCCGGTCAAACAAGGTAATCAGAGCCATCTGAGTGTATATGACATCTGCCCGACCGTCCTCTACCTGATGGGGCTTCCCATTCCGGATGATGTCGACGGCCGGGCGGCCCTGGACATACTTGAAGATTCGTTTACACTCAATCGTCCGCCCGAGTACGTTCATGCCGACCGGTCCCGGGCAGAATCCGGGGGCCTCAGCACGGAAGATGAGAATGAACTACGCGAGCGCTTGCGCGGATTAGGATATCTGAGCTAAAGGAGACCTGTCGCTTGCCACCCGAGATTGAAATAGAAGCCATATCGGATCTTTCCCGGTTCAAGCAATTCGGCAAGATCTGGAACGGGCTGCTTGCCCGAAGCTACGTCGACAACCCGTACCTGACCCACGAGTGGTTCCAGAGCTGGTGGGAAGCTTTCGGAGACAAGCACGAACTCTTGTTGCTCGTTGCCATGAGAGGCCAGGAAATCCTCGGTCTTGCTCCCCTGATGAGACACACCGCCTTCATCCCGGGGTGCCCGGTTGCCGGCGTAGAGTTTGCAGGTGCCCCCGATGCCGATTACCACGACTTCATCATCCTTAAGGACCGGGAAGAGGTTCTGAGCGAGTTCATCCGGTACATCTTCGAGACTGCCCACTATCCTTTCTTAAGGCTCTCTGAATTGCCTGAGAACTCGCCCAATGTCGAAGCCCTCAACAGGATTCTGTCCCGGGAGAGAGATCTGCGAACCCGGAATCGGATCATTGCCACCTGCCGGTATCTTCCTGTTGATGCCGGTTTACCGTGGGAGGAACAGTTCAGGCGAGTCAAACGCAAGATGAGAGGGGATATAAAGAGGCTGCTCAACCGGTACAGTGAGATCGGCGGACTGAGACTGACAAGAATAGAGGCGGAAGAGATCACGGAAAACCTGCCCGATCTGTACCGACATCACGTCGAGAGATTGGTTCAAAAGCAAAAACGGAGTATACTCGAGGACCCGGCTCACCGGGAGTTCTTCAGCATTCTGGGGAAGCGCTTTGCATCAAGAGGATGGCTTGAATTCTTGAGACTGGACAGTGACAGCGGTTTTGTGGGAATACATTATGGATTCCGGTACAAGGGGACGGCCTATTGTTATCAGCATGGCTATAACCAGGCTCTGAAACAGTACTCACCGGGCAAAATGGTTCTCTACCATGTGATAAGGGAAGCTTATGCGCATGGCCTTCGCATGGTCGATCTTCTAAGAGGTGCGGATTCATACAAGTCTCACTGGACCGATCTCTCCAGGACCAACTACGAATTCATGCTGTTCGGGAAGGGTAAGTCAGCCCTCGCGTTCTACGTCTGGTTTGCCAGGATCAAGCCGTTCCTTCAGCGGATAGCTCCCATGAGACTGCTGGCCGACCGACTTCGGAGGCCCAATAGATGACCCGACGGGTGAACGCAGTAATTCAGCATTGGCTGGGAAGGTTGAGGCGCTTTGTCCACACCAGACTGGTCCTCTACGTCACTGAAGCCTCGACTCAGGATGAAAAGCCTGAATGGTTTGCCGGGAGCGGGTCCGAGGGGCTTTCGGCAGACGTGCCGGTCACCTTTCGCACCGGAGAGGAGCGGGACCTTGAGGCGATTTCGGAACTGGCCGGTGGGAGAGATCTTGATGAAATGCGGCGGTGGCTCGGGGAGGGCCACGCAGTCTATGTCGTTTACGATCGGGAGAAGCTCGTCTACTACGAGTGGGTTGCCTTCCATGATTTCTTCGATCCGTATCTTAAGATGACCATTCCGGTCAAAGCGGATGAGTGCTTTGCTTTTGATGCTTTCACCCATCCGGATTACAAACTCAAGAACATTCTGAGGGCGGCCTCATCAAAGATCGTACTCGATTGTTACCGCCGACATGGGAAGCAGAAGATCAGGGCCTGCGTGGATTCAGGAAAGTGGCCGCTCTATCAGAAGCTCTACAGGATTACGGGTCTGGGAGAGGTGCGCCTTGTAGGGGAGATCACACGGACCCGTAACTTCGGAATCTGGAAGTGTCACTTCAGAGAGTTCTGAGGAAAGGCGCTCTGATGGATGTTTCAATCGTCATCATCACCTACAACTGCTGGCACCACCTTGAGCGATGTCTGCACTCTGTTTACCGCAAGGTGACGGGACTCGACTTTGAAGTCATCGTGATCGACAACAATTCCATCGACGGCACGCTGGAGGGGATCAAAGCCAAGTTCCCCGAGGTCACCCTGATCGAGAATTCACGCAACATGGGAGTGGCCAGGGCAAGGAACCAGGGTATCCGGATTGCCCGGGGGCGGTACGTTCTCATACTCGATGCGGATGTCGAGATCGTTTCAGACGATTTTCCCTCCCTCCTCTCCTATATGGACGCGCACCAGAGCGTCGGGATTATGGGCTGCACACTCATGGCGGAGGACGGCCGGGTTCACCCGTCGGCAAGGACTTTCCCCCGGCCGGTACACGTTTTCCTCAGAAGACTTTCGTATATCGGTCTTGTAAAGAACAGTCGAATCCTCAAGAAGCACCATCTTGCGGATTGGGACCGTAAGGAGCCGAGAAAAGTAGATATGGTCGAGGGAGCGTTTCAACTCATAAGGAAGAGCGTGATCGATGAGATCGGACCGCTGGACGAACGCATGTTCTACGGTTTCGAGGATTCGGACTATTGCGCGAGGGCGATCAAGGCGGGGTACGAGGTGATCTGTTATCCGGCATTTGTCGGGATCCACTTTCTTCAGGGAATCACAAGAGGGAATCCTTTCAATAGGATGGTTTTCGAACACTTCCGTTCCTATGTACGTTTCTATCGTAAGCACAGGGAGTTGATACTCAGCCGATGAGTCACTTTGAGCGTTTTGTTCTTAAGTATCTTGGAGCGTTCGGTGAGAGGATCAAGCGGAAGACTCTCCCTCCCATCCTCACATATCACTCCATTGACACCAGTGGCTCCGTGGTATCCGTCTCTCCCGGGGAGTTCGCATGGCAGATGAGGTATTTGAAGGAGTTCGGGTTTGAGACGATGCTCTTGAGGGACTACCTTGCCGATCTTAGTGCGAAGCGATTTACTTCTGGTAGAGTTGCGGTCATCACATTCGACGATGCTTTCAGAAACGTTCACGAGCACGCGGTTCCAACCATGCAGGAGTTTGGATTCACGGGAACCGTGTTTGTCCCGACGGCCCATGTAGGTGGAAACCCCGACTGGCGGATGGAATCCGGTTTGCACATGTCCCCTCTTATGGGCTGGGGTGAACTCGGCGACGTGCTTGAGAGGGGCTTTGACATCCAGAGCCACACGCACAGCCACCGCTCATTGGCCGCTCTGAACGCGCATGAGATCGAGCAGGAACTCGAGCAAAGCCGTGAGGCCATTCTGACCAATCTCAAGCACGAGGTGGATCTGCTGGCCTACCCCTACGGGGACCATAACGACACGGTTGTCGATCAACTGAAGAAGGCGGCTTTCAAAGGCGCCGTAAGCGTTGAGTTCGGCCTCAACCCACCAGGGACGAACCCCTTCCGGTTAAAGCGAGTCGGCAGCGCGCACTTTACAAGCCATGCCGCGTTCCGGGCCTGCCTCTGGGGAATGTACGGTCCTCTGCTCACCATGAAGCGACGCTCGAAGTAGTTCCGTGACAGTCTGGTAATTCACATGCTAAATCGCCACCGGCTCCCCACGCAAATGCCTGAGCGCATGGTTTTGTGGGATAGCGTCGGACTTGAGGTGAAGCGGATCGTGGCGCGCAGCAGGATCGGTGTTGACAAAGGCGATTCTATAATATATAATTCGTTAAATGGCGAAGTAACGTATTGCCTGGAGGCCGCTCCGACAGACCTGTTCTAACCCTATGACAATGGAGGCTGTCAATCATGAGTAAGCGAGTAGCACTCGTAATAGTAGTCGCTGCTGTAGTGATTCTCTGCGCGATTATGATCCCTATATACACGGGAAAACAGAGACCGACTGACAGGCCGGTGGCTGAAGCAGTTATCGACAAGCCCGGCACCGACGGTACTATATCGGAAACCGACATCGCAGCCGGCGGTACTCACGAAGCTACTCGCGAAGACGAGGCTTCTGCGACACCGGGCCAGTCGGGGAGCATCTCCGCGATTGAGCGTGCTGCTGAAGCAGGTAAATACACCTTCGTTTTCTTCTATTCGGACGAGAGCGAGAAGACAGAATCAGCGAGGTCTTCTTTCCGCAAGACCGTGAGCAGGGTCACCGAACAGGCCGTCCCCCTGGAGGTTGACACGAGCAATCCGGCAGAAAGACCCATCGTGGACAGGTTCAACGTTAGCCGGGCCCCCATGCCACTGGTCCTGGCAGTGGCTCCCAACGGAGCCATCACGGGAGGTTTCCCTCAACAGTTTGACGAGAAGAATCTGCTTGAGGCCTTTGTGAGCCCGGGTACCGAGAGATCCCTGAAGGCCCTCCAGGACAGCAGGGTCGTGCTCGTGTGTGTTCAGAATGCAAGTACAACATCAAACGATGTTGCCATGAAGGGAGTTCAGGATGTCAAGGCGGACCCCGGCTTTGGCCCCTCAACGGAGATCGTGGCGGTAGATCCTGCGAATCCCGCTGAATCGGAGTTCCTCGCAGCGCTGAAAATTGACCCGCAGACGAATGAAGCGATCACGGTCTGTCTTGTACCACCCGGAAAGGCCGTAGCCAGATTCGAGGGCGCTACGGATAAGAAGACTATAATCGCTGCACTCACAAGCTCCACAAGTTGCGGCCCCAGTGGATGTGGTCCCCAGGGCTGTGGTCCGTAGGGCGGAGAGAACACACTATGAAGCTCAGGACACTTGTTTGGAGGGAGTTATTCGAGCGAAAGAACCAGTTGCTCACTGGTTTCTTGGCAGTACTGCTCGGGGTAACTGTCATTGTGGCGATCAAGAATATCACCTTCTTCTCAGAAAAGGCCGTTGCAAGGCAACTGGATACACTGGGCGCCAACATCTTGATCCTACCAAAGTCGGTTTCCCTGCAGGATTACTACAGCGCCGATCTTCACAGTGAGGAGTTCCCGGAAGAGTATGTCACGAGGCTCGTGATGTCTGATATCGAGGGGCTCGATAATCTGTCACCGAAGCTATCCGTCCCGGTGCAAGTGCAAGCCAGAAGTTTCACTCTGACCGGGATACTTCCCAGGAATGAGTTCCAGGCAAAGGCTGCCTGGGCGGGTGCAGGTATATTCTCAAGGCCGATAGGGTGCGGAGTGGTAACGGATGCTCCGGGTGCCGGTGATGAACCTCCCAGGGAAACGCTTGTTCGTAAGCGGGTCATTGAAACGCTCGAAGGCGACGAGGTACTCGTGGGTGCAGATGTAGCCACCTCCCTGGCAATCAAAGAAGGGGACACGGTGAGTCTGCTGGGAAATAGCTTCAAGGTGATCGCGACCCTGCCACAGACCGGCACCATCGATGACTCTCGCATCTTCGCTCACCTTCACACGGTTCAAGAGCTGGCGGGAAAGGGTCCCGTGGTGAATGCCATCGAGGTCGTTGGATGCTGCAATGAGATATTCGGAGGTCTGGTCGAAAAGATCAACCGGCTGCTTCCGGAGGCAAAGGTTGTCACAGTCACTCAGGTCGTCGACACCCAGATCAGGACCAATCGAATGATGTCCCGCCTGTCTCTACTTTTTCTCGTGATCATCGTTCTTGTTGGTGTGGCAAGTATCGCGAATTACATGTTCGCCAACGTGTATGAAAGGCGCCGTGAGATTGGGACGCTAATGGCTCTGGGAGCCACCTCCTCCACGGTACTGAGGATGTTTCTCCTCAAGGCGCTTTTGCTGGGCCTTGCAGGTGGAATCGTCGGCTACCTCATAGGAACCTTCTTATCAATCACACTTGGTCCCAGAATCGCAGGAGTGCCGGTGCTTCCGATGCCCGTGCTTGCCCTGTGGGCTGTTGGTGTATCCACAGCTATCGCGTTGGTGGCCAGTTACTTTCCCGCGCGGCGTGCTGCGCGCCTTGATCCATGCGCATCCCTCCAGGAGGTTTAAAGGGTGCTGCAAATTGAAGAAGCCAGCAAGATCTATAACCATCGTGGCAAGAATGTTATCGCCATGTCCAAGGTACAAGAGCACCTTTCTCTTGACTCTGGGAGGTATGCTCTCACCCTCCGAAGGCCGTGTTCTCCTCGACGGTAGGTCGCTGTATGACCTCCCCTCGAACGATCGGGCCCGGGTGAGACGGGAGAAGATCGGTTTTGTGTTTCAGATGTTCAACCTGGTACCCTATCTCTCCGCCCTCGAAAACGTACAGGTGCCGCTTCTTCTGACGCGACAGACTGATGGGGACCAGACAGCCAGAGCTGAATCCCTTTTGAAGCAGGTCGGCCTTGCCGACAGACTCGACCACAAGCCACCGGAGCTGAGTGTCGGCCAGCAGCAGCGTGTTGCCCTTGCTCGGATGCTGGCCAACGACCCGGAGATCATACTGGCGGACGAACCGACAGGCAACCTGGACCCCGAAACCGGCCAGCAAGTTGTGGGATTTCTGGCGGAGTTGAATAAACAGGGGAAGACGATTGTAATGGTCACTCACGATCAGCGAGCGGCCCGGACGGCCAAGACGTTGCTGTGGCTGCGTGACGGTAAGATATTCTTCGAAAAACCAGAAGGTGCCTGGTCACTCGACTGAGTGCGCTTGAGCGGCGGAAGGAGACCGACCTCATGAAGGAGTTCCTGGCTACTGCAAAAGCCCTGTCAGATGAGAATCGCGTAAGAGCCCTGATGTTTTTGCGTGATGGCGATCTATGCGTCTGTCAGATCATAGAAATGCTCCGTCTTGCCCCTTCAACGGTCTCAAAGCACATGGCCATACTGCATGGAGCCGGGCTGGTCGAGGCCAAGAAGGAAGGCCGCTGGATATTCTATCGACTCCCGGATGAAGCCGCATCCACCAGAACAAGTTCCGCCCTGCGATGGGTACAGGAGTCGTTGGCCGATGACGGGCAGGTATGTGATGACATGCGACGCCTTGAGGCGGTCAGGCGAACACCTGTAAAGGAGCTTTGCCGGCATTACAAGGCCTGACGCACCAGTACCAGTGACAGATTCGCCTTTAGAAGGAGCTATGGCATGAATCCGGGAACGGAGCCCGTAGCGACACCTCAAGTCAAGACGCTTTCCGTCTTCGAGAAGTACCTTACCTTGTGGGTTGGTCTATGCATAGCAGCAGGCATTGCACTCGGAAGAGCGGCGCCGGAGGTGGCAAAGACCCTGGATGCAATCTCTGTCTATCAGGTCTCAATCCCTGTAGCGATCTGTCTCTTCTTCATGATGTATCCCATCATGGTCAAGATCGATTTCTCCGAAGTCGTGAAAGCCGGTAAGACCCCCAGGCCGGTGGGCCTTACGCTCGCAGTAAACTGGGCCGTGAAGCCGTTTACGATGTATGCGATATCCACGCTGTTCCTCGGGTACCTCTTCAAACGATTCCTGCCGGGTACGGAGATACTGAAATCAGGACAGGAGGTCGAGCTCTGGAGAAGCTATATCTCGGGCTGCATTCTGCTCGGGATCGCACCGTGTACCGCGATGGTCCTGATGTGGAGCTATCTCGCCAGGGGCAATGCCGGTCATACGCTTGTTATGGTGGCCATAAACTCGCTTGCGATGCTGTTTCTCTATGGTCCCCTGGGAGGTTTTCTCCTGGGTGTAAACGCTATGCCGATACCCTGGCAAACCATACTGCTCTCGGTCTCGATCTACGTTGGCCTGCCGCTTGTCTGCGGCTATCTCACGAGGCGCTGGATTATCTCCAAGAAGGGCATTGACTGGTTCCGGCAACACTTTCTGCCTATTCTTACACCCATTTCGATCACGGCCTTGCTCGTAACCCTCATTCTGCTTTTCTCATTCAAGGGTGATGTCATCACTGCCAACCCCGCCACCATCGGCTGGATCGCCATCCCCCTCTTCATCCAGACCATGCTCATCTTCTGGGTGACCTATGGGATAGCACGCCTTATGAGGCTAAATTACCGGGACGCTGCACCGAGCGCCATGATAGGAGCATCCAACCACTTCGAGGTCGC